>DATFRR010000177.1:0-23750 GCA_035263025.1 Micromonosporaceae bacterium
CGAGATGCCGACCCACTCGTCAATATGCCGGCCCGCACCGTCGGTGGTGATGACGGTGCAGCCGCTGGCATTGACGGCGCCTGGGTCGTAGACCGTACCGGCAATGTGCGGGACGCCAAAGGCGGACATGTGCGGTGTCATTTCGTGGTTCTGAATGATGGTCATCCGGTTGTGGTTAGCGGACACGACGCCGGTGCCGTCGTGGAAGGCCGGCGTCTTGCCTTGCCCGAACGACATATCCGTGGTGCCCTCGCGGGTGACGACGGTGTAGGCGAATCCGGCCGGCAGCGCGAGGATGCCGTGCGGGTCATCCTCCAACGGGGGGAATGGGCGCTGACCCGACTGGTCGCCGGCTCGGCGCAAGCCGGGTCCGGTGGCGGCTACGGCCGACTCACTGAGGCTCGGCAGGATGCCGGCCACGGACAGACCGACACCCGCGGCGGCGCCGCCGGTGAGGACCTGACGACGAGAGATAGCCACTCTTAACCTCCTGCAAGGTCGAGGATCTAGGATCCGCAGGCCCTTGAGCCTCACCGTGGCGGCCGGCGGGTAGGCAAACGGTCGGTTGCGTAACGGTGTGCGGCACAACAAATCTGTGTCCGCCCTGTGGGCCGCATGTGGAGGGTCGGAGGTCCGTCGCCGCGAGCGGCTCGCGGACTAGGCGTGGTTGTCGAGCCAAGCAACCAGGTACGGGACGAAGCGGTCGACGTCCTGGTCCGCGATGCCGTTGAGCACGGCGATGAAGTGTTCGGAACCAAACAGTCCGTCCCAGATCTCGGCGCGACGATATGTCTGCGAGTCGACGGCCTTCCGAACGGACTCCCAGCCGAACCAACTCAACAGGGCGGCATCGAGTGCGGGATCGAACGCGCGCGCGAGATCCCAATCCAACACACCCGCGATCTCGCCGTCGGGCCCCCAGTGCACATTTGTGCTGCCCAGGTCGCCGTGCACGAGCGAGGCCGCAACCGCTGGCAGGTCCAGTGCAGCGTGCAGACGGCGTCGGCCGTCGTCCCGCCAACGTATCGGCAGTCGCGGAATGACCTGCTCGGCGAGGAACTCGGGCCACGGCCGGCCGGCAGAGTCCTCGTTGGGCAGATCGAGCACAGCGCGCAGTTCCGACGTCATCGGCACGTCGGACAGCGATCGCAACAAACTGGCGAGCTTCGCCGGATCCGCCGCGTCCCGATGCCGGCCGGTACCGCCGATCCACGAAACGGCAACCGCGGCCCGGTCGTCGAACGTCGTGACCGGGGTCAGCGGCTCCGGTACCGCGAACGGCACTCCGGCCGCCGCGATCAGTTGCAGCAACCGTGTCCGACGAGGCAGCGCGGCCGCGGCACGTGCGTGGCGACTGATCCGGATCGCGGCGACACCGGGCAGCAGCACGACGTGGTGATGCGAGCCCTCGGTCACGGCCGCGCCCGAAAGCGATGTTCCGGGAAGCATCGCCTCGGCGATAGCCAGCAGGTCGTCGGGCACCCGATCAGCCACACGGAAACGCTACTAGCCAGGCCGACCCGGCACGTCGCGGTTGAGGCAGACCAAACCTTGACGGGTACGCGGCAAGCGTCGGTCAGCGGTGCCGCGGTTCAGTCGGCGTGTCGTCGGCCGCCGCTACGCCCTAGGGTTGCGTCGTGATGTTCAGCAAGGACCTTCGTGAGGCAGTCGCGTGCGGCGACATCACGGTGTCGATCAGGCTCTGGAGCCGCCCGAAGGTGAAGGCCGGTGGTCGGTACGCGACGGCCGGCGTCGTCATCGAAGTCGACTTGGTCGAACTGCTGCCGTTCTCCGCGGTGACCGCGACTGATGTCCGTGAGGCGGGCGAGCGTGATCGCGAGTCACTGCGGCAACGTGCCGCGCACGCCCGTCCGATCACCGATGACACGCTCGTCTATCGCATCGAGTTCCACGTGGTGCGCGGCGACCGTTAGGCGATCACCGACGCTTCGGTGTGATCGAGGCGGACCTCAGCCGTTTCGTACATCGAAATGGACGACGTAGTAGAAGTCCCCGGAACCGTCCGGCTTCTTCAGCTCTCCGGCGCGGATTGCGAGCACTTGATCGCTGTTCGGTGCGACCTGGATGCCGAGGCCGTACGTGACGTGGCCCTCGAAGTCGCCGCCGAACCCGTAACTCGTCAGATTGCGGAAGCCGATGTGTGACTTCGGCGATGTCTTGACCGTCGACTTGCCGGCACCATCGTGTGCCTGCGCGTCGACGAAGTGGATGCCGAGATAGCTGTTGCCCTCGAGCGAAATCGGCTCACCGCGACCCTCGTCGAGCACCTGCTTGGCGTACTCGAAGTTGTACGACGGGAACGCCCCCCGGAAGTAGAAGGAGATCCGGCTGTACTTCGGGCTGGCCTCCGGGTGGTCACCCACGTAGATCGCGACAAGGTACGGCAGCGGCGGGGCGGGCGGCTGCGCAATTGGCGCGGTCAGCGGGTGATTGATGGTGACAAGCTTGGACGGCACGGCCCAGCCGTAGCTGACCCGGTATTCGGCCGGGCTCGCGGTCGGTTCCTTGGTCGGCGGTGCGGGCGTGGTCGCCTGGACGCCGCCAGTGGACGGTGCCGTCGCGTTGGGCGACGTGGCACCCGGCGCGGCAGTAGAACCGGGCTGCCGGGAGCACGCGCCCACGGCCAAGGCAGCAACGGCAACGAGAATCAGCGGTACGCGACGCATGCTCATGATGTCCTCCCGGCGGCCCATCGGACCGCCCGTGGAATGTTGGTGTGAATACGACGCGCAAGCCCGCCAGTCGGTTTACCGCCGATATGTGTCGCCCCGGCGACAGCAGCCGAACGGGTCAGACCATCGCGTGCGGCCATGGTGACAGGTCGACGCACCTGGGTTTGAGGGCCACCAATGGCGCGTCGTCGGCGGGCGTCACCGTCGTGCCGTAGATGCGGCGTGCCCTCGATTGCGGCTTTTCGCCCGGCAACGGCTCGAGCTGGCCATACTCGCAGAGTGGCGGTAACCACCGGCGGCCGGCGTACGCCGTCGGTGCGGTCGATCGGCCTGTTGGTCTACATCTTCGTGGTCACCATGCTGGGCACCACGCTGCCCACGCCGCTCTATCCCGACTACCAGCACCAGTTCGGTTTCGGGCAGCTCACGGAGACCGTGGTCTTCGCCGTCTACGCCGTCGGCGTGCTCGCGACGTTGGTGTTGTTGGGCCAAGTCTCGGACGTCGTCGGCCGACGGCCGACGCTGTTTGCCTCGATCGCGGTTGCCGGCGTATCGACCGCGGTGTTCATCTTTGCGGACAGCGTCCGCGGGCACACCGGCATCGTGTTGCTCCTGGTTGGCCGCGTGCTTTCCGGGCTCAGCGCCGGCATCATGACCGGCACTGCGACCGCCGCTATCCGCGATGCGGTCGGATCCCGCAGGGCATCGCTCGCCGGCCTGATTGCCGCAATGGCCCAGATCGGTGGACTCGGACTCGGACCGCTGGTCGGCGGGCTCCTGTTGGAAGCGATCGACGACCCGCTGCGGTTGATTTACGTGATCTATCTTGTCGCGCTGGTCGCGGCGGCGGCGGCCATCGCGGCGGTACCCGAGACGGTCCCGCGTACGCCCAGACACCGGGCATTGATAACGCCGCTGCCCCTTAGCGCCGTGCTGGCGCAGGCAAACACGAACGGTCTGGTTGGGTTCGCTGGCTTCGCCGTTCTGGGTCTGTTCACCGCGGTGACGCCGTCGTTCCTTCACAGGCTCGGGCAACAGGCGCCGATCAGCACCGGGCTGGTGGTGTTCTCGGTGTTCGCCGCGTCCGCAGCCGGGCAACTGTCCACCATGCGGACGCCACCGCGTACCACGTTGATGTCCGGCGTCCTGGCGCTCAGCGTCGGCGCAGCCGTCGTCGGTGCCGGCCTACACGTACGGTCGATTCCGGTCCTCGTCGTCGGCGGCCTGGTCGCCGGCGCGGGACAGGGCATGAGCTTCCACGCCGCGTTGAGTCAGGCCACCGGGCCCAGCCCGCCGACCGAGCGCGCAGCGGCGGCGGCCAGCTTCTTCGTCATCTGCTATCTGGGCATCTCGCTGCCGGTGATCGGTCTCGGCGCGGCCACCCAGCTGTGGGGTCTACTCGTTGCGGGACAGGTGTTCGCCGCAGTCGTAGTGGCGATCGGCGTAGCGGCCTTGATTCGGTTGCCGGGCCTCGGATCCGGATCCGCTCATCCCGATCCCGGCGCGTCGGCTGGTTAGCTGCGCGCTCAGACGCCGTACGTCGGGAGGATCGCTCCGCTTACCGGTGCGGCCGCGTCGCTGACGAGGAATGCGATCACGTCGGCGATCGCCTCCGGTGCGACGGCCTTAGTCATCGCGTCGGGGGGAAACGCGGCGCGGTTCGCGGCGGTGTCGATGAGTTGTGGCGCAACGGCATTGACGCGGATCCCGTACGGACGCAGCTCGACGTCGAGGGTACGTGTCAAGTGCACGAGGGCCGCCTTGCTCACCCCGTACGCGGCCGCGCCACCGGACGGCTCGACACCTGGCCGGGCAGCAACGTGCACGATCGCGCCGGATCCTTGCTCGCGCATGTGCGGCGCGACCGCCTGACTCAACCACAGCGCCGGTGTCAGGTTCACGTCGATCATCGACCGCAGCATGTCCGGCGTCGTGTCGAGCGCGTCCGCCGGAACGAACGCGCCGATCGTGTTTACCAGTGCGTTTGGCGGTCCGAACTCGTCGGCAATCCGCTCGATGAGCTTCGTGACCGCGGCCGGATCGGTGGGATCAGCGACCTCACGCCGTACGTTGGCCGGCAGGTCGTGCAAACCCGACTCGTTACGGTCGACGGCCACGACCGTCGAGCCGCCGGCCGCCAGCGTCACAGTCGTGGCGTGGCCAAGTGCACCGGCTGCGCCGGCGACGATCGCAATCCGCGTGCCATTGCGTGCCATGTCCGTTCTCCTTGCTCGGATATCGGCATCCGGTTTGTGGCCCGTGGGATGTTGGTGACGCGTGCGGCTTCCCGCCGCCGGTGCGCGCGCAGGCACACGTACCGGCCTTCATGTCTTGATTACGCTCTCCGACGGCCGGCTGATCGGCGATCGCCGAAAGTTGGTGATTTCGCGCGGCTGGCTGGGATCATCGGCCGGCTGTGATCATCGGCCGGCTGTGATCATCAACCGGAACTGTGCGCGGGGTTGTCGGTATGCGGCCGCTTGCCAAGCTGCCGCCAGTCCGACTCCGTAATGTCGACGTCGTAGTGCTTCGCTGCAGCTCGGATGTTGGCGAACGCTAGTTCTCGATCAGAGTCCGTCACGTCCTGCACTTGATCGAAGCGCGAGAGAGCGGCGCGAACGTGACGTTCGTCGGTGAGGGGTTCCTTCCGGTGCTTCGGGAACGCATAGACCGAATCCGGAAGATCGGACCGCTCGGTCAGCTGGCCATGCTTCTCGAATGGCTTCCAGGTGGTCTTCATACCGGCTGCCTACCCGGGAGGTCTGGCGATAAACGATCGGGCGACTGGCCTGCTACGCGTGGTTGAGGATCACGGATCTGGTTAACGCGCGCGGAGTGTCGGGGTCCAGCCCCTTCGCCTCCGCAATCGCTACCGCGGTTCGTTGCGCTCGGACGAGCAATGCCAGCGGGTCGGCCGACGTCATCTCGAGCCTCGCACCGGTGGCGATGACTTGTTCGGCCAACCCGTCTGGCGCGTGGCCGAATACCCATACCGAACACCGGTGGTCGGCGATGCTGATCGGGCCGTGCCGATATTCCATCGCCGCGTACGACTCCGTCCACAGCTGGGCCGCCTCGCGCAGCTTCAGTGCCGCCTCGTGAGCGAGGCCGATCGTCCAACCGGTGCCGAGGAATGTGTACTGCTCGGCAAATGCCGTCGGTGCCGGCTCATGCAACTCGGCGGTCGCGTCGCCTACCGCCTGGATCAGATCCTCACCGAGATACGCCCGCCACAGCGCCACCACGGTCGTCGCGAAACGTGTCTGCACCACCGATTGCTCGTCAGCGAACGGCAGTGCGATGACGTCTGTGGCGAGCCGCGGCACCGGCAGATCCGCCGACCCACTCAGCGCTGTGGTGCGGGTGGTCCCAGCGGTGGCCGAGACGAGGTTGATCATCTCAGTTGTGGTGCCCGAGCGGCAGACGGCGACGACGCGGTCGTAGTGACGTCCACGCGGAAACTCCGACGCCGCGAAGGCGTCGGTCTCACCGTGACCGGACCGCTCGCGCAATGCGGCGCAGGCCTGGGCGACGTTGTACGACGTGCCGCAGCCGACGATCGCGACCCGTTCGCCTTGGGCTGGTAGCGCGACTCGTACCGAGGGATCGGTTGCCATTGCCGCGGCGCGCATCCACATCTCGGGCTGGCTGGCGATCTCGGTGGTGGCGAAGGACATGCTCCGGACGGCTCCCTACTTGATCGAACCGGCTACCTGATCGAACCGGTTACCTGATGGAACCGGCTACTTGATCGAGCCGGCGGTCAGGCCGCCGACGACGCGTCCCTCGATGAACGCGAACAGGACGATGACCGGGATGGTCGCGATGACCGACCCGGCGAATAGGTGACCCCAGTCGATTGAGTACTGCCCGATGTAGTTGTTGATGGCGACCGTGAGCGGCACGTCCGAGTTCGGCGCACCGCCGGTGAGCGTCAGCCCGACGAGTAGCTCGTTCCAGGCGCTGATGAACGTGAAGATGATCGCGGTCACGATGCCCGGCATGGCCAGTGGCAACGTGATCCGCCCGACCGCACCAAGCCGGGTCGTTCCATCGACCATCGCGGCCTGTTCGAGTTCGTGCGGGATCGAGGAGAAGTACGCGTTGAGGATCCATACCGCGAACGCCATGTTGAAGCCGGCGTTGACCAGGATGAGAGACAACAACGGGCTCGGCAGCGCGAAGCGGGTGAACTCGCGCTGGATGCCCACCAGCAGTGCGGCCGGCTGGAACATCTGCGTTGCCAGGACCAGCAGGAGGAAGAACGCCCGACCGCGGAAGCGATGCCGCGCGGTGTAGTAACCAGCCGGCAGCGCAACCAGCAGCACCAGTGCCGTCGAGCCGCCGGCGATCTGCAGGCTGGCGCCGAGGTTCGCCCCGAACCCGGTCGACCACAGCGTGGTGAAGTTCGACCAGTCGAAGTGCTTCGGCAGGTAGTTGCGGCCGAGCAACTCGTTCGGTGGGCGCAGTGCGGAGATGACCATCTCTGCGTACGGCAGGATGAAAATCAATGCCACCACGTATCCAGCGACTGCGAGCCACAGCCGCTTCGCGCTCAGTGTGCGTCGTTCCGCGCGTGCCGGCGTGACCGCGACCGGGGCTTGTGCGGGTGGATCCGCGACGACGGTCACGTCAGCTCACCTGCTCCCGCCACCGAGACGCCCGCAGGAATGCCAGCACCACTACGACGATGAGCGCGAAGTTGATGACGGACATGGCGGCCGACTCTCCGATGAAGCTCTGCTTGAGTTGGAAGAGGAACGTGGTGGTGGTGCTCGTCTCATGCCCGGGTCCGCCGCGCGTCATCTCCCAGATGATCGGGAACGAGTTGAAAACGTTGATGATGTTGATGAGCGCGGCGACCAGGAACGCCGGGCGCAGCAGTGGCAGGGTGATCCGCCGGTACATCTGCCAAGGGGTGGCACCGTCGACTCGCGCCGCCTCGTAGATGTCGCCCGGGATGGACTGCAGACCGGCCAGCAGCGCGTACGTGGTGAACGGAAGCGATACGAACACCGCGACCGCGATCATCCACGCGAATGCGTACGACGGCCGGCCGAGCCAGTCGGCCGCGTTGGAGTTGAACGATTTGATCAGGCCGATCTGGTGCAGGAAGACGTTGATGACACCGTTGTTGGCGTCCAGCGCCCATCGAAAGACAAGCGCGGTCATGGTGACCGACGCGGCCCACGGTGCGATCAGTGCCCAACGCGCCACTCGGCGGCCCGGCCACCGTGCGTTAAATACCTGCGCCAGCAGCATCGAGATGGCCATTGTCACGATGACCACGGCGCCGACCCAGATCACCGTACGGATGAGTACGCCGTTGAGGTCCGGCTCGTCGAAGAGATTCGAGAAGTTCTTGCCACCGGCCGAACCCAACACGAACCCGTCCGGGCTGATGTGCTGAAAGGACGTTTGGAACAGCACGACAACCGGCCACAGCACGATGACAGCGATCAGGCCCAGCGCCGGCCCGATCCAGAGGATCGGCGTCAATGCCTCCTGGAATCGCCGACGAGTCTTCCGGCGCGGCCGAACCGTCGACACAAGCTGCTGGGTCATCTGTCTCCCTCGGATCACCCGTTGCAGTCAGGACATCGTTGCCCCGGCCTCGACGGAACCAAACCGTCGAGGCCGGGGCGCGTTCGGGCGGTCTAGCCCTTGGTCGCCGTCTGCTGGATCGCGCCGAGCACCTTGCTCGGATCACCGGTGATGGCGGTGCCAATCGTTTGTTGGATCTGCGTCTTCGTCGCCGCCCACGCGGTGCTGGACGGATACTGCACGGCCTGCGGCAGCGCCTTCAGGAACGGCCCGAACACCGGGTCGGACGACAGCTGCTGAGTCGCCGAGTTCGTGGCGGGCAGCAGGTCGTATTCCTTGTCGAACTGCAGTTGATAGGTGTCCGAGTAGGCGAAGTCGAGGAACTTCTTGATGGCGGCCTGCTTGCTGGTGTTGCCGTTCTTGAACGCCGCGGTGAAGTCACAGACGCCAAGCGTGGTGGCCAACGGACCGGTCTTGCCCGGGATCGGCACCGACGCCCAGTCCGAGTCGGAGAGAACCTTGCCCGCCTGAATGATCGGGATCAGTGCCGGCGAGCCGTTGATCATTCCGATCTGGCCCTGCGCGAACTGCTTCCACAGGTCGGTGCGGTTCTTCGTGCCCGGGTTCGGCTCGGTGTCGCCAGAGGCGACCAACTGCTTCAAGAACTGGAACGTCTCGATGTTCTGCGAGCTGTTGATCGTGAAGTGTCCGCTCGAATCGGTGTAGTTGCCGCCGTTGCCGAGCATCCACAACAGGGACTCGGCTTGCGCCTCTTCCGGACCGAGCGGCAGGCCGAATCCGATGTTGCCCTTCGCCTTGATGGCTGCCGCATCGGCCTGGACGTCGGCCCAGGTCTGTGGCGCGGACGTGATGCCGGCCGCGGTGAACAGCTTCTTGTTGTAGAACAGCGTGCGCGAGCTAGTCGTGAACGGCATGCCGTACTGGACGTTGTTGTAGCTGCCCAGCGTCTTGAACACGCCCAAGAGGTTCGACGGGTTGCTGAACACATCGCTGACCGGATAGAGCAGACCCTCTTGCGCGTAGTTCGCGAAGTAGTCGCCCTCGGTGATGTCCGGGTACTGCTTGTTTTGCACCATCGTCTGGATCTGGTTGTCGAAGTCGTTCCAGTTGATGGTCTGCACCTGGACAGTGATGGACGGATTGGCCTGGTGGAACGCGTCCGCGATGCCCTGCCAGTAGATCTGGCTGGTGTTGGACGGGCCGGTGCCGTAGTCGGCCGCCACGATCTTCAGTGTGGTGGTGCCGGACGCCGAAGAACCCTTACCACTGCTGCCACATGCTGTCATGGTCAGCAGTGCAGTCGCCGCGCACAGCGCCACGACGACCCCGTACCGTCGTTTCATGCATCCTCCTGAGTCCGCATGGCGGTAAGCCGTACCGCGGCGCCGTCGTGGCCGATGCGACCTGCCGCGACGATGCGGCGAACCGTGTCATGTGGTGATTGAAACTGCTTTGATGACGCCGCGTTCAATCACCTTCGATCGCTGAGCGACCACACTAGACCAATGGCGAGCCTCGGCGGAAGGACGCACGCGAGCCTGATGCGAAACCCACAGCCGGGCGTGACGCTGGCGAAATCGGTGCGTATCGTGTGGCCGGTGCTCGCCGACTTCGAGTCCCTGATCCGCGCGGCGACCTGGCCAGAGTCCCGAAGCGTCACGAACGGTGGACATGGCGTTACGCCGGCGACGATCCACGTCGTCGGTCCAAACCCGGCGCTCGACCGGCTCGAGATCCTGGACAACCTGCACCTCAACGCGGTGAACCGGTCGGTCGACGTGCTCAATCGAGCAGGCGGCAAGAGTCTCAACGTGGCCCGCGCCATCCGTCGGCTCGGCCTCGAGGTGTCGGTCCACGGGTTCCTCGGCGGCTGGACCGGCACGTTCATTCGGGACGCGTGCGTCGCGCAGGGCATGACCGATCGCCACATCGCCATTGCCGGCCAGACCCGCATCAGCCTCGTACTTGTCGAGCCGGCCACCGGCAGGTCGACTGTGGTCAACGAGCCCGGGCCGACGATTGCCGCGGCAGAGGCGACCGCGCTACTGGATGGCTTGTCTGCGCACTGCCGGCCAGGCGACATTGTCGTGCTCAGCGGCAGCCTCGCCCGTGACCTGCCGGTCGACTTTCACGCTGAGATGATCGGGCGCGGCCGAGCGGCCGGCGCTCGAGTCATCGTGGACACCAGTGGCGCGGCGCTCACCGCCGCAGTCGGCGCCAGTCCTTCGATGGTCAAAACCAATGTGGCGGAGTTCGCCCATCTCGTGCGCCGCGATCTGGATGCCGACCGACCCGAGCCGATCCTGGCCGAGATGCGGGGGCTGGTCGACACGGGCGTCGAGACCGTCGTGGTCACTCTGGGGGAGCAAGGCCTCTTGTACGCCGACGCGGCGCGAGAGCTGCTCGTGCGCTCGCCGCCTGTGACGGCGGTGAACCCCACCGGCTCCGGCGACATCTTCCTCGCCGGCTTCGTGGCAGCACGCGCGTGCGGAGCCGATGCCCCGAGCGCGCTACGCATCGGAGTGAGTGCGGCCGCTGCTAGCTGCGCGCGCATCGAGCCGGACATCGAGGGCCCGGCGGAGGTGCGTGCGCTGCTGCCGCGTGCCTCGGTCGAAGTGCCCGCGGCGGCCGTACCCGGGACCGGTGCCACGTGACGCGGCAACGTCAGCCCGAATCGTCGAGCTAGGAAGCGATCCTCATGCCCACCGCTCGTACGGCCGATCTGATGTCCGCCGCGTACGCCAACGGAACCGCCGTCGGTGCGTTCAACGTCATCTGTCTCGAGCACGCCGAGGCGATCGTCGCCGGCGCCGAGGCCGCAATCCTCCCGGTGATTCTGCAGGTCAGCGAAAACACCGTTGCTTACCACGGCGGGTTGGTCCCAATCAGCCTCGCCTGCATCGCGCTGGCTGAGACGGCGGCCGTTCCGGTTGCCGTACACCTTGACCACGCAACCAGCGAGGATCTGTGCCTGCAAGCGATCGACCTCGGCTATACCTCGGTGATGTTCGACGGTTCCGCGCTTCTGTACGCGGACAACGTCCGGGCAACCGCCGCGCTCACCACGCGGGCGCATGCGCTCGGAGCCTTCGTTGAAGCCGAACTCGGCATCGTTGGTGGCAAGGGCGGCGGTGGCAAGGGCGGCGGTGGCAAGGGCGGTGCCCACGCGCCCGACGCGCGGACCGATCCTGGCGAGGCCGCCGCGTTCGTCGACGCAACCGGCGTTGATTCGCTAGCGGTCGCGGTAGGCACCCGCCATGCGATGGTCTCGCGCGACGCTCAAATCGATCTGAATCTCGTCGCACAGATCCGCGCCGCCCTGCCGGTGCCGATCGTTATGCACGGCTCGTCGGGCGTCCCTGACCAACTGCTGCGCGGTGCGGTGCACGCCGGCATGACGAAGGTCAACATCGCGACACAGTTGAACAAGACAATGACTACACGAGTACGCGAGGAGTTGGCGCGCGACCCGGCGGTCGTCGATCCCCGCCGCTACCTCGGTCCGGCGCGGGAGGCGGTCGCGGACGAGGTTCGTCGGCTGCTAGACATTCTCGCGCTGGTGAGCTCAGTCGAGGCGGGCGCACCCCGCCAGTCGACGCCGGACGTCGCGGCCGTTGCTCTGCCGGAGCCGCAGTGACCCGGTGCACTCGACGCCTCGGCCGCCCACGTTGTGGATCGTGTGTGATCTTCTCCATCGGACCGTTTCCCGCTATGGTTTCGCTGTGGCTAAAGTCGGCAGTCATGCGATCCCGGGCTTCGTGATCACGCTGTTCTGGATCGTCGCGTTCATCCTGGTCATCGTCTTGTTCGCCTACATCGTGCACCAGACCGGCGGCGGCTCGTTTGTGTTCAAAGTCGGGCACTTCAGCCTGCAGATCGGGGTGAACTGACGGGCACCGCGATGGCAACGCCGAACCGTCTCATATGGACCGACAGCAACGCTAGGGAGTCCGACCGTGGACAACGGCGACGTGAGCCGGTGGTTCGGTGAGTACCTCGATGCGTTTGCGTCGTGCGGTCGGCGCGAACGTGAGCCCGCGTCACTGCTCGCGTACTACGGTGTTCCGCTGTTGCTTACGACCGACGACGGGTTCATGCCGCTGACCGGTGATGACCAGGTCGTTGCTGTGTTGCAGCAGCAGGTCGACGGCATGCGTACGGCCGGGTACGCGGGGACCGAAATTCTGGCCTCCGAGGTCACGGTCCTGAACGCCGTGTCCGCCATCTACCGTGGAACGTTGTCGCGTCAGCGGGCCGATGGCACGGAGATCAACAGGTTGACCGCGACCTATCTCGTCACCGACGGCCCGAACGGCCGCCGCATTTCAGCCCTCGCGGTGCACAGTCGCTGATCGATCACCGCCGGATTGCTGGCGCGTATCCGCAAGACGACCGGCGTATCAGGGCGGCAGCGTGCCGAGCGTGATGGACACGTTGCCCGTCGAACCATCCGATTGTTGCACCTTGGCCGTTGTCTTCTGTCCCGGCGACAGGTTCGCGAGGATCGCGGAGAGGTCGTCCGTGTCGCGCACCGCCGTACCGTTCAGCTCGACGATGACGTCGCCCTCCTCGATCCCAGCCTTCTCGGCCGGGCCGCCAGGCGTGACATCGACAACTCCGGCGCCGGCGGGCTGGCCGTTAGGTCCAGCAACGGTTGTGGCGCGGATCCCTAACGCGGCGCGATGCGAGTTGGTGACCTTCCCGTTCGCGACCAGCTGGCCGGCAATGTCCTTCACGATGTTGCTGGAGATGGCAAAGCCGATGCCCGGCGCCGCTCCGCCGTTCTGCTGGTCGGTCGCGGCCAGCGTCGGGATGCCAATCACCTGGTCGGCAAGGTTGACCAACGCACCGCCACTGTTGCCGGGATTGATGGCCGCACTGGTCTGAATGGTGTCGGGCAGCGTCGCACCCGGCGATCCCTCACTCGCTGGCTCCGACACCGTACGGCCGACGGCCGAGACGATCCCATTGGTGACACTGCTCGTGAGACCCAACGGGTTGCCCATCGCCAACACAATGTCACCGACGGCCACCTTGTTGGAGTCCGCGAACTTGGCCGGTCTGAGCCCGGAGGCATCGTTGACGTGGATCACGGCCAAGTCGTCGGGCGGAAAGGTGCCGACGAGCGTCGCCTGCAGCGTCTTCGCCGTACCCGACGGCGTCACTTGGAACGTCGTTGCCGACCCGGCCACGTGAGCGTTCGTGACGATGTTGCCCTTGTTGTCAAAGACGACGCCGGAGCCGAGATCGCGACTCGTACGGATGAGTACGACCGAGGGCAGCACGGTGCGGATCGTCTGCACGTAGGCGGATTGCAGGGAGTCCGCGCCGGGCGTTGACGGTGCCGACGTGGCCGTGCCGACGCCGGGTACCGACTGGGTGCACGCCGCTAGCCCGGCAACGGCGACCAGGGCTGTTCCGGACAGTAGTCGGCGGACGATCTGCGCTCGCATCCGTACCCTCCTCGGCCATCCGTGTGGGCTCCGAACAGTCACCCACGATCGTCGTGTTCGGCGCCGCGCGCAGCGAAACGCGAGCGGAAGCCGAGTTTCGACCCGATCGCCCGATCCGGAGTTATCGACGGCGGCGGTTGCGGACTTTATCCGCTTCCATCACCGCATGTTGGTAGGATCCCGAATGCACGCGAAGGTCCGGTCTGTCCGGACGCCACTCGCACTCGACGGTGCGTTGACGCCGCGGACGCGTGGGAAGCGGGGTGGCGGCATGGCGACGTCGGGGCCGTCGCATTCCGTCGCCGGCGAACCAGACGCGGGACGGAGTTCCGGACGGCTGGCCCCCATGGTGCCGGGCGGCGAGCCCGTGGAGTCGTTGCTGCGCAAGGCGCAATTCTTTACCCCCGGTTCGCCCACCAAGGACAACCGTGAGCTGCACCGGCGAGGCGGCCGCCGTGCCGAGGAGTTCTACCGCGAGAGATGGCGCCACGACAAGGAAGTCCGGTCGACGCACGGCGTCAACTGCACCGGCTCTTGTTCGTGGAAGGTATACGTCAAGGACGGCATCATCACGTGGGAGACCCAGCAGACCGACTATCCATCGGTAGGTCCGGACAGTCCGGAGTACGAGCCGCGCGGGTGCCCGCGCGGTGCGTCGTTCTCGTGGTACACGTATTCGCCGTCGCGGGTGCGATACCCGTATGTGCGCGGGCCGCTGCTCGAACTGTGGCGTGAGGCCCGGTCGAGGCTCGACGACCCGGTGCTGGCGTGGGCCGAGATTGTCGGTGACCCGGTCAAAGCCGCGCGCTACAAGGATGCCCGGGGCATGGGTGGGTTCGTGCGCGCCGGGTGGGATGAAGTCAGCGAGCTCATTGCCGCCGCGCACGTACACACAATCAAGGCGTACGGGCCTGATCGCGTGGTCGGGTTCTCCCCGATCCCGGCGATGTCGCAGGTGTCGTATTCGGCGGGGACCCGGTTCCTGTCGATGATCGGCGGCACGATCCTGTCGTTCTACGACTGGTACGCCGATATGCCGATCGCGTCACCGCAGGCGTTCGGCGACCAGACCGACGTGCCGGAGTCCGGGGACTGGTGGAACGCCGCCTACCTGATTATCTGGGGTACGAACCTTCCGATCACGCGTACGCCCGACGCGCACTTCATGACCGAGGCCCGCTATCGAGGCCAGAAGGTCGTGGTGGTGAGCCCGGACTTCTCCGACCACACGAAGTTCGCCGACGATTGGCTGCCGTGCGCACCGGGCACCGACGGCGCGCTCGCGATGGCGATGGGACACGTGATCCTGACGGAGTTCTTCCGCGACCGACGGGTGCCGTACTTCGAGGAATACGTGCGCACGTATACGGATCTGCCATTCCTCGTAACACTCCGCGCTCGCGACGGGGCATTCGTTCCGGACCGATTCCTCACCGCCGCGGATCTCGGCGATGCCAGTGCGGGAGCTTCCAGTGAGGGAGCTGCGTTCCGGACCGTGATGCTCGACGCGGCGACCGGCGATCCGTTCTTCCCGAACGGTACGCTCGCCGACCGCTACGGCGAATCCGGCCGCGGCAAGTGGAATCTGGACCTCGGCGGTGTCGAGCCGGTGCTGAGCATCTATGGCCGGCACGAGAAGGCACTCGAGGTCGACGTGCCGCGCTTCGACGTCGGCGAAACCGAGGGCGGCTCGACGATCCGCCGCGGCGTACCCGTCGTCAACCTCGGCGGCCGATGGGTGACCACCGTCTTCGACCTACTGATGGCGCAGTACGCGGTGCACCGGGACGGGCTCCCCGGCCAGTGGCCGTCCGGCTACGACGACGCGACTCAGCCGTATACGCCGGCGTGGCAGGAGGCGATCACGTCGGTACCCGCCGCGGCCGCCGCGCGCGTGGCGCGCGAGTTCGCGAGAACCGCCGAACTGTCCCGCGGCCGAGCGATGATCACGATGGGCGCGGGCACGAATCACTGGTTCCACTCCGACCAGATCTACCGGACGTTCTTCACGCTCACCATGCTGTGCGGCTGCCAGGGCGTCAACGGCGGCGGGTGGGCGCACTACGTCGGCCAGGAGAAGGTCCGGCCGCTCACCGGTTTTCAACAGGTCGCGTTTGCGTTGGACTGGCAGCGACCGACCCGGCACATGACCGGGACGTCCTTTTTCTACCTGCACACCGACCAGTGGCGGTACGAAAGCTTCGGCGCCGATGAGCTGTCGAGCCCACTAGGGCGGGGACTGTTCCAAGGGCAGGCGTTCGCCGACACGCTCGCACAGGCGTCGCGCATGGGATGGACACCGTCGCACCCGGCGTTTGACCGCAACCCATTGGACATCGCGGATTCCGCCGCGGCGGCCGGCATGACCGTCGGGGACTACGTGGCCGCCGAACTGACTGGCGGTCGGCTGCGATTCGCTTGCGAGGACCCGGATAGCCCGGCGAACTTCCCGCGCGTCATGACGGTGTGGCGAGCGAATCTGCTCGGCTCGTCGGGCAAGGGCATGGAGTATTTCATGCGACACCTGCTCGGCGTCGACGACGCGGTGCGCGCCACCGAAACGCCAGCGGCGTTGCGGCCGGCCGAGGTGGCTTGGCGCGAACCGGCGCCGCAAGCGAAGCTCGACCTGCTGACCACCATCGACTTCCGGATGACAAGCACATGTACGTACGCCGACGTCGTGCTCCCGGCGGCCACGTGGTACGAGAAGCACGACATCTCGACGACGGACATGCATCCGTTCGTGCACTCGTTCAATCCGGCGATCGCGCCGCCATGGCAGACGCGCACCGACTTCGATGCGTTCAGTACGATCGGCGAGGACTTCTCGCGGCTCGCGGCGAAGCATCTCGGCGTACGGACGGACGTGATCGCGGCGCCGCTCATGCACGACACGGCCGACGAGCTGGCCCAGCCCGGCGGATTGGCTCGGGACTGGAAACATGGCGACTGCGCGCCCATTCCGGGCGTGACCATGCCGCGGTTGGTGACGATCGAGCGCGACTACGGCGCGGTAGCCGAGAAAATGGCCGCGCTCGGACCGCTTGTCGACCGGCTCGGAACCTCGGTCAAGGGCGTGAACTGGATGCCATCCGGCGCGGTCGACCTACTCGGTCGGATCAACGGCCTGGTACGCGGGGGAGTCGGCGACGGGCGGCCGTCCCTCGCGCGAGACGTCCACATGGCGGAGGCGATCCTTGCGCTGTCGGGTACGACGAACGGTGAGGTCGCGGTCGCCGGCTGGCGCGATCTCGAGCAGCGGACCGGACAACGGCTGGCGGACCTCGCCGAAGAGCGGTCCGGGGAGCGGATCAGCTTTGCCGACACGCAGATCCAGCCGCGCGCGGTGATCACGTCGCCGGAGTGGTCGGGCAGCGAGACCGGCGGGCGACGCTACTCGCCGTTCGTGGTGAACGTGGAGCGAAAGAAGCCATGGCACACCCTCACCGGTCGGATGCACTTCTTCCTCGACCACGACTGGATCGCGGAATACGGCGAGTGGCTGCCAACGTACCGGCCGCCGCTTGACTACGCTCGGCACTTCGGCGAGCAAGGCCTCGACGCACCAGGGCGACCGGAGATCACGGTGCGCTATCTGACGCCGCACTCGAAGTGGTCGATCCACTCGGAGTACCAAGACAACCTGCACATGCTGCGGCTGTTCCGTGGCGGCCCGGTGATCTGGATGAGTCCACCGGACGCGGCCCGGATCGATGTGGCCGACAACGACTGGATCGAGGCGTACAACCGCAATGGCGTCGTGGTCTGCCGCGCCGTGGTTACGCACCGCATGCCCGCCGGCACCGTATTCATGTACCACGCCAAGGACCGGCACCTGATGACGCCGAAGTCGGAGGTGTCCGGCTGGCACGGAGGCGGCGACAACTCGTTGACCCGGCTCGTCATCAAGCCGACGCACATGATCGGCGGGTACGGCCAGCTGTCGTACGCGTTCAACTACTACGGTCCGACCGGCAACCAGCGCGACGAGATTGCCGTCATCCGCAGGCGCAGCCAGGAGGTCGAATACTGATGCGGGTGATGGCGAACGTCGCGATGGTGATGAACCTCGACAAGTGCATCGGTTGCCACACCTGCTCGGTGACGTGCAAGCAAGTGTGGACCAACCGGCCCGGCACCGAATACGTCTACTTCAACAACGTCGAGACGAAGCCCGGCATCGGCTACCCGAGGCGATACGAGGATCAAGCGCAATGGCATGGCGGATGGACGCTGGACCGCAAGGGACGGCTGCAACTCGCGGCCGGGGGCCGACTGCGGAAGATCCTGTCAATCTTCTACAACCCGGATCTACCAACGATCGACGACTACGGCGACCCGTGGACGTACGACTACCAGACGGTGATCGACGCACCGCTCGGCACGCGTAATCCAAGCGCGCACTCGATTTCCGCACTCACCGGCCGCGACATGACGGTCCGATGGGGCAGCAATTTCGAGGACGACCTCGCCGGCGCACCGACGACAGCGCTCGACGACCCGAATCTGGCCGGCCTCGAAGAGCGCGTCCGGTTGGAATTCGAGCAGGTCTTCATGTTCTACCTGCCGCGCATCTGCGAGCACTGCCTGAACCCGTCGTGCGTCGCGTCGTGTCCGTCCGGCGCAATGTACAAGCGCGCCGAGGACGGCATCGTGCTCGTCGATCAGGATCGCTGCCGTGGCTGGCGATTCTGCGTGTCGGGTTGCCCCTACAAGAAGGTGTATTTCAACCATCGCACCGGCAAGGCGGAGAAGTGTACGTTCTGCTTCCCGCGCATCGAGGCGGGACAGCCGACGATCTGCTCGGAGACGTGCGTTGGCCGGCTGCGGTATCTCGGACTGTTCTTGTACGACGCGGACCGCGTGCTCGACGCGGCGACCACGCCGAACGTGACCGACCTGTATGAGGCGCAGCTCGGCGTGTTCCTCGACCCGCGCGATCCCGACGTGCAGTCCGCGGCGGAGCGGAGTGGCATCCCGCACGACTGGATCGATGCGGCTACCCGGTCGCCGGTATACGAACTCGCGGTACGGCACCGCGTCGCGCTGCCACTGCATCCCGAATACCGCACGCTGCCGATGGTCTGGTACATCCCACCCTTGTCGCCAGTGTCCGACGTTGTGCACGCCGCAGGGTATGACCCGGGCGACCCGGACCACGTGTTCGCCACGATCGACGCGCTGCGGATCCCGATCGAATACCTCGCGAATCTGTTCACCGCGGGCGACAGCGAGGTGGTGCGCGGCGTGCTACGCAAGCTCGCCGCGGTGCGCGCGATCCAACGCGCCGCACAACTCGGATTAGCGCCCGACGAGACATTGCCCGCGTCAGTGAACGCGACCGAGCACGATCTCGACGACCTCTACCGTCTGCTCGCGATCGCCAAGTATGAGGAGCGCTACGTGATCCCGCCGGCACACGCCGAGGAGGCGGGTCGCCTGATGGGCCAGCACGAGCAGTTGTTCTGCAGCCTCGACGAGGAGGGTGGCCCGGGCATGGGCGGCGACGGCCCGCCCGGCAGCGGCCCGCACGGCATCAACTCCTACCGCCCGGCGGGCCAAACGTTCCGCGGCGACGACGGCCGCACCCACTTCAACCTGTTGGGCTGGAACGGTCGCGGCGAGGCGCCTAACCTCTTCCCCGAATCGGGGACGTCATGAGCGCCAGTGTGTTCAAGCTCGGGTCGGTGCTGATGCAGTACCCCACTGCGGCGCTCTTCGACGGCCTCGACGAACTCGATGCGTGTGCCGCGGACACGGCACCTCGCGCCACACGTGACTCGTTCGGCCGCTTCCTCTCGTGGCTGCGGGTGACACCGCCGCTCGACGTCGCACAGCACTACGTGGAGACGTTTGATCTGCGCCGCCGTTGCGCGCTGTACCTGACGTACTACCGGTACGGCGACACACGCAAGCGCGGCATGGCGATGCTCGTGTTCAAGGCGGCGTACCGGGACGCAGGTTTCGTTCCGTGCGACGACGAGCTGCCGGACTACTTCCCGATGGTGCTGGACTTCGCGGCGCTGTGCGCTCGTGGCGAGCGGCTGTTGCGTGCGAATCGTACCGATCTCGAATTGCTACGTCGCGCGTTGGTGAAAGCGGAGTCGCCCTACGCGGACGTCGTTGCGGCCGTCTGCGCCGCGCTGCCGGGGCTCGGGCGTCGTGAGCTTGACCGGGTACGTGCCGCGTGGGAGTCCGGACCGCCGAGCGAACAGGTCGGCCTCGAACCATTTGCGCCGCCTGATTATCTCGCCGGCTATCCGTCCCGCGCGCCGCACAGCGACACGGCGGTGGCGCGATGAACAACGCCACAACGGCGCAGATCTTCTGGTGGGTCGCGTTGCCGTACCTCGCGCTCGGCGTGTTCGCCGTCGGGCACGTGTGGCGTTGGCGGTACGACCAATTCGGCTGGACAAGTCGATCCACGGAGTTGCAGGAGCGCCGCTTGTTGAAGTGGGGCTCACCGGTGTTCCACTACGGCACGTTCGCCGCGATCGCCGGCCACGTCATCGGTATTCTCATCCCGGAACGTTGGACGCGCGCGATTGGCATCCCCGAGCAGGCGTACCGCTGGTTCTCCGCCGCCGCCGGCACGCTGGCCGCGGTGCTCGTGATCGGCGGCGTCGTGGTGCTCGCCGGCCGGCGGCTGTTCGTGCCGCGGGTCCGCGCCACGACATCGGGAATCGACTATGTCGCGCTGATCCTGCTACTGGTCATCATCATCACCGGGACCGTGCCGACGCTCTTCGTGAATCTGTTCGGTCACGGGTACGACTACCGCACGACGGTCGCGCCGTGGTTCCGTGGTCTGTTCTCCGGCTCGCCGAACGTGTCCGCGATCGCGCACGCGCCGTTCGTGTACCAGTTGCACGCCGCTAGCGCATGGATCATCTGGGCGGTCTGGCCGTTCAGCCGCCTCGTGCATGCGTGGAGCTATCCGTTGTGGTACCTATGGCGTCCGTACATCGTGTACCGCAGCCGCGTGGCGACGCGCCCTCCGGAGCCGGGTACGGGTGGCCGCAAGTGGCGCAAGATCGGGGTTCCGTACTGATATGGGTAGCGTCCGCGCGTTGTGCCGCCGATCGGCAGTGAACGTTCGCGGGCTGGATCCCGGCTACTTCGCGCTGGTAATGGCGACCGGCATCGTGTCGGTCGGGGTGATGCTCGAGAACGTGACCTGGCTGTCGCTCGTACTGCTCTGGATCGCCTGCGTCGCGTTTGCCATCCTGATCCTGCTCAACATCTGGCGTCTCACCGCCTACCGCGCGGCCGTCGTGGCCGACACCCGCGATCCCCGCCGAGGCTTCGCGATGTTTACATTTGTCGCCGCGGCCGATGTCGTCGGAACACGGCTCGTGCCGGCCGGCCACCGGGCGACCGCGCTGGTATTACTGGCGGTCGGTAGCCTCGCGTGGTTGGTGCTTGGCTACCTCATACCGTGGATGGCGCTGCTCGGGCGCGCTCGCCGGCCGATCCTCCGGGACGCTAACGGCACCTGGTTCATCTGGGTGGTCGCCAGCCAGTCGGTGGCCGTGCTTGCCGCCACGCTGGAACCGATCGTCCACACCGGCCGGAACGAACTGGCGTCGCTCGCGGTCATCTCCTGGTCGGTTGGGGCGTTTCTCTACGGTGGCACGGGCCTTTTCGTCGCGGCCCGGCTGCTGTCCTACCCGTTGCGGCCCAGCGACCTCACGCCGCCGTTCTGGGTCGCAATGGGCGCCACCGCGATCACTGTCGTCGCGGGCGCGAAGATCGTGCAGATGGCGGACGCGCCGGCCGCGACCGCGGCGCACGAAATCGCGGCCGGATTGTCCATCGCGTTCTGGGCATTCGGCACGTGGCTGATTCCGGCGCTCCTCGCCGCCGGAGTCTGGCGCCACGTCATCCACCGCGTCCCGCTGCGCTACGAGCCAGCGCTGTGGAGCATCGTGTTCCCGCTCGGCATGTACGGCGTCGCGTGCCGCTACCTCGGCGCCGCCGACCACCTGCCCGGCCTCGACACCGCCGGAGCCGTCGAGACCTGGTTCGCCGTCGCGGCTTGGCTTGTCACGTTCGTGGCGATGCTGGTGCACCTGACTCGAACGCTCGGTCAGCCGACAGATGCCGCAAGCACATCCGTCGCACGTGATGGTTCGGGCGATCAGGGCGTCAGGACAGCGGACTAGACCGCGGCGCCACACGGCACGAATCGGTCAAGCGCGGCGTGGAGCGATTCAGTAGCGTCACGCGCATGACTGATCAATTGACCGCCAAGCAATTCGATGATTCGGCCGGCGTGGAGGACTGGCGCGCGCTGTGGGGAGCCGGCATGGCGGGTGCGTACTTCCGAACTGGGTCATTCGGCACCGGTGCCGCGCTAGTGCACGCGATCAGCAAGGTGTCCGCGGTCGCGAATCACCATGTCGACGTTGACCTCCGACGCGAGGGCGTCTCCGTCCGGCTGTTCACTCACGAGCCTGGCGGCCTAACCAATGCCGACGTTGAGATTGCTCGTGAAATCTCCGCGGCCGCGCGCGAGGTCGGCGCGCCCGCCGATCCCTCCGCTGTGCAGCATGTGCAGATTGCCATCGATGCGCTTGTCACCGCCGAAGTGCGGCCGTTCTGGCGGGCGGTGCTCGGGTATGAGCCGGTCGGCGAGGAGGATGTGCTCGACCCGCTCCGTCGCGGGCCGTCGGTCTGGTTCCAGCAAATGGATGCGCCACGTCCGCAGCGCAACCGCATCCACATCGACCTCTACGTCCCACGTGACCAAGGCGAGGCGCGCGTTGCGGCTGCGTTGGCCGCGGGTGGCCACATTGTGAGCGATGCACATGCACCGCTGTGGTGGACGCTGGCTGACACAGAGGGCAACGAGGTCGACGTGGCCATCTGGGGATAGCTGGCCGTAATTGACGTGTCGGCTACGAGAGGCGCAGCGTGACGATCTGGAATGGACGCAGCCGCAGGGTGATCTCATTGTCGGTGGCGCGCAACAGTTCCGTCTCGGCCATCGGTCGTTCCAGAAGGTCGACCAACTGCGCGCGACCGAATGGGAACGCGATGCGCACTCGAGCCGTAGTGTGCCGTCCGATCCCCTCGTAGATCCGTACGATGACGGCGCCGGATCGGTCGTCAGCAAGCTTGACCGACTCCACGATCGTGCCGTCGTCGTCGACGGAGACCAGCGGGGCGACGGTGGCACCGGGCGCCCGCCGTTCCGGGAGATTGATGCGGTACCCCTCGCGGATCGCGTCCGCCGTGTGCGCACCCGGCACTACCGCGCAACGAACTCGGTGGCGACCTTGGTCCGCGTCGGGATCGGGGTGCCGTGGCGCGCGGATGAGCGACAGCCGCACGACAGTCGTGACTCCGCCACCGTTCCGTGGCCGCCGTGTGACGTCGTGTCCGTACGTCGAATCGTTCACGATGGCCACTCCGTACCCGGCATCGGCGACGTGGATCCAGCGATGCGCGCAGATCTCGAAGCGGGCGGCGTCCCAGCTTGTGTTCGTGTGCGTCGAACGCATCACATGGCCGAACTGAACCTCGGCCGCCGATCGATCGGCCGCGACGTCGACGTCGAAGCACAGCTTGAGGAGCTTCTCCCGTTCGTGCCAGTCGATGTCGGTGTCGATGTCGATGCACCGCTCACCGGGCGAGAGCGTGACCTCCTGGCTGATCGACGAATTGCCGAACTTCCGGTCGATGCGCACGCCGCCGGGGACGGGGTTGACGGTGCCATCGGTCAGCTCGCGCGCGCGGTGCCGATAGAACGGGTCGATGTCCCAGGCATCCCAAGCGTTCGGCGTGTCCGGATGGAGCTGCAGCAGGTTCCCGACGGCGCCGGGAGCGAGCACCTGGCGATCGCCATCGCGGATCGAGGTCATGAGGCCGCGGCCGTCGAGCGCCACTCGGAGCAAGGAATTGTCGAGCACAAACCCGCCGGCGTCGTCGGTGGTGACGCTCACGGCGCCAGCGTCGGCCTCTCGCGCGACGCCCGCGCCCATCGCGGGTACGCCGTTGTGCTCGTGTGGTGCCGCGTTGAACACGACAACGTCGT
>DATFRR010000178.1:0-20075 GCA_035263025.1 Micromonosporaceae bacterium
AGCAGCGCATCGGTGTCAACGCCGAGCGCTCGCGCGTAGTCCGGGTCGAGCGCGTGCTCCGCGTCGATGAACGCGGCGATGCCGCCGGCCGCCTGCGCGTTGGCCACCGCGTGCAACGCGACGGTGGTCTTGCCGCTTGACTCCGGTCCGTAGATCTCCACCACTCGCCCGCGCGGCAGGCCGCCGATGCCGAGCGCCACGTCCAGCGCGATCGAGCCGGTCGGGATCACCGCCATCGGGATGCTCGGGCGCTCGCCGAGACGCATGACCGACCCCTTGCCGAACTGCTTGTCGATCTGCGCGAGAGCGAGGTCAAGTGCCTTCTCGCGGTCGGGAACCGCTAGCGCCATGGCTGCCACCCCTGTTGATTTACCGGACTTCGCGGTTGAGTTCTTCACTGCGCCCACGCTAGGCGGTCAGTCCGACAGAACGCATCTACCGCCACGCGCTATCTGTGGACAGGCGCGTCATGTGGACAATACCCGTACACCTGTTCGACGCAAGCGACACGCCGGGGGCGGATCGAGCCTCCGGGACAATGCCCAGGTCGACCGAGCACGGGGCGTCAGTGAAGCCGGGCGGGCACCCGATCGGGGAAGGTGGCGACCACCGCACGCCATACCGTCGCCACCGGTACGCCCTCCTCGAGCGCCTGATTGACGGTACGGCCACCCAACTCGGCAAGCACCTGGTCGGCGGCGACGCTCGGTGCGTACACCGGTCCGAAGGTGGCCTCCAGACGCCGCCAGAAGTCGCTCAGTCGCATGGTCACCGCCTCCCTCGCCACACGGACGGCGCGCTCGCAGCCGCGACCATGGCCAGCCGCCCGCTCGCGCGCTCGCGATCAGCGTAGCGACCGCCGCGACCGGAACCGATGACCGCCGCGCAACGCGATGATCCACTAGCGGGTGCGATCGTGGTTGCTATCCCGTCGCGATTCCACCACCCGGTGGATCATGGAACGCCGGCACGCGCCGCGGGGAACGCGGCCGCGACGCTGCAACGAACCACCGCCGGCTACAAGCCCATGCCGCGGCCGATGATCTCCTTCATCACCTCGGTGGTGCCGCCGTAGATCGTCGAGACGCGGCTGTTCAGCCACGCCTTCGCGACCGGGAACTCAAGCATGAAGCCGTACCCGCCATGCAGCTGTACGCATCGGTCGGCGACCTTGTTCTGCAGTTCGGTGGCCCACCACTTCGCCATGGCGGCGTCGGACACCGTGAGGCGGCCGGCGTTGAACTCGCGAATGCAGTGGTTGACGAACGTACGCGCGATCGTCACCTCGGTCGCGAGTTCGGCGAGCACGAATCGGTTGTGCTGGAACGAGCCGATCGGTCGGCCGAACGCCTCGCGGGTCTTCGCGTAGTCAACGGTCATCGCGAGGACGTTCTCGGCGACCGCCACCGCGCCGACCGCGATGGACAGCCGTTCCCGCGGCAGATTCGCCATCAGCTCGTAGAAGCCCTCGTTCTCGCCGCCGATCAGGTTCGCGGCCGGCACCCGGCAGTCGTCGAAGAACAGCTCCGCGGTGTCGTTCGCCTTGAGCCCGACCTTTTGCAAGCGACGGCCGCGAGTGAAGCCGGGGGTACCCGATTCGACCGCGATGAGGCTGACGCCATGGGCACCACGCGACTTGTCGGTCTTCACCACCACGATCACAAGATCGGCCATCTCGCCGTTGGTAATGAACGTCTTCTGTCCGTTGAGCACGTAGTCGTCGCCGTCGCGGACCGCGCTCGTCGCGACGCCGGCGAGATCCGACCCAGCACCGGGCTCACTCATCGCGATCGCGGTCACGATGGTGCCGTCGCAGAACCCCGGCAGCCACCGCCGCTTCTGGTCCTCGGTGGCCAGATCCGTGAGGTAGGGCGCTACTACGTCGTTGTGCAGCCCGAAGCCGAGCCCGGAGCAGCCGGCACGGATGATCTCCTCCACGAGCACGCATTGGAAGCGAAAGTCGCCGGCCTGGCCGCCGCCGCCGTACTCCTCCGGCACATCCATGCCGAGCAGGCCGGTCTTGCCTGCCTTCCGCCAGACCTCCCGGTCGACGATGCCGTCGTGCTCCCACTGGTCGTGGAACGGCACCGCCTCGCGTTCCAGGAACGTCGCGGCGAGCGCGCGGAACTCTTCGTGAACCGGCTCATAGAGGTGCTGCTCCATGGTGACCGAGTGTGGCAGCCCGCACCCGGCAACGACCAGCCCGGCACCCGGCGCAGGCACTAACCGCAATCACGCACCCGGCGCACGCACGACCCGAGAATCAGGCGGCCGGCCGTGCCGGACGGCCGGCGACCGCACGCAACACCGCGTCCGCGAGTGCCTCGACGCCGTCGATGTTGAGGTTGCTGACCGTGATGCGTACGCCGGGCGCTGACGCCAACCGGTAGAGCGCGCCGGGCGCCACCGCATACCCGTCGTCACGCAGCCGTGCCACGGTCGCGGTTTCGTCCGCGGCGCGGGGCAGCGCTAGCCACACGTTGATGCCACTTCGACCGACCGCCGCGAGGCCTCGCACCACGAGCGCGTCCACCAGCGCGGTGCGCCGCCGCTCGTACGAGTCGCGTGCATCCGCGATCAGCGATGTCACCGCCGGATCGGTCGCCAACGCCAGCACGATTCGTTGGAGCACCGTCGACACCCAGCCGGTACCGACGCTTTGTCGTCCCCGTACCCGTGCCATGGTGGTTTCGTCCGCGGCGACCAGCGCAACGCGCAGATCCGGGCCGTAGGGCTTACTCACCGAGCGGATGAACGCCCACGACGGCGTCGCACCGGCGAGCGCGTGCAGCGGCTGCACCGATAGCTGGGCAGCGTGGTCGTCCTCTACGACAAGCGTCTGCGGATGGTCGCCGAGCACGCCACGCAGCGCGGCGGCGCGTTCCGCGGTCACCGTTGCGCCGGTTGGATTGTGTGCGCGGCTGGTCACCACAACGGCGCGCGCACCCGCCGCGAGCGCCGCGCGGAGCCCGTCCGGCAACGGACCGTCCTGGTCGACCGGCACCGGCAGGGGATGCAGGCCGAGCGCGGCCACCAGGTCGAGTAAGTTCGCCCATCCCGGATCTTCGACCGCGACCCGGTCACCGGCGCGCAGGTGCGCAGCGAGCACGCGCTCGATCCCGTCGAGCGCACCACCCGTCACGCCGAAGCTGGCGCTCGCCACGTCGATGCCGTCCGCCGCGAACGCGTCGCGCGCCAGCGTTTCCAACTCGGGCAGGGGTCCGCCGGCCGCGTAGCCCGCGGTGTCCGCGGCGGCGACCGACGCAAGCGCCGCGGACAGTCTCGGCAGGAGACGCGCGTCCGGCTCGCCGGACGACAGATCCAGAACACCCGCGGGTACGGCGAGTCGGCGCACCGACCGATCACCGGCGACCGTGGGCCGCATGCGGATCCGCGTGCCGTTGCGCCCGGCGGTTTCCACCACGCCGCGCCGACGCAGCGCCTGATACGCCGCCGCGACGGTTGCCGGGCTGACGCGGAGCTCGCGGGCGAGGGTGCGTACCGGCGGCAGACTGTCGCCGTTTGCGAGCGTCCCGGAGCGGAGGCCCGCCTCGACACCGGCCGCGATCTCGTTCGCCGTCCCGCCGCTGGCCTGATAGGTCGCCGGCTGATAACGTACTGCCACAATTCATTGAACGTACTAGAACAATATTGGAGGCGCAAGCATGTCCGACGTGGCCGTCACGGATTCGGCATATCCCGCCTCGGCGTATCCAGCGTCGGCCCGCACCACGCCGAGCCGCTATCCGGAGCGCGCCACCTACGAACGGTCGGCCGCGCATGAGGTGCTCGACAGTGCGTACGTCTGCGATGTCGGCTTCGTCGTAGACGGCGCGCCACGCGTGTTGCCGACGCTGTTCGTACGGGTCGGCGAGACGATCTACCTCCATGGCTCGACGGCCGCGACGCCGTGGCTCGCGGCCCGACGCGATGGTGGCCTGCCGATCGTCGTGGCGGTCACCGAGATCGACGCGCTCGTGCTGGCGCGCTCGCAGTTCCACCACAGCGCGAACTACCGATCCGTAGTGGCGCACGGCGTCGGGCGACTAGTAACCGACGAGGCGACAAAGCGCGTCGCGATGACCGCGCTTGTGGACAAGGTCGGCGCGGTGTTGGCCGGATCAGGTCTGGCCGGGCCTAGCGCGCCGCCGGTCGCGGCCTCGAACGCGGGCTCCGTCGCCGCGCCGATCGCCGGCTCGATCGCGGCCTCGAACGCGGGCTCGGTCGCCACGCCGATCGCCGGCTCGGCCGCCGCACCGGTCCCGGACCCTCTCCGCCGCAGCACGCACACGAGACCGCCGACCGCCGCGGAGCTTGCCAAGACCGCGGTCGTCGCACTCGACCTGCACGACGTGTCGGTCAAGCGCCGCACCGGTGGTGTCGGCGACGACGAGGCGGATCTGACGCTGCCGTACTGGGCCGGGATCGTGCCGTTGCGCAGCGCCGTCGGCATCGGGGAGCCGGACGACGGCGTCACGGTCGCGGCGCCGGCGTACGTCTCGGTCCGCTCGCCATGGCTCGAGGCGGCCCGGCTGTCCGGGCGGTACGTGACGCTCGAGCCGCTGCGTATCGAGCACGCGGCCGAGCTTTTCGCCGCGCTGGACGACGACGAGGTGTGGCAACACTCGACCGCCGCTCCGCCGACCAGGCCGGACGACATGGCAACCTGGATCGCCGCGGCAATCGCCGATCCGCATCGCGTCGCGTGGCTGCAACGCGATGCGACGTCCGGCGAGGTGATCGGCACGACGTCCTACCACGACGTACGCGAGTCCGCCGAGACGCTCGGCATCGGCTGGTCGATGGTCACCCGGGCGCGCTGGCGTACCGCGATCAACACCGAGTCGAAGCTGTTGTTGCTCACACATGCGTTCGAGACGCTGCACGCCGGCCGCGTCGAGTTCCACGTCGACGTCCGCAACGACCGCTCGCAGGCGGCCGTGGCACGGCTCGGCGCAACTCGCGAGGGCGTGCTGCGCCGGCACAAGCGCCGTGGCGACGGGACCTGGCGCGACTCGGTCATCTTCGCGGTCACCGTCGACGACTGGCACAGCGTGCGAAATCACATAGCCGCCAAGCTCGCCGCCCACGAGACTGTTGTCCATGCTGGGCGTGACTAACCTGTGGACCTACGTGGTCGGCACCGCGCTGATCATCCTGCTGCCCGGGCCGAACTCGATGTACGTGCTGTCCACCGCTGCCCGTCGTGGAGTCCGGCACGGGTACGCGGCCGCGTGCGGCGTGTTCATCGGCGACGCGACGATCATGGCACTCTCCGCCGCCGGGGTCGCGTCATTGCTGCGCGCTCAGCCGATCCTGTTCGACATCGTGAAGTACGCCGGGGCCGCGTACCTCTGCTACATCGGGTACGGGCTGATCCACGGCGCGTGGCGCCGGCACCGTGGCAGTGAACCGTCCGGCGAAGTAGCGGCCAGTGCGGCGGATGTCGCGGATGTCGGGGCGTCCGATGCCGCGGCGACGCTGGCGGCTGCCATGCCGCCGACCGCCCCGGTGCCAGCCGCAGCGATTCCGGTGGAGCGCGGCCCATTCCGCCGAGCGTTGACGGTCAGCCTGCTCAACCCGAAGGCGATCCTGTTCTTCGTGTCGTTCTTCATCCAGTTCGTCGATCCGGCGTACCCCTACCCGGCGCTGTCGTTCTTGGTGCTCGGCACGATCGCGGAGATCTTCAGCTTCCTCTACCTGACCACGCTGATCTTCACTGGCAGCTACCTCGCCACGCAGTTCCGCCGTCGCCGTCGGCTAGCCCGGGGCCTCACCACGGGTGTCGCCGCGGTATTCGTCGGCTTCGCCGTCAAGCTCGCCACCGCGTCACTAAGCTGACGCGGCGCGGCCACGTCAGGCGGGATCGGCGAGACCGTGCCGGTAGGCGTACTGCACGGCCTGCGCCCGGTCGCGTACCCCGGTCTTCGCAAACAGCCGATTGATGTGCGACTTCACGGTCGCCTCGCTCAGGAACAGCCGCGACGCGATCTCCCGGTTCGACAGCCCCGCCGCGATCAGTCGCAGCACGTCCACTTCGCGGGGCGTCAGGCCGTCCGGCGGCGTACCCAGGGAAGCAGCCTGAGCCACCGCGGATCCGGCGCTGGCGGCCAGCAGCAACCGTTGTTGTACGCCGGGATCGAGCACCGCCTGCCCGGCCGCCGCGGCGCGCACTGCCTGCGCAATCTGCGCGCGACCGGCGTCCTTCGTCAGGTACCCGAGCGCTCCGGCGCCGAGCGCGGCGAGGATGTCGGCGTCCTCCGCGTACGTCGTCAGCACCACGACCTGAGTGGACGGATGCTCGGTGCGGACCCGCCGGGTTGCGCTCACCCCGTCGAGACGCGGCATGCGCAGATCCATCAGCACCACGTCGGCGCCACGCTCGGCAACCAGTCGCACCGCCTCCTCACCGTTCGCCGCCGCGCCGACCACCTCGACGTCGTCGAGCATGTCGAGCAACACGACGAGGCCTTCGCGCACCGCGGTCTGGTCGTCGGCCACCACGACGCGGATCGTGCTCACCACGGAATCCTCACCTCGACGCGCCACGCCGCGCCATCCGACCCGTCCGACTCGTCCGACCCATCCGGCACGTGCGGCCTGTCCGGCACGTGCGGCCTGTCCGGCCCGTCCGGCCCGGCGGCGAACTCACCGCCGGCAAGCTCGGCGCGTTCCCGCAATCCGGCCAGACCATAGCCACCGCCGGCGTCCGCGAGCGGTCGCTCGTTGTCGCGGGCGGCACCGTTCGCGATGGTCAGCGCCACTTCATCCGGCCGGTACGCCAACCGGACGTCGACGGCCGCGCCGGGTGCGTGCTTGCGTACGTTGGTGATGGCCTCCTGCGCCGTACGGTAGAGCGTCAGCGACACGTCCGGACGAACCGGCCGCGCGTCACCGGTGACGTCCACGGTCGCCGGAGCACCGGTGTCGGTCTGGTACGCGCCGGCCAGTGCGCTCAACAATTCGGGCAGCGGAAGCGTGTCGCCGCGCAGCGCCGCGATCGCGCGCCGCGTCTCGGTAAGCCCCTCCTTTGCGAGCTGACCGGCGCGCCGGACGGACGCGTGCGCCTGCTCGGTGCGACCGCCCTCGATCAGCGCGTCGGCCGTCTCGAGTTGGACGGAGAGCGCGCCGAGCGAATGCGCGAGCACGTCATGGATCTCGCGTGCGATCCGCGCTCGTTCGTCCAGCGCCGCCGATCTCGCCTGCTCGTCGCGAGCGATCCGCACCTCGGCGGCCAGCAGGTCGTTCTGCCGGCGTACGAAGCCGACCAGCAGACCCAACACGATCACCGCCGGACCGGCGAGCAGCCAAGCGGCGGAATCGTCGACGCCCAGATGGCCGATCAGGTAGGCGATGCCAAGCACCGTGCCGAATTCGATGCTCCACGATGGCGGCCACCACCACGCCGCCCGTACGACGGCGATGCCGACGTACGCCACCGCGGCCGAGTGCGGCGAGACGAACGTCAATATGGTGCCGGCCACGCCGGTGACGAGCAGGCCGAGCGGCAACGACATGCGACGCCCGAACGGCATGAAGATCAGGCAGAGCCAGCCGAGATTCGCGGCGATCAGAAGCAACGTCACAGCGAGCCCGGATCCGGAGAGTCCGACGCCCGGCTCGGAGACGGCTATCGCGTACGTGATCGCGGCGAGCGCGACGACATTGCGCAGCCTCCGCCGGAGCTCGGCGCCTTCCGGCCCGACCCAGACGCGCACCGCGCTCGGTTGCGTCGATCTCGCCACAATGCCCTTTCCCGCACGCGCTCGCTCGGTGCCGCCCGTGCCAGCGCCAAGCCGCCGCGGCCGCGCGGTATGTCGCGCGACCGCGGTGGCGTGGTCGGTCATCGAGATCCGATCATGCTCCGCTCACGACGTCTCGCGGGCGCAATCGGCGTTCCCGTGCTCGCCGCCCGCTGCTGCACGACGAACGACTCGACGAGCATGCTCACGCCGAACGCCGCGATGATCGAGCCGCCGACCGGCAGTGCCGCGCCGATCACGTTACCGCCGGCCGCGATGCCGACTCGCGCCGCGATGAACGCGAGCCACACGCCGAGCGTGACAATCGTGTACCGCTGCCACAGGTGGCCGTCGCGGACGTACAGCTTGATCGTGGCGCCACGGGCAAGACCGGCCAGTAGACCGGCAACCGCGTCCAGGGCGAGCATCGCGTCGTCGGCTCCGGTGAAGTGACCGTGCATGCCCTGGTTCAGCGCGACGATGCCGTACGCGGTGAGGGCCACCGGCGCGACCAACGACTTGGCCTGAACCGGGGACCCGGCGAAACGGCGAACGATCATCCAGACGACCACGGCGGCGACGATCACGATCTGCAAGACGTTCATGGTGGGCGGTAACTCCTTGATGCTTCGGGCGATTCTGACGGCGCCGGCGATTCTGGCGGCGCCAGCGTGCCTGGCGACGGCCGGATTGACCTGTTCCACGCTAGGAATCGCGCCGGCGCTGCGCCGCCAGCCACGGGTGGAACATGGGTGGAAGTCGGGTGGTCAACCCGGCGTGGCACGATCCCCGTCGGTCGGCCAGTTGAGGCCGTCGACCTCGCGGGTCGGGCGGCTGTCGTACCCGCGGTAGATGATTGGCGGGTGCCAGAGTCGACTTCGCCGGGGCAACCAACCCCGGGGCAGCCAGTGCCGCCGCACCCGACGGCCTTCGGCCCGGCGACCCGCGAGTGGTTCGACGCGGCGTTCGCCGCGCCGACGCCCGCGCAGGCGGAGGCGTGGTCGGCGATCAGCGCCGGCAAACATGCGCTCGTGGTCGCGCCGACCGGCTCAGGCAAGACGCTCGCCGCCTTCCTGTGGTCGATCGATCGGCTGGCCAACGAGGGGCCGCCGGCCGATGCTGCCAAGCGCTGCCGGGTGCTCTATGTCAGCCCGCTCAAGGCACTCGCAGTCGACGTGGAACGCAACCTGCGCACGCCGCTGGTTGGCATCCGCCATGCGGCGGCCCGCCTCGGTCTGCCGGAGCCCGACATCACGGTCGGCATGCGCACCGGAGACACGCCAGCCGAGGAGCGGCGCGCGTTCACCCGCCGCCCGCCCGACGTGTTGATCACCACACCCGAGTCGCTTTTCCTGCTGCTGACCTCGTCGGCGCGGGAGTCACTACGTGGCGTCGAGACAGTGATCGTCGACGAGGTGCACGCGGTGTGCGCGACCAAGCGCGGCGCCCACCTCGCGCTGTCGCTCGAGCGACTCGACGCACTGCTCCCCCGACCGGCGCAGCGGATCGGATTGTCCGCGACCGTACGACCCATCGAGGAGACCGCACGGTTCCTTGGCGGCGCCCATGACGTCACCGTCGTCGCCCCACCCACCGCGAAGACGATCGAAGTCAGCGTCGAGGTGCCGGTCGAAGACATGACGCGACTCGACGAGGTCGATCCCGATGACGACGATGCGCCGCGCCGGCCGTCGATCTGGCCGGCGGTCGAGGAACGCATCCTCGACCTGATCCAGGCGCACCGGTCGACGATCGTGTTCGTCAACGCTCGCCGTGGCGCCGAGCGCCTCTGCGCACGGCTGAACGAGCTTGCCGCCGAGCGAGCCACCGGCATCAACCTCATCGCGGCGACGGAGGCCGCCGGCGGACGGACACCGGCCGAAATCATGGCCGAGTCGGGTATGGCGGCCGGCGCGGCACCGATCGTCGCACGGGCGCACCACGGCTCGGTGTCGCGCGAAGAACGCAAACACATCGAGGAGGCGCTGAAGGCCGGCGAGCTGCCGGCCGTGGTCGCGACCAGCAGCCTCGAACTCGGCATCGACATGGGCGCCGTTGATCTCGTCGTACAGGTCGAGGCACCACCATCGGTCGCGGCCGGCTTGCAGCGCGTCGGCCGCGCGGGTCACCAGGTCGGCGCGATCTCACGCGGCGTCGTCCTTCCGAAGCACCGTGGTGACCTGGTCTCGTGCGCAGTCGTCGCGGACCGGATGGCGGACGGCGCGATCGAGGAACTGCGCTATCCGCGCAACCCGCTCGATGTTCTCGCGCAACACATCATCGCGATGGTCGCGATGGAGCCCTGGCATGTCGCCACGCTCGGCACCCTCGTCCGCCGTGCGGCGCCGTTCGCGGAACTTCCCGCCTCCGCACTGGACGCGGTGCTCGACATGCTGGCCGGCCGATACCCGTCGACCGCGTTCGCGGAGCTGCGACCCCGCCTGGTGTGGGACCGCGTGACCGACCTGCTGACCGGCCGTCCGGGCGCGCAGCGTCTGGCCGTCACCAGCGGCGGCACGATCCCCGACCGAGGCCTGTTCGGCGTGTTCCTGGCCGGTGCGGAACGTGGCGGACGGGTGGGCGAACTCGACGAGGAAATGGTCTACGAGTCGCGTGTCGGCGACGTGTTCCTGCTCGGCTCGACGTCGTGGCGCATCGAGGACATCACGCCCGATCGCGTACTCGTGTCACCCGCGCCCGGTGCATCGGCGCGCATGCCGTTCTGGAAGGGCGATGCGCTCGGTCGGCCGGTCGAGCTGGGCCGCGCGATAGGTGCGCAGCTGCGGTCGCTCGCCGCGGCCGCTCCGGAGGCGGCGCGCCATTCGCTCGCCGCGACCGGGCTCGACACGTGGGCGGTGGACAACCTTCTTGGGTACGTCGACGAGCAGCGCGCGGCGACGCGGACGCTGCCGGACGACCGTACGGTCCTGGTCGAGCGGTTCCGTGACGAGCTGGGCGACTGGCGGCTGGCCGTGCATTGCGTGCTCGGTGCGCGAGTCAACGCGCCGTGGTCGCTGGCCATCGCACGCCGGCTCGCCGAACGCTACGGCGTTGACGCGCAGGTGATGCCGTCCGACGACGGCATCGTCGTACGCCTTCCGGACGTCGTCGACGAACCGCCAGGAGCCGATCTGGTCGCCTTCGATCCGGACGAGATCGCCGGCATCGTCGAGGATTCGGTCGGCACGTCCGCGCTGTTCGCATCCCGGTTCCGCGAGTGTGCCGCCCGTGCGCTGCTGCTGCCGCGACGCGACCCGAAGCGGCGAACACCGTTGTGGCAACAGCGGCAGCGTGCGGCACAGCTACTCGACGTGGCGCGGGACTATCCCGACTTCCCGATCACGCTCGAGGCGGCCCGCGAATGTTTGCGTGACGTGTTCGACGTGCCCGGTCTGGTCGAGGTGATGCGCGACATCGGCGGTCGGCGGGTCCGCCTCGTCGAGGTCGAGACACCCAAGCCGTCCGCGTTCGCACGGTCGTTGCTGTTCGGATACGTCGGCGCGTTCCTCTACGAAGGCGACGCACCGCTCGCCGAGCGCCGCGCCGCCGCACTCGCGCTCGACCCGACGCTGCTGGGCGAATTGCTCGGCCGCGTCGATCTGCGCGAGCTGCTGGAACTCGCCGTCGTCGTGGAGACCGAGCGCCGGCTGCAGTGGCTGGATCCGGCGCGACCACTTCGCGATGCCGAGGACGCGATCGAAGTGCTGCGACGCGTCGGCGACCTGTCGGCAAACGAGGCGGCCGAGCGTGGCATCGCCGCGGAGTGGTTGATCGAGCTCGCCGGCGCGCGCCGCGCGATCGAGGTGCGCATCGCCGGCGAGTCCCGGTGGATCGCGATCGAGGATGCCGGCCGCATGCGGGACGCGCTCGGGGTCGCGCTGCCGGTCGGCGTACCCGAGGCATTCACGGCGCCGGTCGACGATCCGCTTGGCGACATCGTCGCCCGCTACGCCCGCACCCACGGCCCGTTCGTGGCGACCATCTGCGCGGCGCGGTTCGGGCTTGGCGTGTTCGTGGTGGAGCAGGCGTTGCGGCGGCTCGTCGCGAGCGGACGCGTAGCCTCCGGTGAGTTCACGCCGGGCGGCGCGGGCACCGAGTTCTGCGACGCCGAGGTGTTGCGGCTGCTGCGCCGCCGCTCGCTCGCCGCGCTGCGCAAGGAGATCGAGCCGGTCCCGGCCGCCACGCTTGCCCGGTTCCTGCCGGCCTGGCAACAGATCGCGTCGCCCGGCCGAGGCGTGGAGGCGGTCGCCCGTACGGTAGAGACGCTGCACGGCGTCAGCGTGCCCGCGTCGGCACTGGAGCGGCTGGTGCTGCCGGCCCGCGTCGCGGACTACTCCCCCGCTTATCTCGACGAGCTGTGCGCCTCCGGTGAGGTCATCTGGGCCGGGCACGGCGCGATCGGTGGCAACGACGGCTGGATTCGGCTGGCGTACGCCGACGCGGCACCGCTCGTGCTTCCGCAACCGGATGCCGAAGCCGCCGCGACCCCGCGCCACCAAGCCGTACTCGCCGCGCTGGACGGCGGACAGGCAATGTTCTTCCGGGGACTTGCCGACCGCGTGCGCGCGCACTGGGTCGCGGATCACGGTCCGGTGCCGGCCGACGCCGACGTCGCGGCGACGGTCTGGGATCTGGTGTGGACCGGGCACGTGTCCAACGACACATTGGCACCGCTGCGTGCGATGCTCGCCGGCGGTGTTGGCGCGCACCGCGCCAAGGCGACGCCGTCGCGGACTCGACTGCGACGGCCGGGCATCCACGGATACCGCTTCGACACCGGAACAGCGGGTGTGAGTGGCGGAGCCAACGCGGGTGCCGCGATGCCGCCCCGGCCGACTGCTCCGACGATGGCCGGCCGGTGGTATCGCCTGCCGGATCTCGACCTCGATCCGACGCGTCGAGCCGCGGCGGCTGCCGATGCGCTCCTCGACCGCCACGGCGTGGTGACACGTGGTGCCGTGCTCGCCGAGGACGTCACCGGCGGGTTCGCCGCCGTCTACCCCGTGCTGTCCGCGCTCGAGGAACGCGGCGCGGCACGGCGTGGGTATTTCGTCGAAGGGCTGGGCGCGGCACAGTTCGCCGTGCCCGGTGCGGTGGACCGGCTGCGGGCGCTGGCCGAGACCGATCCGACGGCAAGCGGCCCGGCGCGCGCAGTGGCAACGGCGCGCCGCACGGCCGCGGCACTCGTGCTCGCGAGCACCGATCCGGCCAACCCGTACGGTGCCGCGCTGCCGTGGCCGGACCGAGTCGTCGACGAGGGTGTCACCGACGGCTCGGCCGACTCGACGGGCGGAGCGGGACCCACGCTCCCGGCGGGACCCAGCGCCAGCGGGCATCGGGCCGGCCGGAAAGCGGGCGCGCTCGTGGTCCTCGTGGACGGGGCACTCGTGCTGTACGTCGAGCGGGGCGGCCGGACACTGCTGTCCTACACCGACGACGCCGACATGCTGACGCGGGCCGCGAAGGCACTCGCCGACGCCGTACACGCCGGGGCGCTCGGCGCGCTTTCGGTGGAACGAGCGGACGGGGCGTTCGTCCACGCGACACCGCTGCGCGACGCACTCGCGGCGGCCGGCTTCCGCGTCACGCCTCGCGGATTGCGGCTGCGGGGCTGACGTGCTGACGACCCTTTGGTTCCCCGAGGACCCTCGGGACCTCGACCCTCTAGACCCCGGCGAGACTATGCGTCACCGGGTTCGCCCGGCCGCATCGATGAAGGGATGACCGCGTGAGCGACACCATCAAGACCCGCAGCGTCGTGCTGGACTGCCCGGACCCCGCCAAGCTGGCCGCGTTCTACGCCGACATCCTCGGGTGGCCGATCACCTACGCCGACGAGGAGTGGGTGGTGGTCAAGGACTCCGAGACGAAAATGGCCATCTGTTTCCAGGCGGTCCCGAACCATCGGCCACCGACGTGGCCGGAGGGTCCGATACCGCAACAGTTCCACCTCGACTTCACCGTGGACGAGTTCGACGCCACCGAGAAGCGGGTGCTCGCGGCGGGTGCGACGAAGGCGGAGTTCCAACCGGGCGACGACTTCCTGGTCTACTTCGACCCGGACGGCCACCCATTCTGCCTCTGCTTGTAGCTGGTTAGCTCCGCCGCCGTTCGCTCGCGGCGGCGGAGCTATGCCGCGAGGCCGAGCTAAGCCGCGCGACCGCGGTCTAGCGCACCAACGGCAGCACCTCGGCGATCGCGTCCACGTGGTCGAGGTCATGCAGTCGCGGCAGCTGAACGTAGATCCGCGACGCGCCGACTTCCTGGTAGGCAGCCACTCGCTCGGCGATCTGCTCCGGCGTGCCGTAGAAGCCGTCCGATCGCAGCCGGTCGACGTTCGCGCCGTAGCGCTCGGCACGCGCCGCCGCCTCCGCCTCCGTACGGCCACAGCAGATCGTGCCGGTAGCCGAGAACCGGATCGGTTCGCGTCCCGAGCCGGCGCGATCAACGCGCTCGCACGCCTCGCGCACGCGCTCGAAACCGGCCGCCGCGCCGTCGACCGACTCGAACGAGTTGAACTCGCCAGCGAAGCGGGCGGCAAGCTCCGGCGTCCGGCGCTTGCCGTGCCCGCCGACGATCACTGTCGGGCCGGACTTCGCAACGGGCTTCGGTCGAGCCGGCGAGTCCACGACGCGATAATGCTTGCCCTCGAAGCTGAAGCGCTCCTCGATCGGCGCTCCCCACATGCCGGTGATAATGGCGAGTTGCTCCTCGAGGATGTCGAACCGTTCCGTCACATCGGGAAACGCGAGTCCGTAGGCGGCGTGCTCCGCCTCGTACCAACCAGTCCCGAGGCCGAGATCGACGCGGCCGCCGCTCATTGCGTCGACCGTGGCCACCGCGATCGCCAATGCGCCGGGGTGGCGGAACGTGGCCGGGCTCACCAACGTGCCGAGTCGCACGCGAGACGTCTCGACCGCGAGGCCGGCGAGAACGATCCACGCGTCGGTCGGTCCGGGCAGGCCGTCCGCACGGCCCATGTGCAGGTAGTGGTCGGACCGGAAGAACCCGTCGAAGCCGGCGTCTTCGGTGCGGCGGGCGAGGCGCAGTTGGTCGTCGTACGTGGCACCCTGTTGCGGCTCGATGAATATGCACAACTCCATGCCGAGGACCTTATGCCACCGGACATTTGGCCGGACCGAGCGCTACCGTCGATGGATGGTAAGCGGCGGCACCACGTACGGCTGGATCAGCCTCACCACCGACTACGGCCGCTCCGACGGCTTTGCCGCTGCGCTGCACGGTGTCATCGCGCGCCTCTCGCCCGCGGTACGCGTCATCGACGTCACGCATGACGTACGCCCGGGCGACATCGCGCGTGGCGCGGCCGTCCTCGCGCAGACCGTTCCTCACCTGCCACCGGCGGTGCATGTGGCCGTCGTGGACCCCGGCGTCGGGACGGCCCGGCGGGCCATCGCGCTGACCACGCAAAATGGCGTGCTCGTAGGCCCGGACAATGGCCTTCTGCCACCCGCGGCCGACGCGCTCGGTGGGATCGTCGACGCCATCGAGCTCACCAACACGGCGTGGCACGGCGCGACGGTGTCCGCGACGTTCCACGGTCGGGACGTGTTCGCGCCGGTCGCCGCGCGGCTTGCGACCGGCGCGCCCCCGAACGAGGCGGGCGACGCCATCGCAGCCGACGGACTCGTTCGGTTGCCGCCACCGATCGTGGCGGCGGGCGTTGGGTACGTCGAGGCCGAAGTGTTGACCGTCGACCGATTCGGGAATGTCCAACTCGCCGCGTCCGGCGAGCATCTCGCTGCGCTCGGCGACCACGTGCTCGTCGGCGGCGCCCGAGCAGTTCGCGCCACGACGTTCGCCGACGCGCCACATGGCTCGCTCATCCTGTTCGTCGACTCGGCCGGGCACGTCGCGGTCGCGATCAACGGCGGGCGCGCGGTGGTCGCCCTCGGCGTCGAGCCGGGCGACGTCGTACGGGTCGCGGCGGCCTCCCCCTAAGCCGCACTGACCTACTCGGCTAAACCGCGGCAGCCTCAGCCTCCCCCGCCGCAGTCACCCCGCGCGCGTCGGTCGGCAGCGGCACAATCGGTTTATGCCCGAGGGCGATACCGTCTGGAACACCGCGCGGGCCCTGCACGACGCGGTCGCCGGCACGACAATCGTCCGGTCACAGTTCCGCGTGCCGCAGCTGGCCACGGCCGACGTCGCGGGTTGGACGATCGACGAGTCGGCGGCCCGCGGCAAGCATCTTCTGCTTCGGCTGCGGCGACCCGATGGCCGCGCCGTGACGCTGCACTCGCATCTGCGGATGGACGGCGCCTGGCGGACGTTCCGCGCCGGCGAACGATGGCGTGGGCCGAGTCATACCATCCGGGTTGTCCTCGAGACGGAAACCGTGACCGCGGTCGGCTACCACCTGCACGAGATCGCCCTCGTACCCACCGACGAGGAGGATCGGCTCGTCGGCTTCCTGGGACCGGATCTGCTGGGCGACGACTGGGACGCGACGACCGCGGTCATGAACCTGCGATCGAAGCCGGAGCGTGCGATCGTCGACGCGCTGCTCGATCAGCGCAACCTCGCTGGCGTCGGCAACATGTACAAGTCCGAGGTCCTGTTCCTCCGCGGCGTGTGGCCGTGGCGGCCCGTCACCGACGTACCCGATCTGCCGGCACTCGTCGACCTCGTCCAGCAGATGATGGCCGCGCACCGCGGACGCTGGCGGCAATCCACTACCGGGTCACTGCGGCCGGGCGAGGAGTTCTACGTGTACGGCCGACCCAACCGGCCGTGTCGCCGCTGCGGAACGTTGATCCGCCGCGCAGACAACACCGACAACGAGCGAGTCACGTTCTGGTGCCCAACGTGTCAGCCCGAGCACGAAGGCAGCCGATCGGCGTAACCGACAGACTCAGGCCTGCTGGCGTCGCACGGCGCCGCGGGTGAACTCGGCCAACGCCTCGGCCATGCCACGCAAGCGATCCGACGCCTCGGTCAACCGGCCGGCCGCCGTCGGGTCGGCGAGCAGGCCGTTTTCCGCGACGACGCTGGCAGCCGCGGTCACGAAACCCTCGTACGCAGTCACGCCCTCATCGAGTCGCGTGACCATCTCGGCGTGCGCGGCACCGAGTTGATCCCGCGGGCCGGCCGACTTCTCGGGCAAGCGCAGCACGCGTTCGATGCCCGCCGTACGCTCCGCGAGGTCCCGTAGCCCACGTTCGGCAGCACGAGCCTCGAGCAGCACCTCGTTGTCGAGCGAACCGGCGATGCCGGCCAGCGATCGGGCCGCGCGGTCGAGGCGACCACCGGCGTCGGCCGCTGCCGATCCGTGCAGCCGCGAGATGTACCGCAGGCGGTGCATCTCGTCCACCGCCGTACGCCCCATGGGCAACGCGGACACGACCGCTTCCAGCTTGCGCACCTTGTGTGCGGCGCGGGTGGCTTCATCGAGCGGCTCGGGGGTCGGCAAGGCGGCGTGCGCCTTGAAGTCACGCCATCGCCACCACGCAATCGCGGCAGACCCGCCGGCACCCGCTGCCCAGAACGCGTCGGCGAGACCGATGCCTTGATAGGGCAGCAACACGACGGTGGCGCCGACGAGGGTCCCGCCGACGACCGTCCAGAATCGGGCCGCGCGGTGAAGGTGGCGCAGCCGCCACAGGTGCTTCGCGCGCGGGTCCTTCACTCAACTCCCCCCTTGTTGCGACCGCGGCCGTGGCGGTGAAGTGCGCCACCGAACACTCACGTCGATCGCGGGCGCGGTCGCACGACGGCGTGGTGTCAGCCAGCGGCCGACGTGTCGCCTTGCTTGTCCTTCGATTGGCTGCGACGAATCTCGTCCAGTCGCGCGATGCTCGCGTCACCCGCCGACGATGTCGAACCCGACGTCGCCGGCCGCTTGTCCGCTTCCTTGGCTTCCTTGGCGTCGGCACCGTTGGCGCCCGCGATCGCTTGACGGTCTCCCGAGCCGGTGAGTTGGCCACCGGACATGCTGGCCCGGATCTGTTCAAGGCGGTTCGCGCCGGCCATGTCCAGCGTGGACTTCTGGACCTCCAGCATGCGGCCCTCAACGGTGTTGGACGCAAGCTCCGCGCGGCCCATCGCATTCGCGTACCGGCGCTCGATCTTCTCGCGGACCTCGTCAAGGGACGGCGTGTCGCGCGGCGCGGCGAGCTCGCTCATGCCCTCCAGGGATCGCGCCACCGTCTCCTGCATCTTCGCCTGCTCGAGCTGGCTGAGCAGCTGGGTGCGTTCGGCGAGCTTCTGCTGCAGAACGATCGCGTTGTTCTCGACCGCCTTGCGCGCCTGCGTCGCCGCGGACAGCGCCTGGTCATGCAGGCTCTTGAGGTCCTCCATCGCCTGCTCGCTCGAGACCAGTTGGGTCGCGAACGTCTGCGCCGCGCTCTCGTATTGTGTTGCCTTCTCCTCGTCGCCGTCGGCGTGCGACTTGTCGGCGAGGACGAGCGCCTGCCGCGCGGACGACTGCAGCTTCTCCACCTCGGACAACGTCCGGGACAGCTTCATCTCGAGCTGACGCTGGTTGCCGATCACGGCCGCGGCCTGCTGGACGAGGGCCTGGTGATTGCGCTGCGCGTCTTCGATCGCCTGCTGGATCTGTACCTTCGGATCGGCGTACTCGTCGATCTTGGCGCCGAACAACGCCATCAGGTATTTCCAGCCCTTGACGAACGGGTTCGCCATATCTGCGGTCCTCTCTCAGCCATCGTCACGTCTGCCCGGCGCCGATGTGTGGTTCGTGCCCCGGCGAGCACTTCGTGTCAGGGCGCGCCGCGTGGTCCGACGCATACCACATCTATGGTCGCAGGCGCAGGCGAGCGCGTCACGCCGCATTGGGTTCGATCTTTGAGAGACCGAACCCTACCGCGCCACTCTACGCAATTTGCCTCACCTGTCCGGATGACTACCCCGGGCGGCGCCGAAATCGCGGGGAAAGCACCGCACGGCCAACCCGGTGCCCAGGGCCACGCCCGATAGCGGCTCAGACCGCGCAGACCACGTCGCGGCTGCGGTCGGTCTGCGCTCGTACGTTGCGCTTGGCACGCAGGGTGGCCTTGAGCGGGCTGTCCTGGCGCACCGAAACCGACACATCGCCGTCGTCCTCAAGGCGCCGCTCCTGCGCTCGGGCACCGACGGTGGCCGGCACCAAGATCGCGGCGGGTACCGGCAGCCTCGCACCATCCCGCGGTCCGTCGGCGGAGCGCATCGGGTTGCTTCGACCGTGCAGGGCACCTGCGTTTGCGGCTGCTGCCGGCACAGATCCGACCGGCACAGATCCGACCGGTACGGCGTCCGGCTCGACACCTGGGATGACGATGTCTGGCACGGTGATGGCGGGGACCGTCGGGCGGTGCGTGCCGTCCCGGCGGGTCTGGCCGGCCAGCGCGGGCACCGGCGCCATCGTCAGGTTCTCCGCAACCTCAACGGTCTGGCTCACGTCGCGCAGCAGCTCGGACAGCTGTGCGCCGAGCGCGTCACAGATCGACGCGAGCAGCTCGCTGGACGGTTCCTTCTGGCCGCGCTCGATCTCGGACAGATAGCCGAGACTCACGTTGGCGGCGGTGGAGACCTCGCGCAGCGTACGGTGTTGGGACTGGCGCCGGGCCCGCAGAGCGTCCCCGATCACTCGACGTAGCAGGATCATTGGCCAGCCCCCTCTCCGTTCACGTCGTCGACGGATGTTCGCCACGGTACCTGGTATTCGCACACGACCGCACCAGGGCTTGCCGGCGGTTAGATGTCCGGTGCGAGATCGTGACCACTCCGCAGGGTAGTACATCCCGTTTCGAGCGGTACGTCCTGGGCAATGGCGCGCCGTCCGGTCGGAAGACGACGGCGTTCGGCTCGGATGGCAGCGACCGTAAGGCACATGGGGCGAGCCGCTGCGCGCCACGGTGCGAACAACCGCCCGCCGTTCTCGATCATCCCGCACTGCCGGCCGCGATGTCCCCGATCTCGCGGATGTCGCCGATCTGCTCGATCAGCATCGCGAGCGCGTTCGCGACGGCGCCCGCACGGATGGCCGCCCGACCGCCCGCCAGGCTCAGCCGCCGGATCCGGGTGTCGGGTTCCTGACCGCCGGCCGCCGGCCCGGACACCGCCACGTAGACCGTGCCGACCGCGATGCCGTCCTGAGGGGTCGGTCCGGCCACACCGGTCGTCGCGACTCCCCAGATCGCGTCGCATCGCTGGCGTGCGCCCACCGCCAGTGCCGCGGCGACGTCCGGATCGACCGGGCCACGCTCATCGAGCAGTTCCGCTGGTACGCCCGCCAGCGTCGCCTTGAGGTCGGTCGCGTAGACGATCAGCCCGCCGCGGAGCACGACGCTGGCACCTGGTACCTCCACGATG
>DATFRR010000179.1:0-12916 GCA_035263025.1 Micromonosporaceae bacterium
TCGACGGCGACGGGTCGAGACGGCGGACGGCTCGGGTGGTGGCGACGTCGCTGGCGTGAGATGACACAGGCACGTGACGCTGGGATGACGACAGCCGAATATGCGGTCGGCACGCTAGCGGCCGTGGCGTTTGCCGGCGTACTGCTCAAGGTCGTGACGTCGCCGAGCATCCAGTCGGCGCTGTCGGCGATCATCTCGAAAGCACTGCGGTAGTGACGGCGCGACGGCGCCGGGCGCGTCGGGGTGGCCTTGACGGCGGCAGCCATGACGGCGGTGGCCATCACAGCGGTGGCCGTGGCGGCGGCAGCCATGATGGCGGCGGCGTCACGGCTGAGTTTGCGGTGGCGCTGCCGGCGTTGCTGCTCATGGTCACGTTCGCGCTGGGCGCCGTCGACGCCGTGCTCGCGAAGGTGCAGTGCGTCGATGCGGCGAGGGACGCCGCGCTCGTCGCCGCGCGCGGCGGAGACGGATCAGCGGCGGGTCAGGCCCGTGCGCCACGTGGTGCCGTGGTGCGTGTAACGAGCGGCGACGGCACGGTCCAGGCCACCGTCTCGGTCCGCGTCGCGCCGCTCGGCGGTCGCCTCGGGTCGTTTGTCGCGAGCGGCTCGGCGGTGGCCACACTCGAGCCCGCAGTGCCATGAGATGCTCGCCATTCGACGGCCGGGTCGACAGGGTTCGGTGCCGTGACGCCGGCTCGGCGACGATCTGGGTCGCCGGGTCGATGGTGGCGCTCGCCGCATTCGTACTCACGGTTGTGGTCGCTACGGGTGCGGTGCTGGCGCGGCATCGCGCACAGGCGGCCGCGGACCTTGGGGCGTTGACGGCAGCCGGCCAGACGTCAATCGGCGCGGCCGCCGCGTGTGAGGCGGCACGGCGCATCGTGATCGCGAACGGCGCCGCCATGGCCGCGTGCCACATTGACGGACTTGACGCGACCGTCACCGCGACGACGCGGGTCGCGGGCGCACCGCCGGGCGTCGGCCGTGCAGTCGCGACGGCGCGCGCCGGTCCCATCGAGGCGCCGGCCGGCGGCGACACGTTGGACTCCGGCGGCGACACATCGCAAGTCGCACCGCTAGTCGCGCGCGCCGACAGTGGCGGCGCGGTCAGCGTCGGCGGCGTCGAGTTTCGTGGCCGCGCCGCGCTCCCCTGCGAGTTCGGTCTGCTCAAGGGCCGTCAAGACCGCGTCCAGCACGCGCACAGCGCCCGGTTTCGACAGCGGTTCGTTGCCGTTGCCGCACTTCGGCGACTGTACGCACGACGGGCAACCATGTTCGCAGCCGCACGATGCGATGGCCTCGCGGGTGGCGCGCAACCACTCGGCCGCCACGTGATAGGCGCGCTCGGCAAAGCCAGCGCCGCCCGGATGACCGTCGTAGACGAAGACGGTCGGCGCACCGGTGTCGGCGTGGAGCGCGGTGGACAGTCCGCCGATATCCCACCGGTCGCAGGTCGCGACCAGCGGCAGCAGACCGATTGCGGCGTGCTCCGCGGCGTGGAGTGCCCCCGGTACGTCGGCCGGGTCGACCCCCACGGCGGCCAGCGCGGTTGGCGAGATCGTCCACCAGACCGCGGTCGTGCGAAGTTGGCGCGCGGGCAGGTCGAGAGGCCGCGTGTCGATCACCTCGCCCGTCACGATGCGGCGGCGCTGATAGCTGACCACCTGGTTGGTCACGTCGACGGTGCCAAGGAACATGCCGACCGGCCCGGCATCGACGACGTTGCGTACGGACTCGACCGTCATGGAGGTGATGTCGCGGGCGTGCGTCGTCCAGTCCGGTTCCTCGGCATGCACGAGTGCCACGCCGTCGTCGAGATCGAGGGCATCGACGACGTACGAGTCGCCCTGGTGCAAGTAGACCGCGCCGGTGTGCACCTGTGCGTGCGCGCCACTCGCGTCGACGGTGCCGAGGAGGCGGCCGGTCGACTCCTCCACGATCGAGATCGGCGGCCCACCGCTGCCGCGCAGGTCGACGTCGGGCCGGCCCTCGCCGGCCCAGTAGACGCCGGTCGGGCGCTGACGCAGCAGGCCGGCAGCGACGAGCCGCTCGATGCTCACCGCGGCGACATCACCAAACAGCGCGATGTCCTCGTCGGTGAGCGGCAGCTCGGCCGCCGCGCAACACAGGTGGGGTCCGAGCACGTACGGGTTGGACGGATCGAGCACGGTGGCCTCGACCGGCCGCCCGAACAGCGCCTCGGGGTGGTGCACGAGGTAGGTGTCGAGCGGGTCGTCGCGCGCAACCAGAACGCACAACGCGTCCCGGGCGCCACGACCGGCACGACCGGCCTGCTGCCAGAGCGACGCCAGGGTGCCGGGATATCCGGCGAGCATCACCGCGTCGACACCGACCAGATCGACGCCGAGTTCCAGCGCGTTCGTGGAAGCCAGGCCGAGCAGATCACCAGCCAGCAGCGCCTGCTCCAGGCGGCGACGGTCCTCACGCAGATAGCCGGCGCGATATGCAGCGACGCGTGTGGCCAACGCCGGCACCGACTCGTCGAGTGCCCGTCGGGTCATTGTCGCGACGACTTCGGCGCCGCGACGCGATCGGACGAAGGCCAGCGTCCGGGCGCCGTGTGCGATCGAGTCGGCAAGGAGGTCCGCGGTCTGCCGCAGCGTCGACACGCGTACGCGGGACGGGCCGACGACACTGGCGTCGCCACTCCCGCTATCCGCATGCTGCGCCGTGCTGTCGGTGCCGTCTGCCTCGTCCCTGTCGTCGAACGTCCCGTCGAACGGACCGACCTGCAGGAATGGCGGATCCCACAAGGCAAACGTGACGCCGCCGCGCGGAGAGCCGTCGTCGGTGACCGCGACGACGTCGAGGCCGGTAAGCCCAGAGGCGGTCGCGGCCGGGTCGCCGATCGTGGCGGACGCGAGCACGAACACCGGAGAGGCACCGTAGCGGGCGCACACCCGGCGCAGCCGACGGACCACCTGCGCCACATGCGAGCCGAACACACCGCGGTAGGTGTGGCACTCGTCGATCACGACATAGCGGAGCCTGCGCAGGAAGGTCGACCAGTTCGCATGGCGAGGAAGGATGCCGCGATGCACCATGTCCGGATTGGTGAGGACGAACCGCGAGAACGTTCGCACCCACTCTCGCTCGTCCCATGGTGTGTCACCGTCGAAGACGGCCGCCCGCACGTCTGGCGGTGCGATCGCCTCGACGGTGCGCAGTTGATCGGCTGCAAGTGCCTTGGTCGGTGCGATGTAGAGCGCCGTGGCCCGGGGATCTGCACTCAGATCTGCCATGACCGGCAGGTGATAGGCGAGCGACTTGCCCGACGCCGTACCCGTGGACACCACCACGTGTTGGCCGGCGTGTGCTCGCTCGGCCGCGTCGGCCTGGTGCGACCATGGCCGCTTGACTCCTCGTGCTCGGAGCACGTCGCGCAGTTGCGTCGGAACCCACTCCGGCCACTGGGCCGGCGTCGCACGCCTCGCACCGACGTGTTCGACGTGCGTGAGGCAGTCGACACCGCGCGTCAGGCGACGGAGCAGCTCGGCGGGATCAGGCCACGAACCGGAGTCATCCGGAGCGTCGCTCTCCACCTCGTCCATGTCGTCGTCGGTCTCGTCCGCGGCCGCGGCGTCGGGGTCGAAGGCCAAGCCGGTGGCGAGATCGAAGAGCGGATGCATCTGGGCGGCCAGCAACGCCGCACCGCGGAGCACGCCGACGCGCCTGGCCCGTCGCTTCGGCCGGCGGAGTCCGGCGTTCAGGGCAACCGACTGTGCGATCTCCGCACCGGTCTCCCACAGACCATCCGGCGGATCGTCCACACGCGGCGCCAAATCGTCCGACCGTCGGTGAGCGATGTGGTCCGCGGGAATCGGCGACGCGAGCTCCGAGTCGCGCGCGCGACCGCTGGCGTCCGTCCCGCGCGCCGCAGACGCGTCGTCATCGAGGCCCCGACGGAGCACCGACGCGCGCACCACGGACTGCCCGGCCACGTCTTGCACTGTCTCACCGGTCACCGACACCGTCCAACCGGCGTCCGGGCAGGGCCAAGCGGCACGGAGTCAGATGTCGTGGCGGCGCGCCCAGTGGTTAGATTCCGGAGTAAGACTCCACCGGGCCACGCCGTCGCAGGAGGTCACATGGAGCTGTCGTTGTCCGCCCGCAGCATCGGCGACCGTACGGTGCTCGAGGTCGGCGGCGAGGTGGACGTGTATACCGCGCCGACGCTCCGCGAAAAGATCGTGTCCCTGGTCGATGGCGGCGCGAGGTTGATCATCGTCGACCTCACCCACGTGGAGTTCCTCGACTCGACCGGCCTCGGCGTGCTCGTTGGTGCCATGAAGCGGCTGCGGATGGTGGGCGGTGACTTCGCGCTCGTCTGCGACCAGGAGAAGATCCTCAAGATCTTCCGGATCACCGGACTTGATCGGGTGTTCACGCTGCACAGCACGGTCGAAGCCGCGACGGCCGGCCTGGCCGGCTGAGGCTCGGCGCTGATGGGGACGGTTCGCCTCGCGTTTTCCCCGGCACCGGCACACGTACGCACCGCTCGCCTGGTCGGTGTCGCGGTGGCCCGACGGGCCGGTGTTGCCGACGCGATCATCGACGAGGTACGGCTGGCGATCGGCGAGGCGTGTTCGCGTGCGGTGGCGTTGCATCGTCGGCACTCCCTCTCGGATCTCGTTGAGGTCGAGCTGGTGGCCGAGGCACAGTTCACGGTGCGGGTCACCGATCACGCGCCGGTGGACACCGCCACCATCGGCGTCGAGGGCGATCCCGAGCATACCGATCCATTTGGGTTGCTACTGGACACGTCCGCGTCGAACGCCGCCGACATGACGAATGTGAGCGACGAGGACGTGGCCGTCGGCGTCTCGCTGACGCTGCTCTCCGGACTTGTCGACGACCTTGCGGTGATTCCGGGCCGTGACGGCGTCGGGACACAGGTGTGCATGTCCTGGCCGGCCGGACGGGCGCGATAGCCGGAAGACCGGCCGGCCGACTCGCCGGCCGGACGGGTGCGATAGCCGGACGACCGGCCGACCGACTCGCCCGCCGGACGGGCGCGATAGCCGGAAGACCGGCCCGCCGGACATACCGCGTTAGGACGAAGGCCGGCCACGCGGTCTGCATCCCTTGGCCACATCCGGCCTGGTGTGACCACTGCCACCGGGTGCGGCTACAGTACGCGGGTCAACTTCCAACGTCCGGTCCCCGACGGCGCAACGTCATCGGCGAGCGACCGGATGCAGGACTCCATGCGTGGAGACTGTTTCGCCGGCGGCCCGAACGGTCCCGGCCGGCGACGCGTATTTCGGTTACAGGAGGACACAGATGTCCGGGACGTACGTCGCCGCTGGCGCGCAGTCCCTTACCGGTAGCAATCTGACCTACGTGATCATCGCCGTGGTGATCGCTTTGGTCGCGCTGGGCTTCGCGGCCGCCCTGGTCCGGGCGGTCCTGGGCACCGGTACGGGTACCAAGAAAATGCAAGAGATTGCCGGTGCGGTGCAGGAAGGCGCGTCCGCCTACCTGTTCCGCCAGTTCAAGACGCTCAGCGTGTTCGTGGTGGTCGCCGTCGTGCTGCTCTTCCTGCTGCCGGTCGCCGATGGTGGCGGCGTCAGCGTGAAGATCGGCCGGTCACTGTTCTTCATCGTCGGCGCGCTGTTCAGCTCGTTCATCGGCGGCGCCGGCATGTCGCTTGCCACCCGGGCAAACCTCCGCGTCGCGGCAGCGGCGAACACTGGCGAGGGCGGTCGCGAGCGCGCGATGCAGATCGCCTTCCGCACCGGTGGCGTGGTGGGCTTCCTCACCGTCGGACTCGGCCTGTTCGGTGCCGGACTGGTGGTGCTGATCTACCGCGCCAACGCACCGACCGTGTTGGAAGGCTTCGGCTTCGGTGCCGCGCTGCTCGCCATGTTCATGCGCGTCGGCGGTGGCATCTTCACCAAGGCCGCCGACGTCGGTGCGGACCTGGTGGGCAAGGTGGAACAGGGCATCCCGGAAGACGATCCGCGTAACGCGGCAACGATCGCCGACAACGTCGGGGACAACGTCGGCGACTGCGCCGGCATGGCCGCAGACCTGTTCGAGTCGTACGCCGTCACGCTGGTCGCCGCGCTGATCCTCGGCAAGGCCGCGTTCGGCAGCACGTACGGACTGGTCTTCCCGCTGATCGTGCCGGCCATCGGTGTCATCACGGCGATCGTCGGCGTGTTCATCACCAGGCTCCGCAAGTCCGACCGGTCGGGTCTTACCGCGATCAACCGCGCGTTCTACATCTCCGCGGTGATCTCCGCGGTGCTGGTAGCCATCGCCGCGTCGCTTTACTTGAAGTCGAGCTGGACCGATCTGCTCGGCCCGAACTACCAGGCCGGCCTTGGCATGGCGCTGGACAAGCAGCCGCCGGTCAACCCGATCGCGTTCGCGATCATCGCGGTGATCATCGGCATCGTGCTCGCCGGCATCATCCAGGCGCTGACCGGATACTTCACCGAAACGAGCCGCCGTCCGGTGCGCGACATCGGCAAGAGCTCGCTGACCGGTCCGGCGACGGTTATCCTGGCTGGCGTTTCGGTCGGGTACGAGTCGGCCGTCTATTCGGCGCTCGTGATCGGCGCTGGGGTATTCGGGGCATACCTGCTCGGCGGCGGTTCGATTCTGCTGTCACTCTTCGCCGTCGCGCTCGCCGGGACGGGCCTGTTGACCACGGTCGGCGTGATCGTCGCGATGGACACGTTCGGTCCGATCTCCGACAACGCGCAGGGCATCGCCGAGATGTCCGGCGACATCGACGAGAACGGCGCGCGCGTGCTGACCGACCTGGACGCGGTCGGCAACACTACGAAGGCGATCACCAAGGGCATCGCGATCGCCACGGCGGTGCTCGCCGCGACAGCGCTCTTCGGGTCGTACACGGACACGGTGAAGACCGCGCTGGCGAACGGATCCGGCGGTGCCGCCGCCACGCTTCAGGACGTCCTGAACGGCATCCTGAACGTGTCGAACCCGAACAACCTGGTCGGTCTGCTCGTCGGCGCGTCGGTGGTGTTCTTGTTCTCCGGCCTCGCGATCAACGCGGTGTCCCGCTCGGCGGGTGCGGTGGTGTTCGAGGTGCGCCGTCAGTTCCGCGAGTTCCCCGGCATCATGGACGGCACCCAGCGACCCGAATACGGCAAGGTCGTGGACATCTGCACGCGGGATGCGCAGCGTGAGCTGGTCACCCCGGGTCTGCTCGCGGTGTTGGCGCCGATCGCGGTCGGCTTCGGCCTCGGCGTCGGTCCGCTCGCGGCATACCTGGCCGGTGCGATCGGCACTGGCACGCTGATGGCGATCTTCCTCGCGAACTCCGGCGGTTCATGGGACAACGCGAAGAAGATGGTCGAGGACGGGCTCTATGGCGGCAAGGGTTCGGACGCGCACGCCGCGACGGTCATCGGCGACACGGTCGGTGACCCATTCAAGGACACCGCCGGCCCGGCCATCAACCCCCTGATCAAGGTCATGAACCTGGTATCGCTGCTGATCGCCCCGGCGGTCGTGATGTGGAGCTCGCGCGGCAGCCACCCGAACACCGCGCTGCGGATCATCATTGCGCTCGTCGCGGTGGCGATCATCGCGGCGGCGATCACGGTGGCAAAGCGCAAGCCGGTGGCGATGGCCGACAGTGCCGCCGGCAGCGATGCTGGCCCGGACGCGGAGATCACCGACGGCAAGAGCGGTGGCACGTCCACCGGCGATTCCACTGGTACGACGGACCGGAAGGCGCACGTCTAGCGCAGCGCGAAGCGACCGGGGCCCGGCCACCACGACGCGGTGGCCGGGCCCCGGCGTTTATGGCTCGTCTTAGTCGGGCGGCCAGCGCCGGCTTGTTTAGTCGGGCGGCCACCGGATCGCGTGTCTAGTCGGGCGGCCACCGGAACGCGTCGAGGAACGTCTCCATCGCTGTGACCACTCGACCGAGCACCGCGATCGTGTCGACCAGCGGGCCAGGTACGACCGATCCATGACCGTACGGCGCTCGAGTGTCAGCCGTCGAGGTAGTGCGTACGGTCGGCGCTGTGCCGGCCGTAGCGCGCGTGCGGAGTCGCATTCGGCGGGCCGTATTGTTCCGGAACCGGGCTGTACGGCTCGGTCGGCGGCCCGTACGGATCCGCCGGCCCGTACGACTCCGGCTGCCCACCGTACGGCTGTGGTGCCGGTGGCAGCGGCTGCGTCGGGTACGCCGCGATCGCTGGGTACACACCGCCGCCGCGCTGCAATGTGGTGCCGTCGTCGGGCCAGTCCGCGTCGTTCGTCTCTGGACCGCGGCGCCACAACAGCATGCCGATGGCACCGATGCCACCGAGCAGCAGCAGCCCGCCCACGATGTACGCGACCCAGACCAGCGACGAGCCGCCGCCGCTGCTGGCGGCGTTCTGCGGGGTCACCGGCGGGCCGCCTGGACCGGTGTCGATGGCGCCCGCGCTCTGCGGTGCACTGGGCGGCGCGGACGCGACGGTCGGAGTGGGCGTCGGATTTGGCTTGGGCTTCGGCGGCGCGATGGTGCCGACCGTGAACGAGGCGCTGGTGTGCGCCAGCTCGTTCGTGTCGGTGAACCTGCCCTCGCTGAAGCGACCGGTGACCGTGGCGCCGAGCTGCACGCGTGCGGGCTGCTCCTTGTCGTCGAAGGACAGCTGGTATTGCAGCGTGGTGGATCCGTTCGGCGGCAGGTCCTGATCGAGGCGGAAGCGGCTGTCGGTCGCGGTGATCTGGCCGTTGCGGCGTCCAACGCTCATGCCGCGCCACTGGCCGCTGGAACTCATGCGCTTCATCGTGATCTGGTCGGGGTCGAGATTGCTGCCGGTGAACGCGAACGTCACGGTCAGCGACGCGATCGACTGCTGGCCGGTGTTGGTGAACACCAGGTTGAACTGTGTCGGGTTTCCGCCAATCACGAAACGGCTCGGCAGGTTGTGGATGGATGCCTGGCAGCAGTCGGCGAGCGCCATCAGCGGAACGGCCGCCGCCGGCGCGACAGCGGACGTGGCGACAGGCGGTGGGCCGGCAGCCGCGGCGGCGGCCGGGATCACGACGCCCAGACCTATCGCGACCGCGCACGCGGTGCGAACGATCGCTCGACGTGACATGTGGTTTCCTCTCGGTACGTCGCGCCGGCATGTGGTCCGCCGCGCGCAATGCGTCGTGACCCAGCGTCGACCAAAGTCGCACCGACGCTACGTCGGGGCGGACGGGCGAGGCAAGCTCACCAAGTGCCACGCACCTGCGGGTGAACCGACTTTCACTGGGATAAACGGCTAATGACTCATGTCGGACACGCGTGGTACGCCGACACAGCCGGCCCGACGCAGCCTGGCGTGACATCGACGTCCGCCGCCGTACAGTGACCGGCATGCGTCGCGCATGGATTGCCGCATGCCGCTGACCCGCCAACTCTCGCTGTTCGGGGTCGAGGCGACCGCGCCGGGCGCCGAGGATCTCGACGGCCTGCTGGCCGGGCCGGGGCAGGTCGTTCGGATGGGCGGCACGGCGCGGGTGAGCGTCGTGGTTGACGACACGTGGCGGGCCGCCGCACTCACCGTAGAGATGCGGGTACGAGGATTCGCTGCCACGTGTGTGGCGACAGTGGACGAACGGCTGAGCGTACGCACGCCGTACAGCACCACGCTTGCCCCACTGGCGCTGGCCTGGCTGCGTGGCGCGCTCAAGTTCCCACCGGCCGGGTATGCGCTCGACGGCCGGCGGCTGCGCGTGTGGATGGTGGCCGCCGGCCAGCGCGACAACCTGGACGTGGTGCTGCGGCTCGGCCGCTGCGAGGACACCGCCCCGGTCACCATGCAGCGAGCGCTCGCGTCCATCGGGCTGCCCGCTGAGATCCTGACCGGCAACGCACGCTCCGGCCCGGCACTGCGCGTGTCCGGTCGACGGCGGCTCGCGCGGCTTGCGGAGATCGTTGGTGACCCGCCATCATCGGCACCGTCGGGCATCTGGCCATGATCGGTCGCGCTGAGTAGCGAACCGGCGGGTGCCGACGCGCGTACCCGTGAAGAAGGCAGGAAGTAAATAGGTGCGATCGCGGTTGTGACAGCCGCGCGGCGCGCAGGCATCGTTTTTCGCGGTGACGCGTGTCACGGTTGACGATGGGTGTAGCGTGGCGCCGTCCGGCGTGCGCAACCGTTCCATCCGACGGTAGGCCTGGATCGCGGCCGACCCGCGAGCGCGCGCCAACCTTGCCGCGAGAGGCCGCGGCTCAGTCGTTGTTTTGCAACCCAGGGAGTATCCGTGCCGAGCACCACGAAGCGGCTGGTCATCGTCGAGTCTCCGGCGAAGGCGAAGACGATCTCCGGCTATCTCGGGCCGGGGTACGTCGTCGAGGCCAGCTTTGGTCACGTACGCGACTTGCCGCGTAACGCCGCGGACGTGCCGGCGCGCTACAAGGGTGAGTCGTGGGCGCGGCTGGGCGTGGATGTCGACAACGGGTTCAACGCGCTCTACGTGGTCACTTCCGACCGCAAGCAACAGATCGCCAAGCTCGCGAAGCTGGCGAAGGAGGTCGACGAGGTCCTCCTCGCCACCGACGAAGACCGTGAGGGCGAAGCGATCGCCTGGCACCTCCTCGAGACGATCAAACCGAAGGTGCCGGTCAAGCGCATGGTGTTCCACGAGATCACCCGTCCGGCGATCCAGGAGGCGGTGGCCAACCCGCGCGAGATCGACCGCGCGCTCGTCGACGCGCAGGAGGCCCGGCGGATCCTCGACCGGCTCTACGGATATGAAGTCTCGCCGGTGCTGTGGAAGAAGGTTGGTCCGCGTACCTCGGCCGGCCGCGTACAGTCCGTCGCCACGCGGATCGTCGTGGAGCGCGAGAAGCAGCGGATGGCGTTCCGGGCCGCGAACTACTGGGACATCACGGCGACTCTCGCCACGCTGACCGGACAGTCCGGCGCACCGGCCGCCGAGGCAACCGAACCGAGGACGTTCGCCGCGAACCTCATCGCACTGGACGGCGACCGGGTCGCGAGCGGTCGTGACTTCGAGCCGACCACTGGCCAGGCGCGGGGCGGTGTGGTGCACCTCGACGAGGACGGCGCGCGTGGCCTCGCCGCACGACTCGACGGCCGGCCGTTCCGCGTCGTACGCGTGGAGGAGAAGCCCTACCGCCGCCGCCCGTACGCGCCGTTCATCACCTCCACGCTGCAGCAGGAGGCGTCGCGCAAGCTGCGTTTCTCGTCCGCCCAGACGATGCGCGTCGCGCAACGGCTCTACGAGAACGGCTACATCACCTACATGCGTACCGATTCGGTGAATCTCGCGGAGAGCGCGATCGCCGCGGCGCGCGCGCAGATCCGCGACCTCTACGGCGACTCGTTCGTGCCGCCGGAGCCGCGCCGCTATGCGAGCAAGGTCAAGAACGCGCAAGAGGCACACGAGGCGATCCGGCCGGCCGGCGACTCGTTCCGCACCCCGGGCGAGGTCGCGAACGAACTGGCCACCGAGGAATTCAAGCTGTACGAGCTGATCTGGCGCCGGACCGTGGCGTCTCAGATGACCGACGCCGTCGGCTCGTCGGTCTCGGTCCGCATTCGCGCGATGTCCACCACGAACGAGGAGTGCGACTTCGCGGCGACCGGCAAGACCATCACCGATCCCGGCTTCCTGCGCGCCTACGTTGAGTCGTCAGACGACGAGTCCGAGGAGGCCGAGGACGCCGAACGCCGGCTGCCGCGTCTGGTCAAGGACCAGCCATTGCGCGCCGATGCGCTGGAGGCGGTCGGCCACACCACGCAGCCGCCCGCGCGCTACACGGAGGCGTCGCTGGTCAAGGCCATGGAAGAGCTTGGCATCGGCCGTCCGTCCACATACGCCACGATCATGGCAACCATCCAAGACCGTGGGTACGTGTTCCGGCGCGGCCAAGCCCTCGTGCCGTCGTTCCTTGCGTTCGCGGTCGTCAACCTGCTGGAGCGGCACTTCGCGCAGATGGTGGACTACGGGTTCACCGCGGCGATGGAGGACGAACTCGACGATGTGGCGGGCGGGCAGGCCGCCGCGGTGGACTTCCTGACCGCGTTCTACTTCGGCGGAAACCTTGGTGAGCACGGCTCCGTCGCGCGATCCGGTGGCCTGAAGAAGATGGTTACCGAGAACCTCGGCGAGATCGATGCCCGCGGCGTCAACTCGATTCCACTGTTCGTCGACGGCGAGGGCCGCAACGTCGTGGTACGCGTCGGCCGCTACGGGCCGTACCTGCAGCGGTCGCTGCCCGGCGCGGAGCTCGACGCGAGCGAGAACGGCAACGGCAACGGGAACGGGAACGGGAACGGTGGTGACAGCGCGGCGAACCGCGTGTCGATCCCGGAAGGTATCGCGCCGGACGAGTTGACGCCGGAGAAGGTCGAGGAACTCTTCCTCGGCGGCGGCGGCGAACGCAAACTCGGCGAGCACCCGGACACCGGCGAGCCGATCGTCGTCAAGTCAGGTCGGTTCGGGCCGTACATCTCCAGCGGCGACCGCAACGCGTCGCTGCTGTCGACGATGTCGCCGGACTCGCTGAGCCTGGCCGACGCGTTGCGCTTGCTGACGTTGCCACGTGTAGTCGGACGGGATCCGGACGGCGAGGAGATCATCGCGTCCGGTGGCCGCTATGGGCCGTACATCAAGCGCGGCAACGACACCCGCTCGCTCGCGACCGAGGAGCAGCTGTTCACGCTGACCCTGGATGAGGCGTTGGCGCTGCTCGCCGAGCCGAAGCAACGCGGCCGCGCCGCGGCTCGGCCGCCACTGCGTGAGCTAGGGGTCGATCCGTTGACCGACAAGCCGCTCACCATCAAGGACGGGCGCTTCGGTCCGTACGTCACCGACGGCGAGTCGAACGCGTCGCTGCGACGTGGCCAGACACCCGAGTCGATGACGATCGAGCAGGCTTCGGAGATGCTCTCCGAGAAGCG
>DATFRR010000180.1:0-3637 GCA_035263025.1 Micromonosporaceae bacterium
GTCGACAACCCGCACACCAAGCCGGTGGACTTCTGGCACTGGCTGATCTGGGAGGTCAAGCGCGTCGACCCGGACGTGCTCTTCCTCGCCGAGGCGTTCACCGCGCCGCCGATGATGCACGGGCTCGGGCGGATCGGCTTCACCCAGTCGTACACGTATTTCACCTGGCGCAACACCGCCGCGGAGATGCGCGAATATTGCGAGGAGCTGGTCGCGTCGGCGGCGCACATGCGCCCGAGCTTCTGGCCGACGACCCCCGACATCCTGCCCGAGTCGTTGCAGCACGCCGGCCCGCCGATGTTCAAGATACGGGCGATCCTGGCCAGCATGCTCAGCCCGTCGTGGGGCATCTACTCCGGGTACGAGCTCTACGAGCACAACGCGCGGCCGGGCGTCGAGGAGTTGCTGGACAACGAGAAATACGAACTGCGTCCGCGACCGTGGGCGGCGCGCGAGGCGACCGGCGAGTCGCTAGCACCCTATCTCGGCGCGCTGAACTCGATCCGCCGCGCTCACCCGGCGCTCCGGTGGCTCACGAACCTTCGCTTCCACGAGTCGGACAACGGGCAGATCCTCTGCTTCTCCAAGCGCGACGCGGACAGCGGTGACACCGTGATCGTGGTGGTCTCGTTCGACCCGGCGAACGTGGTGTGGGCGAATCTCAGCCTCGACATGCCGGCGCTCGGCTTCGACTGGCACCAGCGGTTCTCGGTTCGGGACGAGTTGACCGGCGCGGCGTTCGACTGGGGTCAACACAACACGGTGCGGCTCGACCCGTTCGTCGAGCCGGCACACATCCTGGCCGTGCGGCGGCAGGGTGAGCCGCGATAGACGACGATGGGCATGTGCGGCCGCCGCGGCTGGCCGTGCCAGCAGCAGCGGGGCAGGCAGGAGTTGACGACACGCCGTGGATCGCGCCGTACACACCTTGGAACTCGCCGAGGGCAGCCACGTCGCCGCCGACGGCTTGGTCGAACACCCGTCCGCAAGCGATTACAGCCATGCCCGGACGCTGCCCGCCGATCCGATCTGGTTCAAGCGCGCGGTCTTCTATGAGGCGCTCGCACGCGCGTTCCACGATTCCAACGCCGACGGACAAGGCGACATCCAGGGCCTGATCCACCGGCTGGACTACCTGCAGTGGCTCGGCGTCGACTGCATCTGGCTGCCGCCGTTCTACGACTCGCCGCTGCGCGACGGCGGCTACGACATCCGCGACTTCTACAAGGTGCTGCCGGAATTCGGCACCGTCGACGACTTCGTCGCGCTGCTCGACGCGGCGCACAAGCGTGGCATCCGCGTCATCACGGATCTCGTGATGAATCACACGTCCGACTCGCATCCGTGGTTCCAGGAGTCACGACGCGATCCAGACGGGCCGTACGCGGACTACTACGTATGGAGTGACAGCGACGACGGGTACCCGTTCGCTCGGGTGATCTTCGTGGACACCGAGGAGTCGAACTGGACGTACGACCCGGTGCGCAAGCAGTTCTACTGGCACCGATTCTTCTCACACCAGCCGGACCTCAATTACGAGAACCCGGCGGTCGTGCGCGAGATGATGAACGTGATCCGGTTCTGGCTGGATCTCGGCATCGACGGATTCCGGCTCGACGCGGTGCCGTACCTGTTCGAGGCCGAGTCGACTAACTGCGAGAATTTGCCTCAAACGCACGAATTTCTACGCAAATTGCGCAAGATCGTGGACGATGAGTACCCTGGCCGGGTGCTGCTGGCCGAGGCGAACCAGTGGCCGGCCGATGTGGTCGCGTATTTCGGCGACGAGGCGGTCGGCGGCGACGAGTGCCACATGGCCTTCCACTTTCCGCTCATGCCACGCTTGTTCATGGCGGTACGCCGCGAATCGCGGTTCCCGATCTCGGAGATCATGGCATCAACGCCGAAGATCCCCGTCGGCTGCCAATGGGGCATCTTCCTGCGCAACCACGACGAGCTCACGCTCGAAATGGTGACCGACGAAGAGCGCGACTACATGTATGCCGAATACGCCAAGGACCCGCGCATGCGAGCCAACGTCGGCATCCGCCGACGGCTGGCGTCGCTGCTCGAGAACGATCGCAACCAGGTCGAGTTGTTCACCGCGATGCTGCTGTCGTTGCCCGGTTCGCCGGTGCTCTACTACGGCGACGAGATCGGCATGGGCGACAACATCTGGCTCGGCGACCGGGACGGTGTGCGTACCCCGATGCAGTGGACACCGGACCGCAACGCCGGCTTCTCCTCGGCCACGCCCGGACGCCTGTTCTTGCCGGTCAACCAGGACCCGGTCTACGGATATCAGGCGATCAACGTCGAGGCGCAGCAACAGAACGCCGCGTCGCTGCTGAACTGGACTCGGACCATGCTGGCGGTACGCCGCCGGCACGAAGCGTTCGCGCTGGGCGACTTCGAGGACCTCGGCGGCTCGAACCCGTCGGTGCTCGCCTACGTCCGAGCGCACGACGGCGACGTCGTGATGAGCGTCAACAACCTGTCCCGCTTCCCGCAGCCGATCGAGTTGAACCTGCAGAAGTGGGTCGGATACGTGCCGATCGAGCTGACCGGCGGGGTGCGTTTCCCGTCCATCGGGCAGCTGCCATATCTGCTCACCCTGCCCGGTCACGCCTTCTACTGGCTGCAACTGCGCCGTCCGGAGGAGACCGCATGATGTTGCCGTTCGCCGACTGGCTGCCGCATCAGCGGTGGTACGCGGGGCGCGGTCGGACGATCGTCGGCGTGGACACCACGTCGGTCACCGCGCTCGCCGACGACCTCGAACACGTGCTGTTGCAAGTGCGATTCGTCGACGGCGACCCGCAGGCGTACCAAGTCGTGGTGGGCTGGGATCGCGCTCCGGCAGACGAGTTCGTCGGCGTCGCGCGCATCGGCGAGGCGGACGGCCGCACCGGCTATGACGCGCTCTACAGCGAGCGGACCGCACGAGAGTTGCTCGGCATGATCCTCGCCGGGCACCGGGTCGCGGATCTGCGCTTCGAGGCGGAACCCGAAGCGGGCGGCGTGGATGACAGCACGGCCCGGGTGATCGACGCGGAGCAGAGCAACTCGAGCGTCGTGTTCAACGGGTCGGCGATCCTCAAGCTGTTCCGCCGCGTCGTGCCCGGACTCAACCCGGACCTGGAACTCAACCGCGCCTTGGCGCGGGCCGGGAATCCCTACGTGGCAAGGCTTCTCGGCGCTATTGAGAGCGTCGACGAGCACGGCGCACCGCTATCGTTGGCGACCCTGAACCAGTTCGCGGCAAACTCCGCGGACGGCTGGTCGATGGCCGTGGCCAGCGCGCGCGATCTGATGGCGCAGCCCGACTACGGTCCGGACCAGGTCGGTGGCGACTTCGCGGGTGAGGCGCACCGGCTAGGCGAGGCGGTGGCGTCAGTGCATGGCACGCTCGGCGACGAGTTGGGCCGCGAGATCGACAAGCCGCCCGTCGAACACATGATCCGGCGGCTGCACACCGCGGCCGCCGCGGTGCCGCAGATCGCGCAGCACATCGACGCCGCGACCGAGATCCTGCGCCGGGCCACCTACCCGTCGATCATCCAGCGGATCCACGGCGACCTGCATCTCGGTCAGGCACTGCGCACGCCGGAGAGCTGGCTCATCATCGACTTCGAGG
>DATFRR010000181.1:0-26032 GCA_035263025.1 Micromonosporaceae bacterium
GCGAGCCGCGCGCTGTCCGCGTTGACCTGAGCCTCGAGTTCGGCGCGCCGGAGCCGGAGCATGCCGGACAGTTCCAACGTGTCGATCTTGTCGTCGAGGATCGTGCCAACCTGATCGAGCGTGAACCCGAGTTCCTTGAGCGCGATGATGCGGTTCAGCCGATGAAGCTGGGCTGCCTCGTAGAAGCGGTATCCGCTGGCGGCATCCACGGCGGCCGGCCGCAGCAGGCCGATCGCGTCGTAGTGCCGCAGCATCCGGATCGATACGCGGCCCAGCTTGGCGAAGTCTCCGATGGTGAACATGGCATCACCCACCTTGTGGCCTGACACGGTGTGAGGGTCAGGCAGCGTGCTCCACCTAATCTTCAACCCAACCCGGCGGGTACGGCGTGGCGAGCGCGGAACCCTCATCATGTGATGCATGCGTTACCGCTACGTGGCGATGTTCGTGCTCTGTATGTCGGTGGCGGTTGCCGCGGTAATCGTCTCCGTGACCGTCACCGTGGTCCGAACCGCCGACCGGAAGGCGGAGTGGGCGCATGGCGGGGATGGCGTGACGCTCGCCGCCGATCTCCGATTAACTGACCAGCGGTCGTTCGCGGAGACGGTCGCCGCGCTCGGCGGGCCGCCCGACCAGCAGACCGGGGATACGTCGGACCTGGTGGTACGCGTGCGGTGGAGTGGACCGGACAGTCGCGCGCACGACGGCTACTACGACTTCGTGGTGCTCAGCCAGTCCGGCGGGCCGACGCTGCAGCCGAGCAACGCGTGGGGCGCTGGTGCCGATGGATTCGGCTGGGACGGCGGGTACGAGCAGCTGTCGCAGCACTATCCATGGCTCGCCGGTACGAGCGACCTCCCGGTCGGTGACGGCAGCGTGACGAACTCTTCGCTAGCGACCGCTGTACCGGCGGCGGCGTCCGGTTCGCTCACGATCGCGTTGACCGCCGATGACATCGGCGACGATCGCGATGCCATCAGCCGCGTGGTCGTCGGCGTGTTCTATGTGCGCGACGGGGAGGTCCGCTGGGCCAAGCAGATCCCGGCCACCATGGTGTGAGCGGTTCAAACGCCCGCCGCTGACATATATCGACACATCGGTATACACGCAGGTCGCGCGGTGGTTAACGGCCATTGTGCGGGGTACGGATGCGGCAGCCGTGGCGCATTCGACGCATGATGGTTGTCGTGGTGCACGGGGCCGGTGACGACCAGTGGGGCAGCCGCGCGTCCGGGCGGGTTGTGCCTGGCGTGATCTTCGTGTGGATCGTCGCCATCCTCGGCGTCATCGTCGGGCTCGGTTGGCTGGTCGAATTTGCCGTCGCTCGCAACGCAGGGTCGACCGAATATGTGATCGCCGGCGCCGTACCGCTCACGATGGATCCGGCCGCCGCCGCTTCGCTGGCACCGGAGACGACCGCACCGGCCGGTCCGCCGGGCACCGCGACGCCGACCGGACCGGCCACCGCCAAACCACCCACCGGGCCACCATCCGTACAGGTCGCGGCGTCGTGGGTGGACTCGATCGCGACGCGCACCGGGATCCCGGCCCGGGCGCTGACCGGGTACGCGGACGCCCAGCTCATGTCGAACGTGACGCATCCCGGCTGCCACCTGTCGTGGGTGATGCTCGCCGGCATCGGGTCGATCGAATCCGGTCACGGCAGCCACGGCGGCGCGCACCTGCTGCCGGACGGCACGGCCAGCATGCCGATCCTCGGCCCGGCGTTGGACGGCACGCATGGCAACAAGGCGATCCACGCCACGGTCGAGGGCGTACGGCTGGATGGCGACGTCCACTGGGACCACGCCGTCGGGCCGATGCAGTTCCTACCGTCCACCTGGCTCAAGTGGGGCGTCTCGGCCACCGGTGGGACACCGAACCCTGAGGACATCGACGATGCCGCGCTGACCGCCGCGAACTACCTGTGCGCGCACAATCGCGACCTGTCTACTGTCGACGGCTGGCGGGCCGCGCTGGCGGCGTACAACGCTCCGGATGCGTACGCCGTCAAGGTCACCAACGCGGCCAACAGGTACGCGCGGGCCAGCCTCGGGTAGGCAACGGCGTCTGGCGAACGCGTCAAGCTCCTGGCTCAGGTTGGTTGGGCTGGTCGTCCGGTGGCCACGGATCGTCGAGCAGGCCGTCTTGGATGAGGCGGCGGGACTGCCCATTGTTGCGGTAACGCAGGGGGATGACCGACAGCGGCAGGGGTTTGCCGGTGGTACGTGACCGCGCACTTATTGGCCGTACGAGCGGTCGGGGTCCTGGCCCGCGAGCGATCCAGGTCGGCAGCGGTACCTCGATATCGCGGTACGGGTGGCCGATGGTGACGAGGATGTCGTTGAGGTCGATCGGGCCCTCCGCCACCTGCTGATGGTACGGCCGCTATGGCACCCGGACGCCGGCCGGCCGGGCACCGAGCTATCCGATCGGCGTCAGCTCACCGGGCGTCGCCAAGGCCGCCAGCACCCGCTGGACTTGCAGCGCGTCAGCGAACGACGGGCTCGGATCCGTGCCGGTCGCGATCGCCTCCACCAGGTCGCGTACCTCGTGGGTGAACGTGTGCTCGTATCCGATGATGTGCCCGGGCGGCCACCACGCCGACATGTACGGATGCTGCGGCTCGGTGACCAGGATGCGCGTGAAGCCCTGCTCGGTCGCAGGCGCGCTGGCGTCGTAGAACTCGAGCTCGTCGAGCCGCTCGAGGTCGAAGGCCACCGAGCCGAGCGAGCCGTTGACCTCCAGACGGAGCGCGTTGCGTCGTCCGGTCGCGAAGCGCGTCGCCTCGTAGCTCGCGATCGCGCCGCCGGACAGTCGCGCGTGGAACAGCACCGCGTCGTCGACGGTCACGTCACCCATCTCGGTCGAGCCGCGAGTCAGTGGGCGCTGGTGGACGAACGTGTGAGTCAACGCGCTCACGCCGAGGATGTCCTGCCCGGTGACGAACTGCGTCAGGTCGACGATGTGCGCGCCGATGTCGCCAATCGCACCCGATCCGGCCTGCTGTCGGTCCAGCCGCCACACCATCGGCGCGTTCGCATCGGCGAGCCAATCCTGCAGGTACGCCGCCCGTACGTGCCGAATCGTGCCCAGCCGACCGGCCGCGATCAGGTTCCGTAGGTGGGTCATGGCGGGCACCCGGCGGTAGTTGAAACCGCACATTGCCCGTACCCCTGTTTGTCGTGCCGTGTCCGCGGCCGCGACCATCGCCTCGGCCTCGGCCACCGAATTGGCCAGGGGTTTCTCGCACAGCACGTGCTTGCCGGCCTGCAGCGCGGCGATGGAGATCTCGGCATGGGTGTCGCCCGGAGTGCAGACGTCGACGAGGTCGATGTCGTCGCGACCGACCAGGTCACGCCAGTCCGTCGTGTGTTCCTGCCAACCGAGTCGGTTGGCCGCGCGGGCTACCGCCGCGGCGTCGCGGCCCGCCACCGCGACCATCTCAACCTGCAGCGGCAGGTCGAACACCCGACCAACGGTCCGCCACGCCTGGGAATGCGCGGCGCCCATGAACGCGTAGCCGACCATGCCAACGCGCAATGTATGACCCGACGTGACCACCTACGACCTCCCTGTAGCTCAGCTGTGAGACGTGCGCCCGGGATAACGCCCTTGACACTCGTCGTCGGTTGCCCGCCATATTCTTGCCGGTGGCGTTCACGACGGCGAGGTGCCGCCCGATGCGCGAGGTCGGATGTTGACGCGGATCCGGGCGATGTCGAGGAGAGGCCATGACGGGGGCGGAGCAACACACGGCACTGCAGCGCGTCGCGCGGTTCTGCTACCGACGTAGACGGTTCGTGCTGGTCATGTGGGTGCTCGGTACGATCGCGGTGCTCGTACTCGGCATCACCTACGCGGCCGCCGCGGACAACGACTTCGCAGGCGGATCGTCGGACTCCGGTCGCGCGCAGGCCATCCTGGCCGACCACTTCCCATCCAGCAATGGCAGTTCACTGACCGTGGCGGTGCACGCCGGCCAGGACGTCAGCGCAGCCGCCGTGCGGACACGGTTGGATCCCTTGCTCGAATACGCCGCGTCGCTACCCAACATCACCGGCGTCGCGTCGCCCTACGACCGTCCGGGACAGGTCAGCGCGGACGGCCGCACCGCGTTCGCCACCGTGCAGTCCGACCAGCCGCAAGTTCCGACCGCCGACATCAAGAACCTGATCAGCCGGTCGCGTGCTGCCAGCGGCAGTGGCATCACATTTGCGGTCGGCGGCCCGGACGTGGTGTCGGTGGACACGCCGTACGGTGGTGCCGCGGACGGCATCGGCGGTGTGGCCGCAATGATCGTCATCCTGATCGCGTTCGGTTCGCTGCTCGCGATGGGCCTAACCATGGCAGCCGCGGTGTTCGGCATCGCCTCCGGACTCGCGCTGATCTTCCTGATTGGCCACCTGATTCCGGCGCCGTCGTTCAGCCCGATCGTCTCGACGTTGCTCGGCCTCGGCGTCGGCATCGACTACGCGCTGCTGATCGTGACGCGATATCGCGAACAGCTCGCCACCGGCGCCGAACCCGAGGATGCCACGGTGACCGCGCTGGCGACGGCCGGTCGATCCGTCCTGTTCGCCGGCGCGACGGTGATCGTCGCGATGCTCGGGCTGTTCGTGATGGCGCAGCCGCTGCTGAACGCGACCGCGGTCGCGGCATGCGTCACGGTCGCCGCGACCATGGCCAGCGCGCTCACGTTGTTGCCCGCGCTGCTCGGCTTCGCCGGACGGAACATCGACCGGCTGCGGTTGCCCTACCTCGGGCGGACCGCGGCCCGGTCGCCGGTCGCCGAGCGGTGGGCGCGCGCGATCCAGCGCCGACCGGTGACCGGTCTGGTGCTCGGTGCGTTGCTGATGCTGATCCTCGCCGCGCCCGCGCTGTCGATGCGACTGAGCTTCGAAGACAACACCACCGAACCGCACGACACGTCGGGCTACACCGCGCAGAAGATCCTGGCCGACGGGTTCGGTCCGGGCTTCAACGCGCCACTGATCATCGCGGCGACCGTGCCGTCCGGGGCGAGCCTCGACCAGGTTGCCACGGCGGTGCATGCGACACCGGGTGTGGCGGCGGTGACACCGGTGCAGCGCAGCGCCGATGGTGAGGCGGCACTGTTCATCGCGTACCCGCGGACCGCGATACACGACGTCGCGACCACTAATCTCGTGCATCGGCTGCGCGACGACGTGATTCCCGCGGCGGTCGCCGGCACCGGCGTCGTGGTACATGTCGGCGGACCGAACGCCGGTACGGTCGACTTCGCCGACGCGGTCGGCGTACGGCTGCCGTGGTTGATCACGGTGGTCATCGGGCTGTCGCTGATCCTGCTGGTGATTCTCGTCAGATCGGTGACGATCGCGCTCAAGGCGGCCCTGATGACGCTGCTGTCGACCGGTGCCGCATATGGCGTGCTGACCGCCATCGTGCAGTGGGGCTGGCTCGGTCACCCGCTCGGCTTCCCGGAACCGATGCCGATCACCACCTGGGTGCCATTGTTCATCTTCCCGATCCTGTTCGGACTGTCCACCGACTACGAGGTGTTCCTGATCTCCCGGATCCGCGAGGAATACGACGCCGGCGCCGACACCCGCGAGGCGGTCGCGCGCGGGCTCGCGCACACCGCGCGCATCATCACCGCGGCCGCCGCGATCATGGTGACCGTGTTCCTGTCCGTACTAGCGACGCCGGAGGTCGCGGTCAAGCAGTTCGGCCTCGGCCTCGGCATCGCGGTGCTGCTGGACGCGACGGTGGTGCGCATGGTTCTCGTTCCGTCGCTGATGGAGTTGCTCGGCGCGGCGAACTGGTGGCTGCCGAAGCCGGTCGCCCGCGTGTTGCCACGGGTGGCGGAGACCGGCCTGTCGGCGGGGTGACACCGAGTGGGCACGGTTGCGCGTACGTTCCGGGGCGGAGGTGAGCGCATCCGTGTACGTCGACGTCAACGGCACCCGGTTGTGGTTCGACGTGGACGGGCCGCTCGTCGTGCCGGATGGTCCACTGATGCGGGAGCGGCCCACCGTCGTGCTCATCCACGGCGGGCCGGGCAGCTACGACCACTCGTATTTCAAGCCGCATTTCTCGCCGCTGACCGCCTGGGCGCAGGTGATCTACCTAGACCTCCGGGACCACGGCCGCTCCGACCGGCATTCGCTCGCCGACTGGACGTTCGAGACGTGCGCCGATGACGTGGCCGCGTTCTGCGACGCGCTCGGCATCGTGTCGCCGGTCGTGCTCGGCCACTCGATGGGCGGCTTCGTCGCGATGCATTACGCCGTACGCCATCCGGGGCAGCCCCGGGCACTGATCCTGCAGTCCACCATGGCGCGCTTCGACCTCGATCGCATCGTGACGGCGTTCCGTACGGCCGCGGGCGACGAGGTGGCGGAGTTGGCGCGACGCGACTACGGCGGCGACACGGTGTCAGACGACGAGTGGGCACGCGTGTTCGCGGCGTTCGGCCCGTGTGTGCCCGATGCCGACGAGCTTGCGCGACGCGTACAAAATCCGGCGCTCGGCGAGCACGGCATGGCGCTGATGCGGAAGCTCGACGTGCTCAACGCATTGCCGCAGATCGCCTGTCCGACTCTGGTCAGCGTCGGCGACCAAGACCCCATCACGCCGGTGTCGGCATCGCAGGAGATCGTCGACGCGCTCCGACCCGGTGTCGGAGAGCTTGCTGTGATCGACGGAGCCGGACACTTTCCGTGGCTCGACCGCCCGGACAACTACTGGGCGCAGATCGCTGCGTTCCTTTCGCCGGCCTAGCGGCGCGACCACGCCGCCGCCCCAGTGCGACCGCGGCGACGCCCCCGAGCAACCGGCGCGAATCCCGAGAGTATCGGGCGAGCGACAGCGCCTTGACCACGACGCCGTGTCGCTGCTGTGCTGGTGAACACGATGAACCTCGTGGAGCGCGCGACACAGCTCGACGAACTCTGTGCCGCGCTAGGTCGAGCCGGGCAGGGCCACGGCCTGTCCGTGCTGCTCTCCGGCGAGGCCGGCGTGGGCAAGACGAGCCTGTTAAAGGCTTTCACGGACCGCATCGGCGCCAAGGCTCGGGTCTTCGAGGGCCGCTGTGACGAGCTGTCCACCCCGCGCACCCTCGGGCCGTTCCGTGACATCGCACGCGACTGCGGCGGCCGGCTCGGGGACGCCGCCATCGACGATCGGGACTCGTTCATCGACGCGCTGGTCGCAGAGATGGGATTCGCACAACGGCCGGCGGTGGTGATCGTCGAGGACGCGCACTGGGCCGACCACGCGTCACTGGACATCATTCGATATCTCGCGCGCCGGATGGCGACCCTGCCCGCATTGCTCGTGGTCAGCTATCGCGACGACGAACTGTCCGACGACCACCCGCTCCGGCTCGTGATCGGGTCGCTCGCCGGCACCGCGGTGTTGCGCATGCCGTTGGTCGGGCTGTCCGACGAATCGGTCGCCGAACTCGCGCGCGCCGCCGGTCTGGCGCCGGACACCATCGTCGCCACCGTCGGTGGCAACCCGTTCTACCTCAGCGAGGTGCTCGCCGAGCCGGTTGCCGCGGTGCCCGCCTCGGTGCGCGACGCGGTGCTCGCGCGTGTGCTGTCGCTGCCGGTGGCCTGCCGATTGGCTCTGGAACAGCTCGCTGTCGTACCGACCGAGGTCGAGACGTCGCTGCTGACCGCGTTGGTGGACGTGCCCGCCGCACTCGAGCCGGCCGAGCGCAGGGCCATGGTGACGATCGGATATCACGGCCTTCGCTTCCGGCACGACATCGCGCGGCGCGTCATCGAGATGTCCATGTCGCGCAGCCGCCAGGCGGCCGCACACCGTCGGGTGCTCGAAGCGCTAGTGGCGGCCGGCGCCGAATCGTCGCGGCTGGTTCACCACGCGCTGGGGGCGGGCGATGAAGACGCCGTCGCGCGGTTTGCGTTTTCGGCCGCCACTGAAGCGGCTCACGCAAAAAGCCATGCCGAGGCGATGGCGTTCGCGCGGCTCGTCCTGGATCGCGGTGACAACCTGTCGAGCACTGAACGGGCGACGTTGCACGGCATCGCGGCGAGCGCGCTGCACGACCTAAACCGGTTCCCGGAGGCGGCGGCGCACGCCGACGAGGCGGTGAAGGCATGGCACGAGGCGGGTACGGCGCCGGCCGGCCTCGCCGAAGCGCTGCTTATCTCGGCGCGCATGAGCACGCTGCTCGCGGACCCGGCCAGCGCGCGCGCCAAGTCGGTGCGCGCGGTGGAGATCCTCACACCGCTCGGTCCGAGCCGCATGCTCGCACTCGCCTACAGCACGATCGCATCGCGGGACACGTTGCTCGGCGAGTTCGAGGACGCGGAGATGTGGTCGGAGCGCGCATTGAGCATGGCCGCCCGGGTCGGCAGCGACGACGTGCTGGCGCACGCGCTCGGGTACCGGGGAGTCGCCAAGGCGACGCTCGGCGACGCATCCGGCATGGACGACCTGAAGGAGGCGGTGGCCGCGGCTCTGCGCCTCGACCTCGCGGACTACGTCACCGTGTCGGCGCACAATCTGTCGGTCATGTTGGTCCGTGGCGGGCGATTGGCCGAGGCGAAGGAATATCTCGACATCGCCGAGCGGGTCGCGGCCGAGAATCGGCTCGGCGCGGCGCGATATCGCATCGAGGGCCAGCAGTGTCACTTGGTGATGCTGCAGGGATCGTGGGACGAGGCCGAGCGGCGGTTGCGACGGTTGCTCGACACCGCCGACGACGCCGGCGCCAACGCGGTCAACCCACTCTGTTTCCTCGGCCGCATCCGCGCGCGTCGCGGTGACCCGGTCGCCGCCGACTTCATCGCGCGTGCGTGGGATCTCGCGGCGGCGTGCGGCGAGGACCAGAAGCGCTCCATCGCAGCGGGTGCTCGCATGGAGTTGAACTGGCTGACCGGTGACCTCGCCGCGGTACAAGCAACCGGTGCCGAGCTGCTGCCCGTCGCGATACGCACTCGGCACCACCTCGTGCGCGGCGAGGTGCTGCGCTACCTACGACGGGCGGGTGTCGACGTCGCGCCGTTCCCAGAGTGCCCGGCACCGTTCGCGGCCGGGATCGCCGGCGACTGGGAGCGCGCAGCGCGGCTCTGGGAGGAGGAAGGCAATCCGTACGAACGCGCGCTGGAACTCAGCGAATCGCCGGACCCGACGACGGTCACGGTGGCCCTGGAGATCCTCGACCGACTCGGCGCGGTCGCGACGGCGGCCATCATCCGGCGACGGCTGCGCAGTGCCGGCGTGGCCGGCGTGCCCCGCGGACCGCGATCGACGACCCGCGCAAATCCCGGCCGGCTGACCGACCGGCAGCTCGAAATCCTGGCGCTGCTCGACGCAGGGTGCACAAACAGCGAGATCGCGGAGCGGTTGTTTCTGTCCACGCGAACCGTCGACAATCACGTGGCCGCCCTGCTCAGACGTCTCGGTGTCACATCGCGACGAGAGGCCGGCGCGGTGGCCGCGCGCGCCGGGCTGCTGCGCCGCGACGGCGAGCCGGGCTAACTGCGCTGCGCCGCGACGGCGAGCCGGGCTAACTGCGCCGCGCCGCGGCGGCGAGCCGGGCTAACTGCGCCGCGACGCCGAGCCGGGCACGCTGGCGCCGCCAAGCCGGGCACGCTGGCGCCGCCAAACTACCTAGCCGCCAAAACTAGGTACCCGCTGTCGGCAATCTGAGTATCCGTGGCTCATGCCGGCCACCGCCCGCACGTCGCACCCTGACCAGCAAGCAAACCGAATGACGTCGGTTCGCGTGACCGCTGGCCTGGGAGGCTGAACGTGAGAGTTCCGCTCATGACCGCAACAATCGTCGAGTCCTTGCTCGACGACAGCCCGGAGTTCCAACGCGAGGCACTCCGCCTCGACGCCATGCCCGAACCGTCGCGGCTGCCCGGACGGCGATGCCCGGAGCCGAGCTGCGGCGCACCGGCCACCGTCGTCGACCGCTTCGTGCTGGACTCCACCGATGGTCCCGTCGTCGTATTGAAGACGCGGTGCTCGCGCCGGCACTGGTTCACCGTGCCGGAGGACCAGTTGAGCCCGGCGTACCGCGACGGGTCCGCGACGTTCGAGGAACAGCACGCGACATGGTGAGCCCGCTGTCGGGCCTGTCCGGCACCGCCGCCCCGATTCGGCCGCCGGCTGACGCCAAGGCGGCGCCGTTTCAGGCCGGGCCGGACGAGGCCGTGGCGGACCTGATCGTACGCATCCGTGCCGGCGTGATCGGCGAGGGCGACGTTCTCGACGGGCCGTACGGGCCGCGCCGGCTGACGTACGCCGACTTCACCGCGTCGGGTCGGGCACTGGACTTTGTCGAGAACTACATTCGCGACACCGTCTTGCCGACGTACGCGAACACGCACACCGAAGCGTCGGCCACCGGTCTGCGTACGTCCCGGTTGCGCGAACATGCCCGACAGGTGATCCACGAGGCGGTCGGCGGCGGTGTCGACGACCTCGTCATCTTCTGCGGCGCCGGCTCGACCGCGGCGGTCGACAAGCTGACCAAGCTGCTGCGGCTTCCCGCTGCCGACCGGCAGGCCGACCTTCTGCCCAGCGAGCGGCCCGTCGTGCTGGTCGGACCGTTCGAGCATCATTCCAACGAGTTGCCCTGGCGCGAATCCGCCGCCGAGGTCGTCGCGATCGGGGAGGACGCCGCCGGTCACATCGATCTCGCCGATCTCAAGGCGCGGCTGATCGAGTTCGCGAACCGCCCGTTCGTGGTCGGCGCGTTCTCGGCGGCGTCGAACGTCACCGGCATCGTCTCCGACACCGACGCGGTCTCTGCGTTGCTGCACGAGCATCGGGCGATCGTCGTGTGGGACTACACCGCGGCGGCGCCGTACCTGCCGATCCGCGTGGGTCCGAGCCGGAGCGATGCCACGGACTGGAAGGACGCGGTGGTCTTCTCGCCGCACAAGTTCATCGGCGGACCGCAGACGCCCGGCGTTCTCGTCGTCCGCCGTGAGCTGGTCGTCAACAACGTGCCGAGCACGCCAGGCGGCGGCACGATCGCGTTCGTCGACCCGGGTGGCGCGCTCTACCTTGACGATCCGATCGCCCGCGAGGAAGGTGGCACGCCGGCGATCGTCGAGTCGATCCGCGCCGGGCTCGTCGTGGCACTGCGCCAAGCGGTGGGTACGGATGCGATCGCCGCCCGTGAATCGCGGTGGTGCCGACGCGCACTCGCCCGTTGGTCGCTCAACCCACACCTGGAGATCCTTGGCAACCAGGACGCTGCGCGCCTGCCGATCATCTCGTTTCGCGTGCACCGCCATGGTCGCGTGCTCCACCACAACTTCGTGGTCGCGGTCCTCAACGACCTGTTCGGGATCCAAGCGCGAGGCGGCTGCTCGTGCGCGGGACCGTACGGTCACCGTCTGCTGTGCATCACTCCGCTGCGCTCCGCCGCGCTTCGGCGCCAGGCCGGCCGTGGTTACCTTGGCATCAAGCCGGGTTGGGCGCGCGTGAACTTCAACTACTTCATCTCGGACGCGGTCGGCGACTACATCATCGCTGCGGTCGACCTGGTTGCCACGTACGGCCATCGGCTGCTGGCCGACTACACGTTCGATCCACGCAGCGGCCAGTGGCGGCACCGGTCGCGTACCCCGGACGAGCCGATCGCGCTCGCGGAATCGCTGCTGAGCCAGATGCGTGGCACGGTATCGCCCGCGCGGCAACGCTTCGGTGAGGACATGCTGGCCGGCCATTTCGCCGACGCGCTGGCCTTCCTCGCGACGCGACCCGACCAACTCGTCGATCGTCCGAGCGGACTGCCGCCCGAGCTCGAGGAGTTGCGCGAGTTTCACCTGTTGGCGAGTTGCCTCGACGCGGAGCCGTCACTCGCCGGATAGGGCCGACAGCGATGCGCGCACGCCGCCTGCGTATCGCGGCGCGCGCCGACTGCCTAGCGTGCCGTTGTTGGCCGCAGTTCTGGTCACGTTGCTGTCAACCGTCCGCCACGCGGAGCGCGCCGAGTGTTCACTCGACGTCCGAATACTCGGCGCCATGCTCACACGTCGATTGTTTCTACGGCTCATGGGCGCGTCCGCTGGCGCCGCCGCACTGACCGGCCCGGAGCTGCTGTCGAGTGCGGCCGCGGCGGCCACGCCCGCGATGAGGCCGAACGGCTCCAAGGGGATCGAGCACGTCGTGGTCCTGATGATGGAGAACCGGTCGTTCGACCACTTCCTCGGCTGGTTGCCCGGCGCCGACGGCCGCCACGACATGACGTTCCTTTCGCCGGACGGCAACGTCTACCCGAACTATCCACTCGCGCCGGACTTCCAAGGTTGCGGATACAGCGACCCGGACCACAGCTGGGAAGGTTTCCTCGTCCAACGCAACTTCGGCACGATGGATGGCTTCCTCCAGCGGCCGACCGCGCCGGCCGGCAACCCGGGCGTCAAGCTCGCCGCGGCCAACACCTTCCCGATCGGCTTCTATACGAACTTCGAACACGAGCACGGCCACAAGCGCAAGGCCGTGCCCGACCTGCCGGTCATCGGTGCGCTTGCGGAGAACTACACGGTGCTCGACCGCTACTTCTGCTCGTTCGCCGGCGAGACGTTCCCGAACCGCTTCTACCAGCACGCCGCGCGCACCGACCGGGACCACAACAGCAGCACGATCTCGGCACTGCCGTCCATCTGGGATCAGTTGTCGCCGATTCCGAATACGCAGGGCGTCCCGACCGGCGGTTACTTCTTCCGCGACCTGCCGTTCCTCGCGCTGTGGGGGCTCAAGTATTTCCCGTTCTGGCATCCGTTCGCGCCCGGTGACACCGACGCGCTCGGCATCCCGGTCACCACGCCGTCGTTCCTCGACGTGGTGGCGCAAGGTGCGCTGCCCAACGTGAGCTTCGTCGACCCGTCGTTCGACACGGAGGGCAACGGTACGTCGGGCGACGACCACCCGCTCGGCGACATCCGGCTCGGCGAGCGGTTCATCGCCGACACCTACCACGCGCTGTCTGACGCGGGCTACCTCGACAACACGGTGCTGATGGTCACGTTCGACGAGTGGGGCGGCTTCTACGACCACGTACCGCCGCCGAGCGTCATCGACGACACAGATCCGAACACCGTCGACCACACCGGCGACAGCACGACGCCGACCGACGGTCAGCTGATCCCCGACTACCGCCAGCTCGGTTTCCGGGTACCCGCGATTGTCGTGTCGAACCTCGCGCCGGCGCGCGTCGTCCACCATGGTCCGTTCGAGCACACGTCCACGTTGAAGCTGATCGAGCGTACGTTCGGCCTGCAGTCGATGACGGCCCGCGACGCTAACACCGAGGACCTCGGTCAGGTGCTGGACGACAAGCCACGGCATCCGGTCAAGGCCGGTACGGTCCCGACGAGTGCCCAGGTGCGGGGGCCGGCGAACGCCGCCGCGGCGGTGTGCAGCGCCTCGAGCGTGCAGTCCGTGTCCCCACCACCGAGGATCATCGGCGTACACCCGCCTCAGCCGCACGCGCCCGTACAGCTGGGTTCGCCCGGCGCGGGCATGGACGCGTTCGGCCGCGAACACCGCGAGAACCAGTCACAGTAGGGCAGCGCACGGCGCTCGCTGCCTCGCGAACCCGCGGGCAGCGAGCATCGGCGCTCGGGTCAGCCACAGCTAGGCAAACGCTGTGAGTTCGGGCGTCGACGGGTTCGATCTTTTCGGTAACACTGGCCACATGAGTCGCGCACCTGTCAGCCGTCCCCTCGCGTTCACCGGAGTCGCGCTGGCCGCGATCATCGGAGTTTCCGCTTGCTCATCCCCGCCGGTGATCAACACGGCGAGTCACAACGTCGCCGCGACGTCCGCTACGCCGTCGCCGCCTGCGAGCAGCACGTCGTCGCCGGGCGCCGCCTCGGCCAGTCCGGGGCCGACCACCCCGCCTGCCGCGCCGTCACCGCCGCCGGTCTCGCTCGTCAAGCTCAAGGAGGGCAGCAAGGGAGCGGCCGTCACGGAGCTACAGCGGAAGCTCACCAGCCTCGGATACTGGGCCGGCAAGATCGACGGCAAGTTCGGCGACGCGACTCAGCAGGCGGTGTTCGCACTGCAGAAGGCGGCCGGAATCAAGGCGACCGGTACGGTCTCGAGCGCTACCGCACGCGCACTTGACGCCGGCGTGCGACCGAAGGCGCGCAGCACGTCGGGCACGCTGATCGAGGTCGACCTCAAGCGCGACCTGGTGCTGTTCGTCGTCGGTGGCCAGGTGAAGTACATCCTGAACACGTCCACCGGTGGTGGCTACACGTTCACCGAACACGGCCAGCGTGAGGTCGCCGTGACCCCGCGCGGCCGGTTCAAGACGTACCGAACCATCGACGGACCGGATAACGGCCCGTTGGGTCTGCTGTGGCGCCCGCGGTTCTTCGACGGCGGGGTCGCGATCCACGGCGACAGCTATGTGCCCCCGCATCCCGTGTCGCACGGCTGCGTACGGATCAGCAACGAAGCGATCGACTGGGTCTGGTCAATGAATCTCGACCCGATCGGCACGACGGTGTGGGTCTACCGCTAGCCATCACGGCAGGTCGATCAGCGGACGGTAGCGGTCCGACAGGCATGGTGATCGCGGCGCCCTCCGCTGGGATACCCGCTACGCGACCGTGATCACGCCATACCGGCCGCGTTCCCGGATTCCACGCGGGCACCGCGGGTACGTGCCTATATTCGGGTTTCGCAATTTCACGCGCGGATCGCTCGGCGTGACCGAGGTCGGTCGCCGAGCATCGCCAGCGGAGGTGAGCGCCATGCCGACGTACGTCAGTCTGATCAACTGGACCGAGCAGGGCATCCACGAGTTTGCGAGCTCCACCGACCGCGCCGATGCCGCGAAGGCCCTGGCGCAGCGGATGGGTGGAAAGATCACCGGCATCTATTGGACGGTCGGCGAATACGACCTCGTCAGCATCGCCGAATTCCCGGACGACGAGACCGGCACCGCGTTCCTGCTTGGGCTCGGCGCGCAAGGCAACGTCCGCACCAAGACGCTGCGCGCGTTCGACGCCGACGAGTTCACGAGGATCGTGGGCAAGCTCGGCTGAGTTTCTTCTCGCGCTACGAAGCCGCGGTGCCAAGCCGCGGTGCCAAGCCGCGGTCACCGAGACGACACCGTGAGCCGGTTGTCGGTTGCCGTCCATAGGGTGTGGGCATGGTCGACCGGCTCCCGCTCCCGACCCTGCTCTCGCAGGCACTCGTCGCCTTCACTATCGAGTTCGACAACGAGTTCGAACACCGCATGCCACATCGCACGGCGGTCGGCGGTGGCAACCGTGGGCCGTGGCTCACGTCGATGGCGATGTGGTCGAACTTCATGCGCTTGGTGCCCGACGGGGGTGTTCCGCTCGGCGAGATGCGCGGCCCAGCACGGATCACGAATCTCGGTGGTCTCGAGCGTTGGGGATACGTGACCGTCGAGCCGACGGATCGGCCGGCCGCGGATCGGTGGGTACGGCTGACGCGTGGCGGTCGCGCGGCGCAGCGCGTGTGGCGACCGCTGGCGGACGAAATCGAGCAACGATGGCGCGAGCGATTCGGCGACGTTGCCATCGACGAGTTGCGGGAAGCGTTGTCGGCGTTCGCCGATCCGAGCCTTCCCGGCTATCTACCGGTGGTCGGTTACGCGGATGGCATGCGCTCCGACCACGTGCGAGGCGTGCCCGGCGCGGCCGCGGAAGACCTCGCTGGCAAGCTGTCGCAGGTGTTGCTGTCGTTCACGCTCGACTACGAAGCCGAGTCCCAACTGTCGCTGCCGATGAGCGCGGACGTGCTGCGGGTGATCGCGTCCGACGGCACGCCGGTTCGCGATCTGCCGGGGCTGTCCGGCGTCTCGAAGGAGGCAATCGCATCGTCGCTTGGCTTCCTGTCGCGTCACGGTCTTATCGAGGTGGCGGCGGAGCCGTCGCAACGGACGAAGGTCGCGCGGCTGACCGCGAACGGCGCGAAGACACGAGCACGGCATCCGCGCATCGTTGCCGCCACCGAGGACCGTTGGCGCACGCGAGCGGCCCGGGACGTCGACCGCGTGCGCAGTGCGCTCATCACCGGTGAGCGGCTGGCATTCGGGCTGCGGCCGTACCCGGATGGTTGGCGCGCGCACAATCCGTACCGAGCGCGAACCGAACTGATGTTGGCCGACCCCACCGCGGCACTGCCGCATCAGCCGATGGTGCTGCATCGGGGCGGGTACCCGGACGGAAGCTGAGGTCACGGCCTTGTCGGCGAGCGGTCCGGTGACGATGATCATTGACATGCGAACGATGCGTACGCCGGACGAGCGCTTCGATGACCTTCCGGACTTCGACTACACAGCGCGCTACGCAGACGTACCCGACGGGAGCGGCGGGACGCTGCGGATGGCGTACGTCGACGAGGGATCCGGCCCGACCGTGCTGTTGTTGCACGGTGAGCCGTCCTGGTCTTTTCTTTACCGGCACGTCATCCGGATCCTGATCGGTGCCGGCTTCCGAGCCGTGGCACCGGATCTCATCGGCTTCGGCAGGTCGGACAAGCCGACGCAGGTGGCCGACCATACGTACGCGCGGCACGTGGCGTGGACCACCGCGCTGGTCATCGACACGCTCGGACTGCGCGACATGTGCCTGGTCGGTCAGGACTGGGGCGGGCTGATCGGGCTGCGCATGCTCGCCGCGATCCCGCACCGCTTCGCGTCGGCGGTGGTCGCCAACACCGGCCTGCCGACTGGCGACGCCGAGATGCCGCCGCAGTGGCACCAGTTCCGTGCATCGGTGCGTGGCAGCGCGTCGCTCGACATCGCGAGGTACGTCCAGTCCGGCTGTGTGACGACGCTCGCCGATGACGTACGAGCGGCCTACGACGCGCCGTTCCCGGACGAGTCGTTCAAGGCCGGTCCGCGTGCCATGCCGGACCTGGTGCCGATCCGGCCGGACGACCCGGCGTCGGCAGCGAATCGCGCCGCTTGGCTGGTGCTGCGCGCATGGCAGAAGCCGTTCCTGGTCGCGTTCAGCGACCGCGATCCGATCACCGGACCGATGGCGCCCCGGTTCACCCGGCTCGTGCCCGGCGCCCGCCATCGCGACCATCCAGTCATCGCGGGCGCCGGGCATTTCCTCCAGGAAGACGCGCCGGATCGATTCGGCGACGCCATCCTGACCTTCCTCAGACCGGCCGGCTGAATCGGCTCAATTCCGCCGGCCGGACGGGTCAGCCGCCAAGTGCCCAGAACGCGCACTTGTGTACGGCGGCAAAGTCCGTCTCTGCCTGCGGGGTCGGCGGGTTCAACGACTCCATCCGTTGACTCGCGGTAGTGAAGTTCGGCCACGCCGGCACCGACGGCGACGACGGGAAACCGAACCGGGCGAACGTCGTCCAGTACGCCTGCATGGCGGACGCGAGTTGCTGCTGCGCCGCGGTGAGCGTCGCGGGGAACGCGGCCGTCAGGCCGAACAGGTACTGGATCTCGGAAGCGTGTGCCGCCCCGTACGGGAATCCGACCGGGGGCAGGAACAGCTGCGGCGCGTTCTCGTCGTTGAACTCGTACGCGAACGTCGGCACGTAATTCGACACCGACTGGTCGACGGTCAACGCCGGGCAGGCGAAGATCGCGTCGGTGCCGACCGCGCCGAGTGCCTCCGACGGGCTCGGGTACGCGCTCAGCGGGTACAGCGACGCGATCACCGCGGCGACGGGCGCCGGCACGCCGAGCGTCGACGAGATCATCGCCTGATAGTTCGCGGCGGTGACCGGCGCACCCTGGAGCGCCGACAGCGCCACGAACAGCCGCCACTCGTCGTGGTTCGAGCCGTTGATCACGGGTACCCGGTTGAATTGGCCATTGACCAGCGCCGGCTTGATCGACTGGGTCAGCACGTCACCGTCGACGTTCGGTGTGTAGCCGGCGGCGCTCTGATTCGCGAGGATCGTCGCGACCGGGACGCCGCGCAGGCACGCGGCGGTCTGGTCGGCGCAACCGACCTGGGTTGCGAACGACTCACCGGCCGACTCCGCGGTGGCGAGCGACGTGGTGTTGAGCGCGTAGGCGCCGCTCTCCACGATCGCGCGGTCGAACAGGCCGTGCGCACGCGGAGAGACGAGTTGCGACAGAACGCTGAGGCCGCCGGCCGACTCGCCGAAGATCGTCACGTTGTGCTTGTTGCCGCCGAAGTGGACGATGTTCGCCTGCACCCAGCGCAGGGCGGCCTGCTGATCCATCAGGCCGTAGTCACCGGACGATCCGTCGGCGGCGGCAAGCGCGGGATGGGCGAGGAAGCCGAGCGCACCGAGCCGGTAGTTGATCGTCACAACGACCGCGCCGTCGGCCACGAGCTGGGTCGGGTCGTAGTCGTTGCTCTCGCCGGTGACCAGCGCACCGCCGTGGATCCACACCATCACCGGACGCGGTGGTCCCTGGTGGACGTTCGTCGGCGTGTACACGTTCAGGTATAGGCAGTCCTCCGAGGTGGTGGCCTGCCCGAAGGGCGACAGGGACTGCGCGCAGTGCGGCGCGAACTGCGTCGCGTCACGCACGCCCTGCCAGTGCGCGGCCGGCTGCGGCGGCTGCCAGCGCAACGCACCAACCGGTGGCGCGGCATATGGCACACCGAGGAACTCGTCGACGGTGCCGGCGGTCTTGCCGAGCACCGCGCCGCCCGCCGTCTGGATCACCGGCGCGGCGTCCGCGCCCTGGTCGACGGTCGAGGCGCTCGCGCTTACCGCGGTCAAGCTCGCGATCAGCGCGCCCATCGCGACGGCCGCTAGCCCGATCCGGGCGCGTGGCCGCCGGCCGATCTCAACTCCGAACATCGCTTGTCTCCATCTGGCGTGCGGTGCGACAACGTGGGAGTTCGCGGCCTGTATCGAGCGGGCGCGGCGGCGATGGACAGGTGGGGGAGCGACGAAACGGACCGGCGCGTCGCATCAATGCAGTGTCAATGCAAATTGTTTGACGACGTCACGTGACAGTCAAGGGCATCGAACCCTCGCTGCTCGACGCGGGCCGTCCCGGACGACTGCGGTCCGTGGCGGGCGAGCGCGGGCAGCGGTGGGCGCCCGCGGGCGGCCCGCCGCGTTGTCGTGCGTGCGCACTACGCTCGTGCGGTGGCTCCTGCATTCCGTCGCGATCGGTACGCCGATCTGTCGCCCGGCGCGCGACTGTTGCTTGTCGAGCGTGATGCGCTCCTGCCGATCCTGCGCGCGCTGCCGGCCGACGACTTCGACCGTCCGACGTCGTTGCCGGGCTGGGCGATCCGCGATGTCCTGGCCCACTGCGCCGCAGCCATGACGATGGCGGCGAGCGGCACGATGCACGGGTTCACACCGCAGGAGAACCAGCGCGACGTTGAGGCACGACGCGACTGGCCGATCCCCACGCTGCTCACCGAGTTGGCCGGCGGGTACGAAGGGACCGCGGCCGCCATCGCACACGCCAACGGCCGGCTCGACGGACTCGCGCTCGGCGAGTGGACGCACGGCGGCGACGTTCGCGAGGCGCTCGGCCGGCCGGACGCATACGCGAGCGAGGGGCTCGACGACGCACTCACCCTTGCCGAACGTCTGAGCAGCCGGTCGCGATCGGTGATTCCGCGCACCGACGTCCGGCTGGCGGACCGGGTGCTGCGGCTGGGCCCGGTCGATGACACGTCGGGCGTCAGCGGGTCGGATGCCACGGGCTCCGACGCGACTGGTACGGCGACGCTCGAGACCGATTCCGCCACGTTCATCCGCATGCTGGCCGGCCGCTCACCGGATCCGAACCGGTACCGGCTGGACGGCGCCGATCCCGCGCAATACCTCATGTTCGGCTGATGGTCGACAGTCGGACACCCGACACTTCGGCAGCGTCACGCGATGAGTGCGGCAGCTGCCAGTGCGCCGGCCAGACAGTTCCACCTACGAGTGAACGACACGCCGTGTAGTGGCGTGTCACCGGAATACTGTCGGCCATGGATCAGGGCTACTCCGCCTACGAGGTCAGCACGTGGTGCAGCGCGGTTGACCAGCTACACGACTATGCGATCCGGCGCGCGTTCTCGCGGCGGGACGTGGAGCACGCGGTCGGCGCCGAGATATCACGGTGGGGCTTCGTCGGTGCACCGATGCCGGTGCTGCTGATGATGACGCGGGCGATCGAGGCGGGGTACGCGTTCGCGCTGCGCGACGTGCGCGAAGGACGTTACGACCGGGAGATTGCACAGTGGCGCGGCGGCGAGCGCAGTCAGCCGCCCACTCAACGGTCCTAATCGGGAATTACGGGGGAGACAGCCGGTCGAACACGCCAGACGGGGTCGGTCTGCGGCACGACCGCGGACCGACCCCGCCGTCACATGCTCCGGCTAACGGAGAATCTCCGGCGTCTGCCACTTGCCGCCGAGCACGGTCGCGGTGAGGAACGCGAACACCGTGTCGTACCAAACCTTCGCGTGCTGCGGCGACAGCACCCAGTGGTTTTCGTCGGGGAAGTAAAGGAACTTGTGCGGTGTGGTGCCATCGGCGGACAGGTGGCGCTCGGACAGCTCGGCCCACAGGCGCAGACCCTCGCCGATCGGCACCCGGTAGTCCCGATCGCCGTGGATCACCAGCATCGGGGTGGTGATCGCGTCCACATGGCGGTGCGGGCTGTTGGCGAGCGCACGCTCGGGCGTGAGCTCCCGCCGCCAGTAGTGGTACGCATCCGTGGTCGGCCCGAACTGGTCCAGCGCCCACAGGCTCGCGTGCGTCACGATGCCCTTGAAGCGGTCGGTGTGCCCGGCGACCCAGTTCGCCATGTAGCCGCCGAACGAGCCTCCCATCGCGCCGGTCCGGGTGGCGTCGATGTCATCGCGTGCTTCGGCGGCATCCGTGACGCGCATCAGGTCCGTGTACGGCGAACCGCCCCACGAACCCCAGCCGCGCTGGATGAAGTCCCACCCGTACCCGGTGGATAGCGCCGGATCCGGCAACAGCACCGCATAGCCCTGCGCCGCGGCGAGCCACGGGTTCCATCGCCATGCCCAGGCGTTCCACGAACCCAGCGGGCCGCCGTGAATCCACAGCAGCAGTGGTGCCGGCGACTCGGCGGATGCGCCGTCCGGCAGCACCAGCCAGGCGCGCAGCGCGCTGCCGTCCTCGGCGATCGCGGTGACCTCGTTGAGCGTGCCCGGCATCGTGAGCTTCGGTGCCGGACCGCTGAGGAAGGTCGGCTGCTGGTTCGGCGTGGACGCGGCCACCCGTACCGGTGCCGGCGCCGCGTCGATCGCGGCGCGCATCGCGTAGACGTACCGGCCGTCCGGCGAGACCTGCGGATCCGAGTACGCACCCTGGTCGCCGGTGAGCCTCGCCACCGCGCCGGTCGTCGCGTCGACGCGGAACAGCGGTGCGGCGCCACCGTCGTCGGCGGACACGATCAGCGCCGAACCGTCCGGCGTCCACACCGGTCGGGACGGCCAGCGGTCCCAGTCCTTGGTGAGATTGCGCGACTCGCCAGTGGCCAGATCGACGAGCGCGATCCAGATGTCCGGCGCGGTGTCGGCGGTGTCGCGCCGAAACACCGACACGGCGATCGTCGCGCCGTCCGGTGAGATGCGTGGCCCGCCGTACTCGAAGTCCGGGTCGCCGAGCAGCACGCGGCGTTCGCCGCTGGCCACGTCGATCACGACCAGGCCGTCTCGGCTGCCGCCCTGCTCGGGCAGCGCCCATGTGCTGATCACGGTCCCGCCGTCCGGCGTGATGTCGTAGGACGGGTCGCCCGAGGCCAGTGCGCGCTCCGCGTCCGGCGTGATGTCCTGCAGGTTCACCTGAGCGGGGTCGGTGCCCGGCGCGCCGTCACCGGACGGCGGTGCGCCTACGAACAAGCGAGGGCTGTCCGGGCCGAGATCGTGGTCCCAGTAGCGGATCGGATAGGTCTCATGCAGGATCGCGGACACCTTGCGGTCCTTGCGTTCCTTGCGGCGCTTCTCGTCGTCCTCGCGTGTGACGGCGCCAGGCAGTGTCGCCGAGCTGACCATGATCGTCCCGGATTCGGCGGCCACCACGACGCCGGACACACCGCCCGGCCGCGTGGCGATCACGCGCGCCTCGCCGCCGGCGGCCGGAAGTTGCCAGAGCGCGGCCTTCTCGTCGTCGGAATCTTCGGCGGCCGGATCCGGTCGCGCGCTGACGAACGCGATCGAGCCGTCGGGCAGGAACGCCGCGCCGGACTCGCCCTTCGCGCTGCGGGTCAGTCGCCGCGCCGGGCGAACGCCTGCCGGGTCAACCTCCCAGAGCGCGTTGACATAACGGGTCTTCTTGGGGTCGAGAGTGGCGACCGAGGTGATCAGTCGCGAGCCGTCGGGGCTCAGCACCAGCCCACTCACGCGCGGTAGCGCGATGAAGTCGTCGAGCTGGTGGAACGGAGAGTTGTCCGGTTGGGGCATATCGGAGTCGGTCACCCGTCTCTCCTATCATGCTGTGCTTAGAGGCGTCCAACCCGTTGGGGACGGGGGAGTGCGATGCTGCGAGTCGCTCGGGTCTACACGGCACCGGGACCGGATGACGGCGCCCGCGTGCTTGTCGACGGTCTGTGGCCGCGTGGCCTACGCAAGGAGACCGCGCATATCGATCAGTGGTGCAAGCAGGTGGCGCCGTCGGCCGAGCTGCGGAAGTGGTACAGCCACCGACCGGACCGCTTCGCCGAGTTCGAACGGCGCTACCAAGCCGAGCTGGCCGACCCGGAACGCAGCGCGGCGGTCGCCGACCTGCGCCGACGCGCAAAGTCCGGCACCGTGACGCTGCTGACCGCGACATCCGATGTCGCGCTGAGCCACGCCAGCGTGCTCGCCGCCGCGGTAAAGCGTCGCGCGAATTAGCGCCCGCCCCGCTTCGCCGGGGCGCGTGCTACTGCGGGACCCCGCGCGTGCTACTGCGGGACGCCGCGCGTGCTACTGCGGGACGCCGCGCGCGAGGTGGTAGTACGCGAGATTCTGGCGTACCTCGCGGACGAAGCCCCGGACGGTCGTGTCCGCGTCGATCACCAGCAGTTCCGTGCCGAGCATCTCGGCGAGGTCGACGAGCTCCTCGACCCCGATCGCCTGGGACAGCACGGTGTGGTGCGGACCGCCGGCGAACAGCCACGATTCGGCCGAGGTGGCAAGATCCGGCCGCGGCTGCCACACCGCGCGCGCGACCGGCAAACGTGGCAGCGGTTCGTCCGGTGGCACCACGTCCACCTCGTTCGCGACCAGGCGGAAGCGGTCGCCGAGATCGCACAGCCCGAGGACGACACCAGGACCGGCCGCGCCGTCGAAGACGAGCCGCACCGGATCCTCGCGACCGCCGATGCTCAGCGGGTGGATCTCGCAGCTCGGCGTGTCGGCGGCGATGCTCGGGCACACCTCGAGCATGTGCGCGCCGAGGATCTTCTCGCGACCCGGCGTGAGCTCGTAGGTGTAGTCCTCCATGAACGACGTGCCGCCCGCGACACCCGTTGCCATCGCCTTGAGCGTGCGCACCAGGACGGAGGTCTTCCAGTCGCCCTCCGCACCGAACCCGTACCCGTCGGCCATCAGTCGTTGCACCGCGATGCCGGGCAGCTGGCGGAGCCCACCGAGGTCCTCGAAGTTCGTGGTGAAGGCACGGAAGCCGCCGGCATCAAGGAAGTCACGGAGGCCGGCCTCGATGCGTGCGGCGTACCGTAACGACTCGTGCCGGTCACCGTCCTTGCCGAGTTGCGGGTCGAGCCGGTACGCGTCCTGGTATTCGGCGACCAACGCGTCGACGGCGGCGTCGGACGCGGAATCGACGGCCGCGACGAGATCGTTCACGCCGTACGTGTTCACTGAGACGCCGAAGCGCAGCTGTGCCTCGACTTTGTCGCCTTCGGTGACGGCCACATCCCGCATGTTGTCGCCGAACCGCGCCAGCCGAAGCGCATGCATCTCGTCAAAGCCGCGCGCCGCTCGGGCCCATGCCCCGATACGCCGTGTCACGCGCGGATCGCTGACGTGCCCGGCGACCGTCTTCCGGCGTACCCCGAGCCGGGCCTGGATGTAGCCGAACTCGCGGTCGCCGTGCGCCGCCTGGTTCAGGTTCATGAAGTCCATGTCCAGCTCGGCCCAGGGCAGTGCGAGGTTCGCCTGCGTGTGCAGATGAAGCAGCGGCTTGCGGAGTGCGTCGAGACCGGCGATCCACATTTTTGCGGGCGAGAACGTGTGCATCCAAGCAATGACGCCGATCGTGGACGCCGACGCGTTCGCGGCCCGGCAGACCGCGAGAATGTCGGTGGCGGAGGTCAGCACGGGCTTCCACACCACCCGCGCCGCGATGTCCGGCGACGCGTCAAGGCGCTCCGCGATCTGGCGCGACTGATCGGCGACCTGTTGCAGCGTGCCGGGGCCGTAGAGCCCTTGGCTCCCGGTGAGGAACCAGATGTCGGAGCGAGCCGATGGTGTGGTCATCGCGGAACCTCCGGGAGCGGTGGGTGGGGCTGACCGGCTACCGGTTGCCGGGTTGCCCGTACACGTTCTGGTAGCGGTCGAACAGCGCGTCGATGCCGTCGGCCGGGATCGGCAGCGGCTCGCCGAGTTGGCGCGCGACGTGAACGGTCCGCGCCACCGACTCGCACATCACTGCCGCCTTCACCGCCGCGCGCGCGTCATGGCCGATGGTAAACACGCCGTGGTTGCGCATCAGTACGGCAGACGACCGATGACCGGTAAGCGTCTCGACGATGCCCTTGCCGATGTCGTCGCCGCCGATCAACGCGAACGGTCCGATCGGGATCTCGCCACCGAACTCGTCGGCCTGCGCAGTCAGTACGCACGGGATCGGCTCGCCCCGGGCCGCCCACGCGGTGGCGTACGTGCTGTGCGTGTGTACGACGCCGCCGACCTCGGGCATGGCCCGGTAGACGTACGCGTGCGCCGCGGTGTCACTGGATGGCGCGAGGTCACCGTCGACCACGTCGCCGTACAAGTCGCAGACGATCATCGACTCGGGCGTCAGCTCCTGGTAGGACACGCCGCTCGGTTTGATGACGAGCAACTCGGCACCGGGTACCCGCGCCGACACGTTGCCCGCCGTCCAGTCCACCAGGCCGTAGCGCGTGAGTTCGGCGTGCAGCCCGGCAAGCGTCTCGCGCAGCCGCTGCACCGTCGGGTCGGCGGCGACATCCGCATCGCGGATCGGGCCGGTCATGGCGTCGCCGCCAGCGTCGACTCGCTCATCGCTGTGTTGCGGATCGCGCGCAGCCGAAGCATCGCGTCGTTGCCGCCGCGGCCGAAGTAGTCGTGCAGCGTGCGATATTCCGCGTAGAGCCGGTCATATGCCTTGGTACGCGCCGGCTCCGGTGCGTACCCGTCAGATTTGAGGCCGCCCATCGCGTCGGCGGCCGTGGCGACATCCGGGTAGCAACCGGCCGCGACCGCGGCGTGGATCGCGGACCCGAGTGCCGGCGCCTGGGCGGAGGCAACGATGCGCAGCGGTCGGCCGGTCACGTCGGCGTACATCTGCATCAGCAGCGCGTTGCCGGCCAGACCGCCGGCCACGATGATGTCGCCCACCGGCACGCCGGCCGCGCCGAACGCCTCGATGATCATTCGGGTGCCGTATGCCGTCGACTCCAGCAGCGCGCGGTAGATGTCCGGCGGCCGGGTGGCCAGCGTGAGGCCAACGATGGCGCCGCTGAGTTCGTGGTTGACCAGAAGCGATCGGTTGCCGTTCCACCAGTCCAACGCGATCAGGCCGTGTGCGCCGACCGGCTGGCGTGCGGCCGCCTCGGCGAGCGCATCGTGGCTGTCGTACGGCGGCGGCGCGCCATGGTCGACGTACCAGCCGAAGATGTCGCCGACGCCGCTCTGTCCGGCCTCGTACCCCCACGAACCGACGGAGATGCCGCCGTCCACGACGCCGCACATGCCGGGCACCTCGGCAAGCTGCTCGCCGTTGACGACGTGGCACGTCGACGTGCCCATGATGGCGACCAGCCGCCCCGGCGTCAGCGCTTGCGCCGCGGCCGCGGTGACGTGCGCGTCGACGTTGGCGACCGCGATGGCGATGCCTTCGGGCAGGCCGGTCCACCGAGCCGCCTCGGCGGTCAGGCCGCCGGCCC
>DATFRR010000182.1:0-3523 GCA_035263025.1 Micromonosporaceae bacterium
GATGTCGGCGGCGGGTGCCCGTCCTCCGGAGGCGAGCACCGCGTCCCGGTACGCGTGCGACGCGGCCGGCGCCGGCAACCCCTCGCTAGCGAATCGGGTGAACAGATCCTTCGCGATCACTAGTGACCACATGTACGTGTAATAGATCGCCGAGTACCCGTCGAGGTGCCCGAATGACAGATGCATGTACGTGTCGTCGACGTGTTTAAACGGCGTGTGCGACTCCATCGCCTCCCGCTCCAGCGCGACGAGGTCGATGGTTGCCGGATCGTTCCGGTATAGCTCCAGGCTGAGCGACGCGTAGAACATCTGCTGGCGTACGAATAGCCCCTTGCCGAACTCGGCAGCGGTGCGCAGCTTCGCGACCGTGTCGGCGGGCAGCGGTTCGCCCGTCTCGTAATGCACCGCGAACGGCGCGAGCGTGGCGGCGTCGAACGTCCATTCCTCGAGGAGCTGCGATGGCGCCTCGACGAAGTCCCACTCGGTGGCGATGCCGGACGTGCCGTGCCAGCGCTGGTGTCCGCCGACGATGTGGTGGATCAGGTGCCCGAACTCGTGGAAGAAGGTCACCACGTCGGCGTGCGCAAGTAGTGCCGGATCGGAGTCGGGTCGCGGCAGGTTGCACAACAACGCGCACTCCGGCACGCGCCGTCCCGCTTTGCCGGTGACCATGCTGAACATCGCCGCGTGGCTGTACTTGTCGGCACGCGGATGCATGTCCAGGAAGATCCGGCCGAGCAGCCGCTCGCCGGTGAGGTCCGCTGCAGCGTCACCACTTGCGCCGGCCGCCACGACGTCGTACGCCTCGACGTCTGGGTGCCAAACCGGCAGATCAGTACGACGCCGGAACTCGACACCGAACATCCGCTCGACGAGACCCATCAGGCCGGCCTTCACGCGGCCGTACTCGAAGTAGGGGCGCACTGCCTGGGTGTCGAACGCGAGCTTCTCGGCCTTCAGCCGGTCGTCGAGGTAGCTGGTGTCCCACGGGAGCACCGCGTCCGCGGTTGGTTCGTCGGCGCGCTTCTGAGCGAGCAGCGCGTCGTAGTCGCGTGCGGCACGCGCCTGTGACGCATCAGTGATGCGAGCGATGAAGTCGCCGGCCGCCGTCGCGCTGCCGATCATCTTGTCCTCGGTGACATACTGCGCCCACGACGGGTAGCCGAGCAGCGATGCGAGCTCATGGCGCCGTTCCACCAGGCTTCGCAACACATCGGTGTTGGCTGGGTACGCGCGCTGCCGGAACAGCCGCCACATCCGTTCGCGTGCCGCCGCGTCGCGGGCGTACATCATGAACGGCATGTAGTCCGGGTAGTCGGTGCTGATGCGGACGAGACCGTCATCGTCGACCGGGTGCGCGCGAACATAGTCGGCCGGCAGGCCGTCGAGCGCCGCCGGTTCGAGCGCGGCGACCTTGGTGTCAGCGCGGATGTTCCGGTCGAAGGCCTGACCGATGGTGACCAATTCCTCCTGCAGCGTCCGGATCCGGGCGCGCGTCGTGTCGTCGCGGTCGACACCGGCCCGCCGGAACTCGCGCAGCGTCTTGTCGACGTAGTGCCGCGTCCCGGCGTCGGCGTCGGTGACGTCGAGGGCGGCGAGTGCCTGATACACCTCGGGATCGAGCGACAGGTCCGTGATGACCTTCGAGATCTCCTGCTCGGCGGCATCCGCGGCGTCGCGCATCGCGGCGTCCGGGTGGCACTTCGCGATCAGGCCGGCGAGCGCTCCGACGTTGCCGAGGTCGGCCGCCGCCTCGTCGAACAGGTCAAGCAGCGCGATCGCGCCGTCCCCGGACGCCGATGCTCCGGCTTGCGCAACCAACGACGCGATGCGCTCGCGGGCATTGGCGATCGCGGCTTCGGTAGCGCCCGCGACGTCGTCGGCGGTGGCGGCCGCAAGGTCCGCGGCGCCAGACGGGGCGCCGGGCCGATCGGGCGCGTCGAGGTCCACGGCGGTGGCCAATGCGTCGGTACGGGGGGAGTCCTGCAACATCAAACGATCTCTTCCGGGTCCGGGGTTCCGCGTCCGCGCTGGTACGCGACGGGTGCAGCCGATCCTAACCGCGTACGCGACGGCAACCGCCCCCGGCGCGTGTGATATCGATGCCCATTGCCGCGCGCACAGCCGACTGATAGCGTCCCCGGCCGGATTGGTCTGTTGAGGAGCGAGCCCGTGGACGATCCGCCGCGCACAGAGTCACCACCCGGTTACCCGCAAGCCTCTTATCGGCCAGGTGCACCGGCGCCCGGAGTGCCGTTACCGCGCCGTGGCCGGGCGACGGTGTGGCTACCGGCCGTCGCGGTCGTGGTGGTCGTCCTCGTGGTCGCCGGATTCGTCGTTGTGCATGCGGCGACACGTCACGCGAAACCGGGGCAATCAGCGGCGTCGACCGGTCCGCAGCCAACGCCGCACGACTCGTCGCCGCTGATCGCGATCGGCGACGGCAGTGCGCTACTGGCGCACGTCGTACCGCCGCCCGCTGGCGCTCACGAGGAGATCGTGGAGGGTGCCACCGACGGTGTGTTCACCGCGGATCAGTATGCCAACACCTATTTCGACGACGTGTCCACGGCGAAGACCGAACTCGGCGACTACGGCTTCGTTACGGCCGCGGACCGCACGTGGGACACCGCCTCCGACGTCGTGGATGCCGGCGTCCTGCAGTTCCGAGACACCAACGGTGCGGCCGGATGGTTCGAGGACCAGCGCCGCGCGTTCGTCGGCGATCCCGACGCAGCCGAACAGCTCATCTCCGGCACGCCCGACGCCGTGCGGTTCGAATTCGCCAAGCCGGATGCCAACGGTTATCGCGAGGATGTATTGCTCGCGTTCCAGACAAATCTCGTGGTGGTCATCTTCATCGACAGCGCCAAGATTCACCGCGACGCCGACGTTGCCTTGCTTCGTCAGCAGTTGGTCGACCTCGCCAAGCCACTGTGATCGCGGGCGATGCGACGCATCGGTGGTAGCACCGGATAGGTTGCATCCATGGTGGCGGGGATCCTGCTCGCGGCGGGAGCCGGTCGGCGCTACGGCATGCCGAAGGCGCTCGTCACGTACGACGGTCGCCTGCTTGTCGAGCACGGCCTCGTCACGCTCCGCGACGGTGGCGCCGACCCGCTGGTCGTGGTGCTCGGCGCGCAGCACGACGACGTAGTCGCGCGGTCCGATCTGGCCGGAGCGACCGTCGTCATCAACACCGCCTGGGACACCGGCATGGGATCCTCGCTCCGGGCGGGACTCGGCGCGCTGTCCGAAGCCGCCACCGCATCCGGGGCCACGGACGCGGCCGCCATCCTGCTCGTCGACACACCCGGCATCACCCCGGCGGCGGTACGGCGGATCATCGAACGCGGCGCGCCGGCGGCCCTGGTCGCGGCGACGTACGGCGGCGAGCTCGGCCATCCCGTACTGCTCGGCCGTGATCACTGGCCGGGCGTGATCGAGGCGGCGACTGGTGATCGTGGCGCCCGCCCCTACCTTCGCGCGCACCGCGATCTCGTGGCGCTCGTGCCATGCGACG
>DATFRR010000183.1:0-26094 GCA_035263025.1 Micromonosporaceae bacterium
CGATCCGGCAACCGGGCGCCGTCACGGGTACCGTCGGCGCAAAGCCGACCTACGGCGGCACCTCCCGCTACGGCCTGATCGCGTTTTCGTCCAGTCTGGACACGCCCGGACCGTGTGCGCGCACTGTGGAGGACGCGGCGATGCTGCACGCGATCATCGCTGGACACGATCCTCGTGACTCGACGTCGATCCCGGCACCGGTGCCGGACGTGGTGGGCGCGGCGCGACAGGGTGCGACCGGTGACCTGAGCGGCGTACGGATCGGGCTGGTCAGCCAGTTCAGCGGCGACGGCGGGGAACCCGGTGTGATGTCGGCGTTCCGCGATGCCGTGGACGCGTTCGCGAAGCTGGGCGCCGAAGTAATCGAGGTGTCGTGCCCACACTTCGAGTACGCATTGCCGGCCTACTACCTGATCGCGCCCAGCGAGTGCTCGTCCAACTTGGCGCGCTTCGACGGCGTACGGTTCGGTCTTCGGGCCGGCGACGACGGCGTACGAGCGCTCGAAGAAGTCATGTCGATCACGCGCGACAAGGGATTCGGGCCGGAAGTGAAGCGGCGCATCATCCTCGGTACGTATGCGCTCTCGTCCGGCTACTACGACGCGTACTACGGGCAGGCGCAAAAGGTCCGTACCCTCATCACCCGCGACTTCACCGCCGCGTTCGAGCAGGCCGATGTGCTCGTAGCGCCGACCACGCCGTTCGTGGCGTTCCCGTTCGGCGCGCGCACCGACGACCCGTACCAGATGTATCTCGCGGATCTGTTCACCATCCCGAGCAACCTCTACGGCGGCCCCGCGGTTTCGGTGCCGTGCGGGCTGTCCGAAGGTCTTCCGGTCGGCCTGCAGGTGATGGCGCCGACCATGGCCGACGACCGGATGTACCGGGTGGCCGCGGCGCTCGAGACAGCGATCCCACCGCTCACGCCGCCCACGTTGACCGCGTCGTGAGCGTCGCACCGGCCGCCGGGTCGAGCGCGGCGGCGAAGAAACTGGGCATCAAGGCCGGCACGCGCGCGGTCGTGCTGAACGCGCCGGACGGTGCGATCGGCAAGCTCGAACCGCTGCCGGACGGGGCGAGCGTGACACCGCGTGCCACCAAGAACGCCGGAGACGTGGTGGTGCTCTTCGCGCCCGATTCGGCCGCGGTGCGTGCCTGGCTGACCAAGGCGGTCGACGCGGGCAAGCCGCGCGGCCTGCTGTGGGTCTGCTATCCCAAGGGCGGCAAGAAGGCGGGTACCGATCTCAACCGCGACCTCCTGTGGGCACAGCTTGGCGAGCACGGGCTGACCGGAGTAACGCTGGTCGCGTTCGACGACACATGGTCGGCGATGCGCTTCCGGCCGGCCGACGAGGTCGGCACCTGACACGGTTCCGGACACACCCGTACCGGCCAAAAGCCCAGCCGTACCCGCCAAGATCGTGAGTTACCGCGGACGCCAACCCGGGTCGCGACCGAAGCCGGCCAGCAGCCGGTCCTGAGGGTCGTCGCCAGACGACGACATGCGGGGGCCGATCGCACCGCCCTCGCGGTACATCGCCTCCCGATCGGCGAACCAGTCCGCCACCGCGGCCACCACCTCCGGATCAAAGCGCCGGTCGCCGTCGGTCGCCGCGGCCAGGTCCCACCCGTGGATCAGGTGGTCGGCGGCGAGTTGGTAGAGGTATTCGCCGGCCGGAACGTCACCGAACGACAAGTGGACGATCTTGGAGGTGTCGATGCGGGCCGACGAGTCGACCGCCTCGCGGCTCGCCGACGCGAACGCGCCGACCGGATCCGCGCCGAGCAGATCCCCCTCGTAGCGATCGCCGATCTCGGCCACCGTCGCGCCCTCGAGCATCGGCGCGGTCCACTTGTTCTCGTAGGTCAAGTGGTTCACGAGCGCTCGTACGTTCCAGTCGGCGCACGGCGTCGGCGCGGTCCACGCGCCGGAGCCGGCGGTGTCGATTCCGTCGACGCGCGCGGCGAACTCGCCGACCGCCCGGCGGTGAAGTTCGGTGACATCCATGACCGACAGTGTGCCCCCGATCACCGCACGGCCGCATCGATACCGGCGTCGGAGCACCTTCGGCGCGCCGCCCTCGGCGGCCGGCGACCGGCCTGCCGATGGGGCCACTACGCTTGATCCCGTGAGTACGACGAGCGTGTCCACCACGTACGAGGACGCCACGGGCCGCTACGAACCCGTTATTGGGCTCGAGACGCACGTGGAACTCGGCACCGTGACGAAGATGTTCTGTGGCTGCCCGACCGATTTCGGCGCCGAGCCGAACACCCAGATCTGCCCGGTGTGCCTCGGCCTGCCCGGCTCACTGCCGGTGGCAAACCGGGTCGCGATCGAGGCGACCATCCGGATCGGTCTCGCGCTCGGCTGCACGATCGCGTCGTGGTGCCGGTTCGCGCGGAAGAACTACTTCTACCCGGACATGCCGAAGAACTTCCAGATCAGCCAGTACGACGAACCGTTGTGCACGAACGGCTTCCTGGACGTCGACGTGGACGGCGAGACGGTGCGGGTCGGCATCGAACGCGTGCACCTGGAGGAGGACACCGGCAAGACGCTGCACATCGGCGGCGCCACCGGTCGCATCCACGGCGCCACCGAGTCGCTCGTCGACTACAACCGCGCCGGCATCCCGCTGGTGGAGATCGTCACCAAGCCGGTGCCCGGCACCGGTGCGATGGCTCCAGAGGTCGCGCGCGCGTACGTCACCGAGCTTCGCGACGTGATCCGGGCACTGAACGTCTCCGACGTACGCATGGAGCAAGGCTCGTTGCGCTGCGACGTCAACACTTCGCTGAACCGGCCGGGCGAGGCATGGGGCACGCGTACCGAGACGAAGAACGTGAACTCGCTGCGCAGTGTCGAGCGCGCGGTACGCAGTGAGATCCTCCGCCAGGCCGCCGTACTCGACGCCGGTGGGCGGATCATCCAGGAGACGCGCCACTTCCACGAGGAGACCGGCGAGACGACAAGCGGCCGCAGCAAGGAAGAGGCGACCGACTACCGATACTTCCCGGAGCCGGACCTCGTCCCGCTCGCTCCCGACGCAGCGTGGGTCGAGGAGTTGCGTGCGACGCTGCCCGAGCTGCCGCGCGACCGGCGCCGACGGCTGTGCGCCGAGTGGGGACTGTCCGAGTTCGACATGCGGTCGGTGGCCAACGCGGGCGCCGTCGGGTTGATCGAGGCGACGGTCGCCGCGGGCACTACGCCGGACGCGGCGCGCAAGTGGTGGCTGGGCGAGCTGGCGCGCCACGCGAACGCCACGAACACCGACCTCGACGCGCTCGGCGTCGCGCCGGCCGACGTCGCCGAGCTGCAGGGGCTCGTGGATGACGGGAAGCTCACCGACAAGCTCGCACGGACCGTGCTCGAGGGCGTGATCGCCGGCGAGGGTACGCCGACCGAGGTGATGACCGCGCGCGGCTTCGAGGTCGTCTCGGATACCGGTGCGCTGACCGTGGCGATCGACGCGGCCATCGAGGCGAACCCGGACGTCGCGGCGAAGGTACGCGACGGCAAGGTACAGGCGGCCGGCGTACTCGTCGGCGCGGTCATGAAGGCAACGCGCAACCAGGCCGACGCGAAGACCGTTCGCGAGATGATCCTGGCGCGGCTTTCGGCGTAGCCGCCGGCTCGCCGCGCCGGCCGGCGCAACCGCTGTCGGGAGTACTACTGGCCGTCGGTTGGGCTCGACGACGAGCCGGACGGCGTCGGCAACGGCGGCGCGGTCGGCGGCGTATCGAACGCGATCACGTGCCGGTCCAGCGTGACCTGCGATTCGCCGGTGCCGCCGAGCGTGATCTCGTCGTACGCCTGCAGGGTGTGGGTGGTGTCGAAGTAGAGCACGGACATCTCGAGCGGCGTCGGCGTCTCGCCCTGCAGGCCACGCAGCCCGGCACCGCCGGTCGAACCCTCCACGAGCATCAGCGTCTTCTGCTCGCCGGCCACCGGCGGTAGGAATTCGGTCTCCCGGTGGTGGAGGTGTCCGGCGAGCACGAGTGGCACCGTGCCGGACAGCGGCGTCGCGGACGCCGGATCATGTACCAGCGCGATGTTCACCGGTGTGGCGTTCGCGCTGATGGTGTCCGCGAGGATCTGCCCGGACGCGAGCACCGGATCGGCCGGTGAGTTCGGTGGTGCTTCGTTCTCGATCGACTTGTCCGGCGTGAAGCGGGGGTCGCCGATGCCGGCGATCGTCAGCCCCTTGACCGTCACGACGTTGTTCTCCAGCACGATCGCGTTGCGCTGCCGGGCCACCGCGCGCGCGGTCGTCTCGGAGTCATGGTTGCCGCGGATGTAGACGTAGGGGACGCCGAGCTTGCCGATCGGGTCGACGAACGAGGACTCCATCGGCGTACCCCAGTCGTTGATGTCCCCGGTGTCGATCACCAGATCGATATGGAACTGGCTGACCGCGGTCGAGATCACCGACCATGCGGCCGGGTTGAGGTGCAGATCGGAGATGTGCAGCACGCGGATCGTGTCCGGACTCGGCTGGAAGACCGGCAGCGTGCTGACCGTCGAATAGAGCCGGCTCACGTTCGCGACCAGGCCTTGCAACTCGACGCGGTACGCGTCGAACTGGTTCGCGATCGTCCGTGCGTCGCCGACCACGGCCGGCGCGTTTGCGAGCAGGCCCTGGTAGGTCGGCTCCTCGATGGCCTGTGGGCGGAACGACGTGAGCGCGTTCGCCCCGGACCCGAGCACCACCGCGAGCGCCAGGCCGCCGCAGACCGCTACCCGCCCGATCCGCCGGAAGACGACCGCCGCGAGCAACATCGAGCCCAACACGGCGACCGCGGCACTTTGGATCAGCAGCCGGGCCGCGCCGTCCTCGAGTTGCGGCAGGGCAGAGTCGCTGGCCTGCCGAACGCTGCGCGGATCCTGCAGGAATCGCTTCGCACGCGACTCGTCGAGGCTGTCCACGCGGATGCTGAGATGCGCCGGGCCGTTGTGTGTGTCGACCCGGAGCGACCCGAGCGGCGGGATCTGCACGTCCGTGCCACCGGCCGTGGAGGGCTGCAGCGCGAACGTCGTGCTGAACGGGCCGATGTCCTGGCGGACGTGACCGCCGAGACGCAGCGCAATGCCGGTGCCGAGGGCGGTCACTGTGATGATCGCGAGGATCAGACCCGCGACCCGCCAGCCACGACGCCCGACCCGGCCGCCGCTACCGTGATCATCGTCGTGGTCATCGCCGGTTTGGCGGGTACGGCGAACCGCGGCGTACGCATCGCGAGCGCGCCGCCGCGCCGATGCGACCAATGCCGCGAATCGACCGTCGCCAACCACCCGACAATCATGCCCGCGCACGGTCGGAGTAATCCGCACATTGTGACGCGCCCCGCCGATCACGTTTGAGCGCCGCGTGGCCGCGTGGTGACGAGCCGTAACAAATCATGGTCTCGGCGTCAGAGGCGGCCGGCGCCCTCATCGGTGATGACCACGCGGAGGATCTGGTCGTCGTCGCTGGCCGGCGTGCCATCGCCATCGGTATTCGAGGTGGTGATCCACAGCGAACCGTCCGGCGCGGTGACCGTGGTGCGAAGACGGCCGAATTGTCCGACCAGGCCGGGCTGCGGAGCGCCAAACACGGCACCGGCGGTGACCTGCATCAACCACAGCCGCTGACCGGTCAGGCAGGCGGTGGCGATGATGTCATCGATCGCCGCCACGCCAGCGCATCCGCTCTGGTCGGCGGGGAAGGTCTGGATCGGCGGGACGATGTGCGAGTCGCTCGGGCTGCCCGGACTCGGCGAGGCCGTTGGCCAGCCGTAGTTCGCGCCGGCTCGGATCGGGAGGACGCCGTCGTCGGTCCCCGCGGTATCGACCGTGAACATTTGCCCGGCGGCGTCCCAGGCGAAGCCCTGGACGTTGTGCAGTCCGATCGCGTAGACGAGCGAGCCGCCGGCTACCGGCCGGCCGGTGGCGGTCATTCGGAGGATCTTGCCGGCGAGGCTCGCACGATTCTGGCTCAGCGCGGGTCGTCCGGTGTCTCCGGTCGACGCGTAGAGCATGTGGTCGGGGCCGAACGCGAGCCAACCGCCGTTGTCCGTCGCGCCACGCGGGATCCCGGTCAGGACGGGCTTCGGCGTGATCGCTGGCGGCGGCGCGTCCGAGCCGCCGGCCGGTGGTGAACCCGGACCCGTGGACGGTGCGGGGGAGCCCGGTGGTGAGGCGGGCGATGCCGATGCCGGCGGAGCAAACGCGGACGCGGGCAGGCGTACGGTGCCGATCCGGTTGTCCTTCGCGGTCGAGTAGTAGAGGAACACCGTGTGGTCGGCGGTCACGTTCGGCGAAGCCGCGATGCCGAGCAGTCCGCCCTCGCCGGTCGGGTCGATGCCCGACACGGTCGCGATCGGCGTCACGGTCAGCCCGGTCGCCAGTTGTGGCAACCCGACGCGCAGGATCTTGCCGGATGCTCGTTCCGTCACCAGCGCCGTGCCGTCCGGTAGGAACGCGAGACCCCACGGCGTTGACAGGTGCTTGGCCAGCACATCGACGGTGGTGCTGCCGCCGTCGGACGGAATCGACGCGGACGGTGGCGGCAGGTTCGGCGGCTCGCCGCCCTGGTCGGGTGGCGGTGGCCCGAACGCACACCCGGCCACGGTCACCGCCACCGCTGCGATCGTGGTCGCAGTCGCCAGGGCACGTCGCGCGATGGACCGCCGGGCGCCCGATCGTCGTACGCCATGCGGCGGGCACGGCGTGACGGTACGCAAACCGGGGGCGGTCACGCGCCCCAGCCTAACCGCCCGGCTCACGGTCTTTCGTACAGCGCGATCCGCGCCAGATATCGTCGTTACCCGTGACCGTCTGGCTGCCGTACCCGTATCCGCGCGACCTGTTCGCCGGCCTGCCGTTGACCGGCGCGCTCTGCCCGAGCGTCGACGAGCTGCCGGGCGACCCGGCCGAAGTCGACGTGCTCGTGCCGCCGTTCCTTTCGTTCGGCCCCATCATCGAGTTGACCGAGTCGATGCCCAACCTGCGTCTCGTCCAGCTGCTGAGTGCGGGCGCGGACGCGTGGATCGGCCGGCTGCCGGACACCGTGACGCTGTGCGACGCCCGTGGCGTACACAATGCGTCGACCGCCGAGTGGGCGCTCACCGCGATGCTCACGTGGCTGCGTACGTTCCCGGCCTTCGTACGCGCGCAGTCCGAGCAACATTGGCTCGGCCGTGACGAGATCGGGCTCGCGCCGGAGCTGACCGGCAAACGCGTGCTGATCGTCGGCGCCGGTGCGATCGGTGAGGCGCTGGCCGCCCGCGTTATCGCATGCGAGGCGAGCGTCGTGAAGGTGGCGCGTACCGCCCGGGACAGCGTCTACGGCGTGAGCGACCTGCCGAAGCTGCTACCGGACGTGGACGTCGTCGTGCTGCTGCTGCCGCTCACCACCGAGACCACCGGACTTGTCGACGCCTCGTTCCTGGCCCGGATGCGGGACGGCGCGCTGCTCGTCAACGCGGCTCGCGGACCGATCGTGGTGACCGACGCGCTGGTCGCGGAACTCGCCACCGGCCGGATCTCCGCGGTGCTCGACGTCACCGATCCGGAGCCGCTGCCGGACGGGCACCCGTTGTGGTCGATGCCGAACGTCCTCATCACGCCGCACGTCGGCGGCGCGGTCGCCGGGCTGCTGCCGAGGGCTTATCGGCTGGTGCGTACGCAACTCGAGCGTTACGTCGCCGGTGAGCCGCTGGAAAACGTGGTGACCGGCGACTACTGATCGCTGACGGGTTCCGCGTCGGGTTCGCGTACCGGGGGCTCGGTTTCCGGATCGCCGGCTCGGTGTCGACCGCCCGCCGCGGACATCGGATCTGGCGCGACGGTGGCGCGGCTGATGCGCTGACCGCTCGCCGCGACCAGCCGCGGAAGATCGTTACGGCTCACCGCGGCGAGCCGGATCGTTCGCCCGTCCGTGGTGCGGACGTAGACGCGACGACCGGCCGGCGCGAGCGCGGCGACTTCCGTCCACCCGATCCGCCGCGACGCCAGCGCCGCCCGGACCCGGAGCCCGTCCGCGTCGGCGTCGGTGCCGGCACGAGCGCCCCACACCGCCACGGCGAGCGGGATCAGCAGGATCAACACCAGGAAATACGCGTACGCGTGCACCGGGCCGTGCCCGAATCCGACGGTGGCCACCGGGATCGCGCCGAGAAAGCCGAGGATGCCGGCAAGGCAGATCGACACGTTGTAACGAAATCGGACGCGCTCCACCGGCGAATTGTTCCACCGACCGGGTGATCCGCCCACGCCGGGTGCCGCCGAACGAACCAACCTTGTTCGGCCTGTGACGCCGACGTCTTCGCGGCGCGGCCGGTGCAGTCGTGACCTTGCGGGGATGTGGTTGGAACGCCGATGGCGGATCCATCAAAATCCCCGCAAGGTCATGACTGGCCGCGGCTGGGCGCAGCGGTCAGTCGGGGTAGCCGGGCATCGGGAAGTCGGCGAGCAGCTCGGCGACCGCGTGGGCGATCCGAGCGATCGCGTCGGTGTCGTCCTTGATCGCGGCCGCGACCGCGTCGTCCATCCACGCCGCGATCTGTGGCATGTGCGCCTCGGTGAGACCACGCGTGGTCAGCGCCGGCGTACCCAACCGGATGCCCGACGGGCTCCACGGCTTCCGTGGGTCGAACGGCACCGTGTTGAAGTTCAGCTCGATGCCGGCCGCATCCAGTGCCTTGGCCGCTGGCTTGCCTTCGATGCCCTTGTTCGTCAGGTCGATCAGAATCAGGTGGTTGTCCGTACCGCCGGAGACGAGGTCGAAGCCGCGTTCGTTCAGCGAATCCGCGAGCGCCTTGGCGTTCGCCACGATCTGGTGTGCGTACGTCCGGAAGCTCGGCTGCGCCGCCTCGTGCAACGCAACCGCGATGCCGGCGGTCGTGTGGTTGTGCGGACCGCCCTGCAACCCGGGGAACACCGCCTTGTCGACCGCGGTCGCGTGGTCGGCATCGCACATCAACATCGCGCCACGTGGCCCGCGCAGCGTCTTGTGGGTGGTCGTCGAGATGACCGGGGCGTAGCCGACCGGCGACGGGTGCGCGCCGCCGACGATCAAGCCGGCGATGTGTGCGATGTCCGCGACCAGCAGCGCGTCCACCTCGCGCGCGATCTCCGCGAACGCGGGGAAGTCGATGGTACGTGGGATCGCCGTACCGCCACAGAAGATCATCTTCGGTCGCTCGGCGAGTGCGATCTCGCGTACCCGGGTCATGTCGATGCGTCCGGTCGCGCGGTCGACGCCGTAGTGCACCGGCCGGAACCACTTGCCGGTGGCCGACACCGGCGAGCCATGCGTCAGGTGGCCGCCATGGGCAAGCTCGAGTGACAGGAACGTGTCGCCCGGTGTCGCAAACGCGAGATAGACGGCGAGGTTCGCCGGCGAGCCCGAGTACGGCTGGACATTGGCGTGATCCACGCCGAACAGTTCGCGAGCGCGGCTGGCGGCGAGTTGTTCGATCGGGTCGACGAACTGCTGTCCCTCGTAGTAGCGCTTGGTCGCGTACCCCTCGGAATACTTGTTCGTCAGAACAGTACCCGTCGCCTCGAGTACCGCGGCGGACACATAGTTCTCCGACGGGATCATGCGGAGCTTGTCGTGCTGGCGCGCTGCCTCGCCCTCAATGAGCGCGGCGAGATGTGGGTCCTCGGCGGCCAGATGTGGGATCGGTGGTACGTGCACGGATATCCCCTTTGCCAAGTGGCCGGCACCCAGGCGCGCGGTGCTCGGTCGTGTCGCTTCCCGGTGGTCGTTTCCACCTTGTGCCACGCCAGTCGCGGAAACCTAGATGCTACCGGATCTGTTGATCATGGCGACCGAAACGACGGACGCGTCACGCTTGCGGGAAACTCTCGGCATCGGCCGCGTACCCCAGCATCCACGTGGCGTGCAGCCGAAAGAAGACCACGTTCGGTCCCCATGTGGTCGGCGACGAGCCGTAGTAGCCGGTGAAGTAGGCGTCGAGCGGGGCAAAGTCGGGGGAGTCCTGGTCGATGTATTCCGCGTTGCCGTGTGCAAAGACGGCGAGCCGTTCGCCGTCCACATGCGTCGCGCTGACCGCCGGCCGCGCCTTGATATGCCGTGCCTTCACCGCGCTGGCATCCGTGCTGAACACCCACGCGCCGTGCATGAAGTGCCCGTCGAGGCAACTGGTGCGAGGCTCACCGGCCGCCGTCACGGTCGCCACGACCAACACCTTCATACCGGTCAACTCGGTGGCGATCTGGCTCGCAGACAGCCGTCGCTCCGGTCGTACGATGCCGAGGAGATGGCGGTTGCGGGTCGCGATCGACTGGTCCAGCAACGCCTGCAGTGCGTCGAGTTCCTCGGGCGTTTCCTGCATACGCCCCATGGTGGTCGGTGAAACGCATCGATGCGAGCCGACCCGCCTATCGGCCATCCGACAATTCGGGCATGTGCCTATTCGGGCACCCGCCGGTACGCACCGTCCGACGCGCTCGTGGTCATCGACGCGTACGCCCGAAGTGCCGCCGACACCGTACGGTCGCGGTCCACCGGCGTATACGGCCGGTCGCGCTTCTCCTGCGCGACGCGGCGCGCGTCGACGACGTCGTCGGCGACGGCGAGCCGTAGCGACCGGCTCGCGATGTCGATCTCGATGATGTCGCCGTCTTCGATCAGCGCGATCAGCCCGCCGGCCGCCGCCTCTGGCGAGATGTGGCCGATGGACAGGCCCGACGTCCCGCCGGAGAACCGTCCGTCGGTGATCAGCGCGCACGCCTTGCCGAGACCGCGGCCCTTGAGGAACGACGTCGGGTAGAGCATCTCCTGCATGCCCGGGCCGCCCTTGGGCCCCTCGTACCGGATGACAACGACGTCTCCCGCGACGATCTCGCCCTTGAGGATGCCGGTCGCGGCGGCCTCCTGTGACTCGAACACCCGGGCCGGGCCGGCGAACGACCACAGGTCCTCGCTGACGCCGGCGGTCTTCACGACGCATCCGTCAACGGCAAGGTTTCCGTGCAGGATCGCGAGGCCGCCGTCGACCGAGTAGGCATGCGCGAGGTCGCGGATGCAGCCGTCGCTCGCGTCCGTGTCGAGTCGATCCCATCGGTTGTTCGTGGAGAACGGTTCCGTCGTCCGTACGCCGCCCGGCGCCGCGTGGAAGAGCTCGACCGCGTCCGGCGACGGCGCGCCACCCCGGACGTCCCACGTGGACAACCACTCGTCGACGGTCGCGGAATGCACCGTGGTCACGTCCCGGTTCAGCAGCCCCGCCCGGTCCAACTCGCCGAGGATCGCCGGGATGCCACCGGCGCGGTGTACGTCTTCCATGTGGTACGTCGGCGTGTTCGGCGCGACCTTGCAGACACACGGCACACGACGCGACACCGCGTCGATGTCGGCGACACCGAAGTCCAGTTCGGCCTCCCGGGCGGCGGCCAAAAGGTGCAGCACCGTGTTGGTCGAGCCGCCCATCGCGACGTCGAGCGCGACCGCGTTCTCGAACGCCGACCGGGTCGCGATCGACCGCGGCAGCACGGACGTGTCATCGCCGTCGTAGTAGCGGCTGGCGAGGTCGACGACGATCCGACCGGCGCGTTCGAAGAGTGCGCGGCGAGCTGCATGCGTGGCGAGCGTCGAGCCGTTGCCCGGCAGCGCGAGCCCGATCGCCTCGGTAAGGCAGTTCATCGAGTTCGCGGTGAACATGCCGGAACAGGAGCCGCAGGTGGGGCACGCGGATCGTTCGATGGCACCGAGTTGGTCATCGGTCACCGCGGCGTTGGACGACGCGATCATGGCGTCGATCAGGTCGATGCGGGAGTGCACGACTCCCTCGATCGCGACGGTCTTGCCGGCCTCCATCGGGCCACCGGACACGAACACCGTCGGGATGTTCAGCCGCAGCGCCGCGAGAAGCATCCCGGGCGTGATCTTGTCGCAGTTCGAGATGCAGACCAGTGCGTCGGCGCAGTGCGCGTTGACCATGTACTCCACCGCGTCGGCGATCAGCTCACGGCTCGGCAAGGAATACAACATGCCGCCGTGGCCCATCGCGATGCCGTCGTCGACCGCGATCGTGTTGAACTCGCGCCCGACGCCGCCGGCCTCGGCTACCGAGTCGGCCACCAAAGCGCCGAGGTTGCGGAGGTGGACATGGCCCGGTACGAACTGGGTGAAGCTGTTCGCGATCGCGACGATCGGCTTGCCGAAGTCCTCGTCGGTCATCCCGGTGGCCCGCCACAGCGCACGGGCACCGGCCATCGTCCGACCGTGTGTCGAGGTTCTGGACCGCAACTCGGGCATCCCACCAGCATGCCACCGACGGGGTATGGCAGCGCCGTCAAGGTCTGGTGTTCCACCAGGTAGGAAGCGTGACGCGAAGTCGGATAGCCGACGATGGCGTGCCGGCTGGGCGGATGCGCACCGCGTCGGCTCACACAACGTCGCAGCGTACGCAAGGTATTGAAATATCGTTCAGGTCCGGCAGAGTGTATGCGTGGCCCTCAATGCATGGTGGACGATCGTCGCACTGCTGGTGGGGGCCAGCGCAGTGGGCGCCATGGTGGCGATCGCGCGTTCCCGGCACGGGATACGCCTGTGGTGGGTCAACCTGGTCTGCGCCGGCATCGCGACGAGCGCCGTCGGCTGGCTCGGCTCGACGGGACTCATGCTCGCCGCGCCGCCCAGCGCCGATCACGGCAGCACCGCCGAGACTGTCGTCGCCGCGGCAGGCGTCGTGCTCAGCGTCGGGCTGCTACTGGCGGCGGTGGAGATGTTGCCGTCTCAACCTGAATCGGCCGCGGCACGCTTGCGACGGGCGGTGGACGGCCTGCAGGTCACGTGCGCGCTGGCGCTTGCGGGTTGGATCATCGCCGGGCTGTGGTTCGCGCCGGGTGGCCACATCACGGTGCACCACGATCTGTCGTGGATCGCGACGTCCGTGGCACTCGTCGCGGCGGCCACTGCGGCGGGCGTCACGGTTGTCACGATCCTGCAGACGCCGCCGCCGCGCCAGGCCGCCGGTCTGCTCATGTTCGGCGTGGTCGCGGTCGCGTTCGGCGGCACGGGTACGGTCATCGCAGCGGCCGACTTCCGCAGCCCCGCCACAGTGGCGACGTCCGGGTTGCTGGCGACCATCGGGATGGCCTCGATCGGGTACGCCGCATCGGTCGGTCGCCGGCTGATCGCACCCGCGCCGCAGGGTGCCCCGACCCGGTGGGGTCTGCCGTTCGCCACCGTCGGCGTCGCGCTCAGCATGATCCTCGTACAGCTTGTCGTCGGCGGCCCGCCGGACGAGGTCGGTGCGATCATCAGCGTACTGACCGGCTTCGTCCTCGTGCTGCGACAGGCGCTGGCGCTGGCCGACGGCCGTCGCTATCTCGCTCGACTGCACGCCGACCAACAGCGCTTGCGCGAACTCGCATATACCGATCCGCTCACCGGCGTGGGCAACCGGCGAAGTCTCATGTCCACACTCGACACCGTGATCGCCGAGCGCCGCGACGGATTGTTGGTGATGCTCGACCTCGATCGCTTTACCAACGTCAACGACGTACGGGGCCATGACGCCGGTGACGCGGTGCTCGCCGAGGTCGGCGCGCGTCTGCGGTCCGTACTCCGGCCGGCCGACGTGGCGGCGCGCACCGGTGGTGACGAGTTCGCCGTCGTACTCTGCCCGGACGCGGACGACGTGGATCGCGATGATGCCGACGGGCACGTCGCGGACGGGAACGTGGCGGATGGACACGTGGCGGACGGCGTCGTCGACCGACTCGTGTCAGCGCTCGCGGCGCCGTACGAGACCCATACCGGGACGGTCGCCGTCGCCGCGAGCATCGGTCTCGTCCCGTGCCGAGTGGCGTCCGACGTACCCACACTGTTGCGTAACGCGGATGTCGCGCTGCGATTCGCCAAGCGCAGCGGTGCGGGTGCCGTCCAGCGCTATGACGCCGCATACGACGACTATGCGCAGCGCCGCATCCGCATCGAACAGAACCTGCGCGACGCGTTGCGGGCAAACGAGTTCACGTTGGCGTACCAACCGATCGTGACCTTGCCGGATGGCCGCGCGGTGGCCATGGAGGCACTGATTCGCTGGCACAACGCGGAGCTCGGCCGGGTGCCGCCCGACGAGTTCATCCCGATCGCGGAGGAGGTCGGGCTCATCACGGCGATCGACCGATGGGTGATGCAGCAGGCCTGCGCTCAACTGGCCAGATGGCTCGCCAACGGATATGAGCTGTGGATGTCGGTGAACGTGTCGGTGCGCGAGCTACACCAGCCGGACTACGTGCACCAGGTCGTGGAGACGCTGGGATCGCATCACCTGCCGCCCGAGCGTCTCGTGCTGGAGCTGACCGAACACTCGGCGGCACCGGACGTCGAGTCGTTGGCCGTTCGGTTGAACGCGCTGCGCGAGGCTGGATTACGGATCGCATTGGACGACTTCGGCGCCGGATATTCGTCGCTTGGACAGCTGCGGTCGCTGCCGGTCGACATTCTCAAGATTGATCGGTCGCTGGTCGGCGAACCGGGGATCGGCGGCCCACCGCGGGCGGTGGCGCCGCTCGTGGACGTCGTCGTGCAGCTTGGCAACCGGCTGTCCCTTGACGTGATCGCCGAGGGGGTCGGCGACGCCGCACAGCGAGCGGTCGTGGAGGAGGCCGGCTGTGCGCTGGGCCAGGGAGATCTCTTCGGTCGCCCGATGGCCGCCGAGCACGTGGTCGCGTTGCTGAGCGCGGAGCCGTCGAGCACACCGCTTGATGCGGCGCCGTCGAGCGCACCGCGACAACGTCACGCGTAATCCCGCGATCCGAGCCGGTTGAGCACTGCCTCCGACGGCGGTGGGGTACGGATTCGCGCGTGACGTGCCCAAGATGTGAGACGCCTTGACTCAGGGCGTGAGATGGGTCAGAGTTGTGGCATGTCCGTCCGCAGCTGGATCCGAGTACTTAGCTAGGCGCACGCTCTTCCACCGAGGAGTGTGCGCAAGCCCCGTGCCGTTCGGCACGCGGGCTTTTTTGTTGCTCTAGTTAACGGATCCGGTTGCACTGGTCACCGGACCGCAGAACCGGTCGGCACCGACGACCCGAAGCGAAAGACTTGACCGATGAACATCCCGACACCCGAAGTCCTGGCGCAGCGCATCCATCCGCCCGCCTCGACTGGCCAGTCCCGCGGCGCGGGCCAACCGTCCGGGACCGCTCCGGACGGCGACGAGACGGAATCGTCCGCCGCCGCCTCGACCGGCCGTCCGACCGGCGGTTCGACGGGCCGTCCGTCCGCCGGCTCGCCGGGCCAGACGCACGCGGGCTCGCCAGGCCGGGCCTCCGCCGCCGAGCCGACCACCGGTGCGGGCGCGCTCGTACGGTCGCTCGAGGCGCTCGGCGTCGAGGTGGTGTTCGGCATCCCGGGCGGCGCGATCCTGCCCGCCTACGATCCGCTGTTCGATTCCTCGGTGCGCCACATCCTCGTACGACATGAGCAAGGCGCCGGGCACGCCGCGACCGGGTACGCCCAGGCGACCGGCAAGGTTGGCGTGTGCATGGCCACCTCCGGTCCGGGCGCGACAAATCTCGTGACGCCGATCGCCGACGCGTATATGGACTCGGTGCCGATCGTCGCGATCACCGGTCAGGTCTCGAGGGGCCTGATCGGCACAGACGGCTTCCAGGAGGCCGATATCTCCGGCATCACGTTGCCGATCACGAAGCACAACTACCTTGTCCAGTCGGCCGACGAACTGCCTCAGGTGCTCGCCGAGGCGTTCCATCTCGCCAGCACCGGTCGACCAGGGCCGGTGCTGGTCGACATCCCCAAGGACATATTGCAGGCGGCCACCACGTTCTCCTGGCCACCGCCGCTTGATCTACCCGGGTATCGGCCGACGGTCCACCCGCACACCAAGCAGATTCGGGAGGCGGCACGCCTGATCGCCGGATCGAAGCGACCGGTGCTCTACGTCGGTGGCGGCGTGCTGAAGGCGAACGCCGCGCCGCAATTGGCCCGGCTGGCCGAGATGACCGGCATTCCGGTCGTGACCACCCTGATGGCGCGGGGCGCGTTCCCGGATTCCCATCCACAACACCTCGGCATGCCGGGCATGCACGGGACGGTCGCCGCGGTGTACGCGCTGCAGAAGTCGGATCTGATCGTCGCCCTCGGCGCACGCTTCGACGACCGCGTGACCGGGCACCTGGACAGCTTCGCGCCCGGCGCCCACATCGTGCACGCCGACATCGATCCGGCCGAGATCGGCAAGAACCGTGCCGTTGACGTGCCGATCGTCGGCGACGCGAAGCACGTCATCGACGAGCTGTGCGCGGTCATCGCGGCCGAAGGCGGGTCGGCGGCCGACGGTGCCAAGGCCGCCGGCGTCAAGGCCGACGGCGCCAAGGCCGACGGCGCGACCGACCAGCGCGGCGGTCGGCTCGCCGCTTGGTGGCGTGCCATCGAGGATATGCGTGAGCGCTGCCCGCTCGGCTGGGAGGAGCCGCCCGACGGATCGCTCGCCCCGCAATACGTCATCCAGCGCATCGGCGAGCTCACGCGCGCCTCCGACGGCTCGCCGACGATCTACGTCGCCGGCGTCGGACAGCACCAGATGTGGGCGTCGCAGTTCATCTCGTACGAGACGCCGGGCACCTGGCTCAACTCCGGTGGCCTCGGCACCATGGGCTACGCCGTACCGGCCGCGATGGGTGCGAAGGTCGGACGTCCGGCCTCCAGCGTCTGGGCGATCGACGGTGACGGCTGCTTCCAGATGACCAACCAGGAACTCGCCACGTGCGCGCTGGAAGGCATCCCGATCAAGGTCGCCGTCATCAACAACGGCAACCTCGGTATGGTCCGCCAATGGCAGACGCTCTTCTATAACGAGCGCTACTCGAACACCGATCTCGGGACGCACAAGCACCGCGTACCCGACTTTGTAAAGCTGGCCGAGGCGCTTGGCTGCGTGGGGCTGCGCTGCGAAAGCGCGGCGGACGTCGACAAGACCATCGAGGCCGCGATGGCGATCACCGACGCACCGGTGGTGATCGACTTCGTGGTTGGCAAGGACGCCATGGTGTGGCCGATGGTCGCGGCCGGCACGAGCAACGACGAGATCATGTTCGCCCGCGGAGTCCGTCCGATCTTCGACGAGGACGATGTCTGATGAGCACCCCACAAAATCGCTCGCTCCGCTCACGATTTCGCGAGGACCCAGCATGACCATGCACACGCTCTCCGTTCTGGTGGAGAACAAGCCCGGCGTGCTGGCGCGCGTCTCGCAGTTGTTCAGCCGCCGCGGGTTCAACATCGACTCGCTCGCGGTGGGCGAGACCGAACACCCGGAGGTCTCGCGCATCACGATCGTGGTCAACGCCGAGTCCTCGCCGCTCGAACAGGTCACGAAGCAGCTCAACAAGCTCGTGAACGTACTGAAGATCGTGGAGTTGGAGGCGGAAGCGGCGGTGCAACGCGAGCTGCTGCTCGTGAAGGTACGCGTGGACCGCACCCAACGCGCACAGGTGCTCGAAACCGTGACGATGTTCCGGGCACATGTGGTCGACGTCGCAGCCGACACGCTCACCATCGAAGCCACGGGTACGCCATCCAAGCTCGACGCGCTGCTGCGCGACCTGGAACCGTACGGCATCAAGGAAATGGTCCAGTCCGGTCTGGTCGCGATCGGTCGCGGCTCCCGGTCCATTACCGCGCCCACACTGCGGGCTGCGTAAGCGATCCGCAGCACTGCGCTCAATGCGCCGCTCAGGCAGCGCCCACGGGTTTGAAAGCGGCATCTCGCAACGGCATAAGGAGTTCTCGTGACCGCAGAGGTTTACTACGACGACGACGCTGACCTGTCGGTCATCGCCGGCCGCAAGGTCGCGGTCATCGGCTACGGCAGTCAGGGTCACGCGCACGCCCTGTCGCTGCGCGACTCCGGCGTCGACGTGCGGGTCGGCCTGCCTGCCTCGTCGCGCAGCCGCGCGAAGGCGGGGGAGCAAGGACTGCGCGTCGTCACGCCGGCCGAGGCCGCCGCCGAGGCGGACGTCATCATGATCCTGGCGCCGGACACGGCGCAACGGAAGATCTATGCCGAGGACATCGCGCCGTCGCTCACCGCCGGCAAGGCACTGTTCTTCGGCCACGGCTTCAACATCCGGTACGGGCTGATCCAGCCGCCGTCCGACGTCGACGTTGCGATGGTGGCGCCGAAGGGTCCCGGACACTTGGTACGTCGGCAGTTCGTGGACGGCAAGGGCGTCCCGGTGCTGGTCGCCGTCGAACAGGATGCCACCGGCGGTGCGTTCGCACTCGCGTTGTCCTACGCGAAGGCAATCGGCGGAACGCGCGCTGGCGCGATCCGTACCACGTTCACCGAAGAGACCGAGACCGACCTGTTCGGCGAGCAGGCCGTGCTCTGCGGTGGCACGACCGCGTTGGTGCAGGCCGGATTCGAGGTGCTGACGGAGGCCGGGTATGCACCCGAGGTCGCGTATTTCGAGTGCCTGCACGAGTTGAAGCTGATCGTCGACCTGATGTACGAGGGCGGGATCGCGCGCATGCGTTACAGCGTCTCGGATACGGCCGAATACGGCGACGTCACGCGCGGTCCGCGAGTGATCGACGAACGCGTGAAGAACGAGATGCGCCGCATTCTCGGCGAGATCCAGAACGGCGAGTTCGCCCGGGAATGGGTCGCCGAGGACGACGAGGGCCGTCCGAACTTCACGAAACTCCGCGAACAAGGTGCGGCGCATCCGATCGAGGAGACTGGTTCTCGCCTGCGGTCCATGATGTCCTGGGTCGATCGGCCGCTTACCGATACTGCTTGAGTCGTTTGTGGTTGCGGTCTCGGGCTTCGGGGCGGCTTGCCCGCTCGACTGACAAAGCGTTCTAGGTCTTCGTGGGCAAGCCGCCCCGAAGCCCTGCGCTTAGCGCTGTTGGTCGATCGGCGGTGGGTTAAGGCTTTCCCGGTGTACGTGATGCGGAACTGTGGCCGTGGTGCAGTGGTGTGGCGGGTGGGCGGCGATGATCCACTGTGCGGTGGAATCGGCACGGGATGGCGACTCAGATTCTGCCGGGTGGTGGATCTTGGGCGGCGCCGAAGATCACGGTGATGAGTGCGCCGGACGGAAGTTGACTTGTGTGGTCCGGCGAGTGCGGGCCGCGACCGATGCGCATCGAGCCGCCGGAGGCTTCTGCGGTCCGCCGGGCGATGTCGAGCCCGAGTCCGGTGGATGAGCCGGAGACGCCACGCTCGGCCGCGCCGCGCTCGACGTCGGAGTCCGCGAACCCCGGTCCGTCGTCGGCGACCAACAGCATGCCGCCGCCGTCCGAGCGAGCGGTGACCTCGACGCGCATGCCGGTGCCGTCCGGCGTGTGCGCAAAGACGTTCTGAATCAGGGCGTCCACCGCCGCCGCGACGTCGGACTCGGTGGCGCGGACGAGCACCGGAGTTGCGGATACGAAGGATTCCATCGCGCGACCGTCGTCCTCGGCGAGCGGCGTCCAGAACGCCACCCGTGACGCCACCACGGCGGCGAGGTCGGCGTGCGCGCCGGCGCCCTCGCGCACCGGCCGCCGCGCGGTCCGGATCACTTCGTCGACGATCCGCGCTAGGTGATCGACGTCGCTGTTGACTCGTTGCCGATCATCCGGATCCGCGACTGCCTCGGCGTCGAGGCGCAGCGCGGTGACCGGGGTACGCAGTCGGTGCGCGAGATCGGCGACCTCCTCGCGCTCGGCAGCAAGCAGTTCCGTGATGCGAGCGGCGAGGCGGTTCAACTCGGCGCCGACACGGCGCAGCTCACGCGGCCCAGTCGGCTCGGCACGCGCGTCGAGATCGCCTTCGGCGAGCCGGTCGGCGGTCGCGGCGAGCCCGGTGACGGCGGCCACCAAGCGGTGCCCGAGGCGATCCGCGAGCACGAGGCCCACGACGAGCAGCGCGAGCCCCAGTGCGATCAACACCGCCCACGTACGGCCGACGCCCTGGTGCAGCAAGGTCGGCGACGCGTAGGCGCGGACCACCGCCGTCCCGCCGGGCAGGCCCTGTACCGGTACGAGCACCTCGACGCCGCTGCCCGACGCGGCAGTGAACGCGCGACCGCGGCTCGCTAGCTCGACGGACTGAGTACGCGCTGCGGGCTGGCCGGCCACCGTACCGTTCGGCAGGAACACCGTGACGGCGAGCCCGGGCGCCACATCGTCGCCGCTGATCGCGTTGGCGGCTTCCGGATCCGCGGCGATCAGTGCCGCTTGGCCCTGCGCTGCCTGTGTCGCCATCCCGATCGCTCGATCCGCGGCGGTGCCACGCAGCACGATGCCGAGCGGGATCAGGAATGCGAGCAACACCAGCGTCATCGTCACGGCAACGAGCGTGAACAGCTGCCGACGTACGCCGGATCCCTCGCCGCGACGGCGTGCCATCCGTATCACGGTTGCGCTCCGGGCGCCGTCAGCCGTACGCCGACCGACCGTACGGTGTGCAGATAACGCGGCGCCTGCGCGGTCTCACCGAGCTTGCGCCGCAGCCACGACAGGTGCACATCGACGGTCTTGTCGGCGCCGCCGTACGGCAGCCGCCACACCTCGGTCAGCAGTTCGCGCTTGCTCACCACCTGATCGGCCCGCTCGGCCAGATATCGCAACAGATCGAATTCGCGTGCACTGAGGTCAAGCGACGCACCGTCCAGCGAGGCGATCCTCGAGTTCGGGTCGATGGTCAGGCCGCCCACCTCGATGACGGCCGGCCGCCCGTCGTCGGGCGAGACGGTGCGCCGCAGCACCGCCCTGATGCGCGCATCGAGTTGGGCGGCACCGAACGGCTTGATCAGGTAGTCGTCCGCGCCGGCGTCGAGTGCGCGCACGATCTGCTTCTCGTCGTCGCGCGCGGTGGCGACGATCACGGGCACCGGACTCACCGCCCGCAACATGCGCAACAGCTCCCCGCCGTCCACATCGGGCAGGCCGAGATCGAGCACGACAAGATCGGGTTGACCGTCGACGGCCGAGGCGAGACCAGACATTCCGGTCGCGGCCGAGCTGGTGGCGTACCCTCGATCGGCGAGCGCGCGGAGCAACGCGGTCCGGACGGAAGAGTCGTCCTCGACCACGAGAATGTGCGGCATACGGCGACGGTACATGCGCCGTGGAAGCACTTGAAGATCACAGGCAAGGCTTGACTTGCGCTTAGCGTTCTCTTAGCAAACCGTCAGGCACGGTAGGTGGCATGAGAAACCGATGGATCAGTTTGACGCTGGGCGGCGTCGCAGCGCTCGTCGCCGTCGGCGCGGGTGCGGCGGCCGTAAACGCCGCAACGACCGGAGACGGTCACAACGTGTTGAGTCGCTCGGACGTGGCCCACCTGCTGTCCGCGGCTCCCGCGGAGACCGACTCGACGAGCGTGGCGGCCGCCCCAGCGGCGGGCGGCTCGCAGGTCGTCAATTCGGCGGCCGGTACGGTCGTCGTCCGTTGCTCGGGCAACGTCGCGACGCTGTTGCGATGGACTCCGAACAGCGGGTTCCGCGCCGACGATCCGGTCTCCGGACCGGCGGCAGTGGTAAGCGTGCGCTTCGAGAGTGATGTCGCGGAGGACCTCAAGGTGTCGGTCACGTGCGCGAACGGCGTGGCCACCGGAAAGACCGCCGTCGACGCGGACGACCATGGTGGCAACCGTGGCTCGGGCGGTCCGACGGTTGCACCGTCGCCGTCCGACGATCACGGCCGGGGTGGCAGCGATGACCCGCCGGGTGACGACAACGGTGGTCACGGCGCGGACGACAGCCCGACGCACCACTGACGGGTACGCAACCAACTGCCGTAAGTCGAAGCAATACCGGTAAGTCGAAGTAATCCCAACCAACACACACTGGAGATCCTGCGCCCCGCCCAAGCCCCCGGGCGGGGCGCAGCCGTGTCCGGCGGCTTGGGCTGCGCTGGGCTGCGCCGCGCTGGGCTGCGCCGCGCTGGGCTTGGGCTGCGCCGCCGACCCGCTACCGATCGTCGCTGGTCGCCGACGACTGACTCGGCAACGGTGCGGAGATCCGGAACGCGGAAAGGCGCCCATTGCGAATCGTTTCGGCGGAGGCGTAGACGGCTTCGGGCGCCTCGAGCATCTGCGACTCGGTGAGGCGGATCGCGCTGCCGTTCGCGTAGAGCCAACGAAGAAGGCGCCGCTGCTGGGCCGGGCTCACCGGGGCATCGGCGACGACGGCCGCTGGATCGTCGACGTGCCACAGCACCGCGACGCCGGTGTTCGCGACCCCGAACCGGACGCGCGTGACCCGGTGCCACGGCACGGTCAGCCCGAGCGGATGGATGCGCATCTCGTGCCCGTCCAGCGTGGCGAGATGCGGGTACGACGACGCGACCGGCCACGGCCACCCGTACGCCCAGCGGCCGACGACGTACGCCCACGCGGCGACCTGGACGACGACGATGGGTATGACGTCGGCGGCCGGCCGGTGTCGCGCCGCGAGCCAGATGACCGCGACATCGATGGCGACCGCTAGGGCGGCGGCGAGGCTTGCCCGCGCTGCTCGGAACGCGCGACTGTGCCGCCAGTTCACCGATGCCGGCGCGGTGCCCGCGACGGCAGAGGTCGAACTCCCGGTGCCTGTCGGGGAACCAGTTAGCGGCAAGGCATCCGCAAGGTACGCCGCCTCGACGCGGATCGCTGCGTGGCGGTTCGTCACGCACACGGCCCACGCGCCGAGTGCTGCCGCGGCGACCGCAATGCCGACCACGGTGCTCGTCGACGGCGCGAGCGCGCCGCGAACGGACGTGGCCATCAGCGCGACGATCGTCCACAGTGCCACCAGTGTGACGACTGCCGCGGCCGCGAACGCCGCGCGATCCAAGACGCGGCGGCGCTGTCTGGCCCACGAGACCGCGGCACGTGCCTCGGCTGGCGCCAGCCGCCGCGTGGGATAGCCGGCCTTGACTTGTCGGCGTACGTCCTCGGACAGATCGAGCCAGCTGACCGGCGTCTCGACGGGGTCCACAGTCGAAAAGTTCACCACATCCGCACCGAAGATCGCCTCCTGTCACACGCGCGGTGCCCGAGAAGCCTGGCGTGACGCGCTTGGCGCACGCTTGCCGACTGCCAGCATTTGGGACGCACGTTTCGCTAAGTAGGACGCATGACTTAACGTTCGTTGGGTAGCGCGTCCGGCGCGTGACAATCGGTGTGACAGCGCCATCTCATCGCCGCCGGCGGCACAGTTCGAGAGGTGCCGGCCGCAGCGTTCGAGAGGCGCGGCGCCGAGGCGAAGGAGAGCGTGATCGTGGCACGCGTTGCGGTGGTCGGGGGCGACGGCATCGGCCCTGAGGTGACCGCGGAGGCGACCAAGGTGCTTCGGGCGGTGCTGCCCGGCGTCGAGCTGACCGACTACGACCTCGGTGCCGGCCGCTATCACCGGACCGGCGAGGTGCTGCCCTCCTCGGTGTTGGCCGAGCTTGCCGGCCACGACGCGATCCTGCTCGGCGCCGTCGGCGATCCGAGCGTCCCACCGGGCGTTCTGGAACGTGGCCTGTTGCTGCGACTGCGGTTCGCCTTCGACCAGTATGTGAACCTGCGCCCCGCCCGCCTGTGGCCGGGCATCGCGAGCCCGCTGGCAAACGTCAAGACCGGCGAGATCGACATGGTCGTGGTTCGGGAAGGCACCGAAGGCCTCTACGCCGGCGCCGGCGGCACCATGCACGAGAACACCAGCGCCGAGGTAGCGACCGAGGAAAGCCTCAACACGCGACACGGCGTCGAGCGGGTGATCCGGGATGCGTTCGCACGCGCGGCACGGCGGGATCGGCGGAAGGTCACGCTCGTCCACAAGACGAACGTGCTCACCCATGCCGGCGGGCTCTGGTCGCGGACGTTCGCGGACGTCGCGGCCGAGTTCCCGACCGTCAGCACGGACTATCAGCATGTCGACGCGGCCGCGATGTTCCTCGTGTCGCAGCCGCAGCGCTACGACGTCATCGTCACCGACAACCTGTTCGGTGACATCCTCACCGACATCGCCGCCGTCGTCACTGGCGGCATCGGACTCGCCGCGAGCGGGAACATCAACCCCGATCGCGCATACCCGTCGATGTTCGAGCCGGTGCACGGATCCGCGCCGGACATCGCGGGCCGCGGCGTCGCAGACCCGACCGCCGCCGTACTCTCGGTGGCTCTGCTGCTGCAGCATCTCGGCCACGACGACGCGGCAGCACGCGTGACCGAAGCGGTCGCCGCGGACCTGGCCGCGCGCACACCGGGTGCGCTGCGGACCCAAGCGGTCGGCGACCGCTTGGCCGCGGCCGCAAGCTGACCGGCTGACCGCGACCGGATGTCGCGCACGAATCTCGCGAGGCAACCTCGTGTTCGTGTGCCCGTTACGTTCGGTATTCGCCACGCTGTGCGCGGGTTCCGTCCCACCCGTTTCCGAGCTGCGCGGGGTAAGTTTCAAACACCAGCCTTTCCCACGATGTGACACGGAGGTCAGTGCGATGAGTGGTGGTGAGAGCCTCGACTTCGAGATTCATCCGAATCCGGCGCCGGTATCGGCCACCGAACGCGCTGGTCTGCTGGCCAACCCAGGCTTCGGTCGGATCTTCACCGATCACATGATCACCATCCGTTACGCTGAGTCGAAGGGGTGGTACGACGCCCGGGTCGAGTCCCGCGGGCCGATCACGATCGACCCGGCGACCGCGGTTTTGCACTATGCGCAAGAGATCTTCGAGGGGCTGAAGGCATATCACACGGTCGACGGCGGCGTGGCGCTGTTCCGGCCGGAGGCCAACGCCCGGCGGTTCCAGCGCTCCGCCGAGCGGATGGCGATGGCGGAGATGCCGGCCGGGCTGTTCATCGACTCGCTGTGCCAACTTGTCACGATCGATAAGGACTGGATCCCGACCGGCGACGACACGAGTCTTTACCTTCGGCCGTTCATGTTTGCCTCGGAAGTGTTCCTCGGCGTGAAGCCGTCGTCGGAATACATGTATCTGGTGATCGCGTCGCCGGCCGGTGCGTACTTCAAGAGCGGCATCAAGCCAATCACGATCTGGATCTCCGACGAGTTCACCCGCGCGGCGCCCGGCGGCACCGGTGCTGCGAAGTGTGGCGGCAACTACGCGGCGGGCCTGTCCGCTCAGGCGGAGGCGATCCGCAACGGCTGCGACCAGGTGGTCTACCTGGACGCGGTAGAGCGGCGCTACGTCGATGAGCTGGGCGGCATGAACCTGTTCTTCGTCATGGACGACGACACGATCATCACGCCACCGTTGGGCGGCACGATCCTGCCGGGCGTCACCCGCGACTCGATCATCACTCTCGCCGCCGATCGTGGCGTGAAGACGGTCGAGCGTGCGTACTCGATCGACGAGTGGCGTGCGGACGCCGCGACCGGTCGACTCACCGAGGTGTTCGCGTGTGGCACGGCCGCCGTGATCACGCCGATCGGCACGGTCCGTGGCCACGATGGCGACTTCGCCGTCGGCATCGGCGACTTTGCGACCGGCCTTCGCGAGGAGCTTCTCGACATCCAGCACGGCCGCCGTCCGGATCGGCACGGTTGGATGCAGAAGGTCATTTGACGGGTACGCCGACCCGACGCGCTACCAATCCGGTGTGCGGTCAATCGGTGAGCCGTCAGGCGACCAGGTTGTCGCGCAGTGCCTCGATGTCCGACGCTTTCATGCCGATGCTCTCGAGATAGGCGGACACCGAGCCGTACGTAGTCGCGACGTCGGCGAGGAACATCGTCATCGCCTCGCGGGGCGCGGGTATCCAGTGCGGCCGGATGTTGTCCGCCGTGAAGCGCACCGACCAGTCGTTGGACACCGCATAGTCGTTGGCGATGTCCCCGGCGTCGACACCCAGGGCGGCGAGCGTCAACGCGATCACCACACCGGTGCGGTCCTTGCCAGCGAAGCAGTGCACAACGGTCGGCTCGGTGATGGCCGCGGCGAGCGTCGTCATCACGACACCGAGATCGCGAGCGCCTTCCCGAGCGAGATCGAGATAGCGGTCGGCAAGGAACCTCGCCGGTCCCGCCGCCTCGTCATAGTCGTAGTCATCCCAGAGCCGGTGCTGCGGCGAGATGTTCACGTAGCGCCGGTCGACGGCGTCGGCGATGCGGCCGTGTTCCGC
>DATFRR010000184.1:0-21186 GCA_035263025.1 Micromonosporaceae bacterium
CACCGGAGATCGGTTTACATCCGAGACCGCCCAGCTTGGCAATGACATCTCAACTCTCCCCAATTTCCCGGCGGAAATCCGCGCCCCGGCCGGCACCCTCCCCGGGGTGTCGAGCTTCCAGGTGCACTTCGCCGACTACGACATCCTGACGCCGGGCGACGCGCCCAACGTCCTGGTCGCGATGAACCCCGCGGCGCTGAAGGCAAACCTGCCGGATCTGCCGCGCGGCGCCGAGATCATCGTCAACACCGACGAGTTCACGCCTCGTAACCTCGCGAAGGTCGGCTACGAGTCGAACCCTCTGGAGGACGGCAGTCTCGACGGTTTCGCCCTGCATCCGGTCGGTCTGACGAGCATGACGATCAAGGCCCTCGATTCCTTGAACGTGCCGAAGAAGGATGCCGAGCGCGCGAAGAACATGTTCGCGCTCGGGCTGCTGTCGTGGCTCTACTCGCGACCGTACGAGTCGACGCTCAAGTTCCTGGCCCGCAAGTTTGCCGCGAAGCCGGATCTGATCGCGGCCAACACTGCGGCGTTCACGGCTGGTTGGAACTTCGGCGAGACGACTGAAGACTTCGCGGTGCGCTATGAGGTCAAGCCGGCGAGCATGCCGCCCGGCCAATACCGCAACATCACCGGCAACACCGCCCTTGCGCTGGGGTTGGTGGCTACCGCGGTGCGGTCGAAGCTGGCACTCGTGCTCGGCGCCTACCCGATCACGCCGGCCTCCGACGTGCTGCACGAACTCGCCAAGCACAAGCGGTTCGGCATTACGACCGTGCAGGCCGAGGACGAGATCGCGGCGATCGGCGTGGCGCTCGGCGCGTCGTACGGCGGCTCGCTCGGCGTGACCAGCACCAGCGGCCCAGGCGTTGCGCTCAAGGGAGAGACGATCTCACTCGCGGTCGCGCTGGAGCTGCCGCTGCTCGTAGTGGACATTCAGCGCGCCGGGCCGTCGACCGGCATGCCGACCAAGACGGAGCAGGCCGACCTGCTCATGGCGCTCTACGGACGGCACGGCGAGGCGCCGGTTGTAGTGATCGCGGCGCGGTCCCCGTCGGACTGCTTCTACGCCGCCATCGACGCGGCACGCATCGCGACGACGTACCGCACGCCGGTGATCCTGCTGTCGGACGGCTACATCGCCAACGGCTCGGAGCCGTGGCGGCTGCCCGACGTGTCAAGCCTGCCGGATCTGCAGGTCGAGTTCGCCACCGAACCCAACTCGCCGGACGGCACGAAGTTCCTGCCCTACCTGCGCGATTCGATCACGATGGCGCGGCCGTGGGCGGTCCCCGGCACGCCAGGTCTGGAGCACCGCATCGGCGGGTTGGAGAAGGCGGACATCACCGGCGATATTTCGTACGACCCGACGAACCATGACTTCATGGTGCGGACCCGGGCGGCGCGCATCGAGGCGATCGAGGTGCCGGACATCGAGGTCGAGGATCCCGATGGCGACGCGCGAGTCCTCGTACTCGGCTGGGGATCGACGTACGGCCCGATCGGTGCCGCATGTCGAGCGCTTCGCCAGGGCGGCCTCTCCGTCGCGCAGGCCCACCTGCGCTACCTGAACCCGATGCCGCGCAACCTCGGCGCGGTGCTCCGGTCGTACGACAAGGTCGTCATCCCGGAGATGAACCTCGGCCAGCTCGCCTCGGTGATCCGGTCGAAATACCTCGTCGACGTGATCGGCTACAACCAGGTGCGCGGTCTGCCGTTCACCTCGGCCGAGCTGGAGACGATGCTAGAAGGCGTGGTGGACAGCAATGCCTGAGCGGGTTTCACTGCAGTTGACCGCCAAGGACTTCAAGAGCGACCAGGAAGTCCGCTGGTGTCCGGGCTGCGGCGACTACGCAATCCTGGCCGCGATGCAGTCGTTCATGCCGGAGCTCGGCATCGCCCGCGAGAACACCGTGTTCATCTCCGGCATCGGCTGCTCGAGCCGCTTCCCGTATTACATGAACACGTACGGCATGCACTCGATCCACGGACGTGCGCCGGCGATCGCAACGGGTCTCGCGGTGTCCCGGCCGGACCTGTCGGTGTGGGTCGTCACCGGTGACGGCGACGCGCTCTCGATCGGCGGCAACCACTTGATCCACGCGTTGCGCCGCAACGTCAACGTGAAGATCCTGCTGTTCAACAACCGGATCTACGGCCTGACGAAGGGGCAATATTCGCCGACCAGCGAGCTCGGCAAGGTCACCAAGTCGACGCCGGTCGGCTCAGCCGACTCGCCGTTCAACCCGCTGTCGCTCGCCCTCGGTGCGGAGGCCTCGTTCGTCGCGCGCAGCATCGACTCGGATCGCAAGCACCTGATGTCGGTGTTGCGCGCCGCGGCCAGTCATGACGGCTCCGCGTTCGTGGAGATCTACCAGAACTGCAACATCTATAACGACGGCGCCTTCGATGTGCTGAAGGACGCGGCGACCCGCGACGACTACCTGATCCGGCTCGAGCAGGGCAAGCCGGTGACGTTCGGTGCGACCGGGCAGTTCTGCGTGACGCACCCGCCCGGCGCGTTCGGGCTCGAGGTCCGCGAGACGGCCGATGTCGCGCCGAACGAGATCCTGGTGCACGACGAGACGATCACCGAGCCGGCGTACGCGTTCGCGATGTCCCGCCTGCCCGGTCTCGACCTGCGCTATACGCCGATCGGGGTGTTCCGCAACGCGAACCGCGCGTCGTACGACTCGATCGTGCGTGACCAGGTAGCCACGGCGCAGTCCACGGTCGAGGATCCCGAGTCGGAACTGGCCGCGCTGCTGAGCTCGGGCGATACCTGGACGATCAGCTGACGCGATCCTCCGTCAGGAGGCCTGCGACACGCTCGCGAACCGCCCCGATCCGGCAGCGAGGTCGGGGTGGTCCACGGAGAGCGCAAGAGCGACGGCTTCGTCGAGGGTCAGTGCCGCTCCTTGGCCGTACACCTCGTCGAAGACCGCGTCGCCAAGTGCGGCACGGATCCGCGCCTGCTGTTCGGTCCAGTAGGGCGACCACAGCGCGTTCGCGCCGCGCAGCCGCACCTGCGCGGCGCCCGCGGCGCCGAACAGGCGAGCGGCGGTGATCTGGTCGCCGCCCAGCGCACAGCGCGCCGCGAGCGCATTGATCGCCTCGCAGGCGCCGGAGTGGAAGCCGTAGGTCATCCGCGACCGCAACGCGACGATCAGATGGTCGTGCGCGGCCACCAGGTCGCCGCGCGATAGCGCAACCATGCCGAGAATCATGTCGATGGAGCGTCGACCACGGCCGTCGGTCATGGCCGCCTCGACGGTTCTCGCGTTGGCGAGCAACTCAGCCGCCTCGTCCAGCGCGCCGCGTCGCCACAGCAGCTGCGCGAGCAAATAGACGGCCTGCAGCGTCTCGTGTTCGACGCCACGGCCGCGCGCCCACGCCAGCACGTCACGGCAGACCTGCTCCGCGCCGGCCATGTCACCCATGTCCAACAGCGGTACGGCACGACCAGCCCGTACCCGCGCCATGAGCCCGTCATCGCCGGTGCGCCGGGCGGCCGCGGCGGCCCGTTCGGCGAACCTGAGCGCCTCCGCGTGCTCGCCGTCCGCGCTCGCGTGCCGCGCATGCATGTGGTACGCCAGCGCTAGTTCCGCTTCCGCCGCGGCACTGCCGGTCTGTGCGATCCGCTCGTACGCCCGGAACAGCCACAACCGGCCCTCGCGTGCCAGACCACGCTCGCGCCACCACTGATCGAGGCCACCGGCGAGTGCCAGCGCGTCACGAGCGCTGCCACGGGTAACCGACCAACGCAGCGCGGTGCGAATCTCGTCGGCCAGCGGATCGATGGCGTACATGGACAGTGGCACCGCACGCCCGTCGGAACTCTGGTGCAGCCGCAGGATCTCGTGGCGCGCCCACGCGACGTGCGCGGCATGTGCTGCTTCGTCCTCCCCCTCGGCGGCGAGCCGACGCGCGGCGTACGCCCGGATCGGGTCGAGCATGCCGTAGCGCGTGCCGTCCGGGGTGGGCTCCGCGACCACCAGCGACTTGTCGACGAGAACGGACAGCGAGACCACCGGGTCCGAGCCGGCGAGCCGTTCGATCGCCGCGAGGTCGACGCGGCTGGCGAACACCGACATGCGACGCAGTAGGTGCGCGGCATCCGGCGGGAGCGTCCGGTAGGACCAACTCACCGCCGATTGCATCGTCGCGTGCCGGCTCGCCGCGTCCGCCTGCGCCACATGCTCTCGTCCAACGCCCGCGTCGACCGCGTCGGCCGCGTTGTCCAGCCGACCGGCCAACTCGCCGGGCGACAATGTCCGCAGCCGCGCAGCTGCCAATTCGAGTGCCAGCGGCAGACCGTCGAGCCGACGCGCGACGCGTGACAGCGGCTCCAATTCGCTCGGTCGCATCGGCTGCCCACCGCGGCTCGCCGAAATGCGTTCGAGCAACAACGTAACCGCCTCGCTCGGTTCACCCTGCGGTCCCGGCGTGAGGGACAGCGACGGGATGCGCCACACCACCTCGCCTGCCACATTCAACGGTTCGCGGCTGGTGGCTAACACGCGTGTGGCGCGGCCACTGGCCAGAACGCGACTGACCAGTGTGGCCACCGCGCCCGGCTGCGCATCGCAGGTGTCCAGCACCAGCAGGCTCGTCCGCCCGGATGTGAAGTCGCACAACGTGTCCAGCACCGCCCGGCCGGGCTCCGGGCGCAGCCCGAGTCCCGCGGCGACCGCCACGTCGACTAGCGCCGGATCTGTGACTGGGGCCAGGTCGGTGAACCAGACACCATCCGGATATGCCTCCACGAGGTCGCCGGCCACCTCGAGCCCGAGTCGTGTCTTGCCGGCACCGCCCGGCCCGACGACGTTCACGAGACGGTGTTGATGCAGAAGGTCGACGACGGCCGCGCGCTCCGCATCCCGGCCGATGAAGGACGTCACCACGCTGGGCAAGTTGTGCGGGCTCGCGGCCAGCGTCCGCGGGTGTGGAAACTTCCGTTCTAGGCCCGCCGCCACGACCTGGTAGAGGCGCTCGCGATCGTCGAATCCGCGCAACCGGTGCAACCCTAGGTCGAGCATCCACGAGTCCTTCGGCAGCGAGGCGGCGCTCAGCACGGTCGCCTCCGAGCAGAGAATCTGGCCACCGTGGGCGGCCGCCGCCACTCGGGCCGCGCGGTGCACCTCCGGACTCGTGTATTCGCCGTCCACCGGTCGCGCGAAACCCGAGTGAAGACCCATGCGTACCGAAGGGCGTGCCTGTGCGGACGGCCAGACGTGGCCGTCAAGCGCGGCCTGCGCCGCGATGCACGCGGCGATCGCGTCCGACGCGTCGGCGAACACCACGAAGAACGAGTCGCCCTCGGTGAAAAGCGCGAAGCCACGGTGATCGGTCAGTGCGCGCAGCAGGATGCGACGGTGCTCCATCAGCACCTGGCGATAAGCCGGCCCTAGGAGCCGGGCCAGGCGGGTTGATTCCTCGATGTCGGTGAACAGGAACGTCACCAACCCGCCGGGCAGGTTGCGTCGCAACACAGGTCGAACCTCCGCCCCCCTGGAAGCCACGAACATCGTGCCCCAACGGTGCAAGGTCAATCCATCGGGGAAACGGGCAGCTCAGATCGGCAGCGGTAGGACAGCCAAAGTGGACCGGGTTCAGCCGCGGCGCGCGGGCGGCTCAACCGCGGCGCGGGAGGCTCAGCCGCAGCAGCCGCCGCCGCAGCACCCTCCGGTGGTCGGCGCTCCGTTGCGAACGCCGCTTGCCGCGAGGCCGCCGATCGCCACCGTCGTGAGCAGCTTGACCGTGTCCGCGTGCCCGTCCGGACAGGTCGCGATCGTGTCGGTCGCCGTGATGGATCGGCTGACCTCGAACGTCGAGCCGCATTGGCGGCAGCGGTAGTCGTACCTCGGCATGGCGCCGAGCGTAGCGCGAGATGGGCCGGCCGCGACGGGCCCTCCCCGCCGCTGGGGTCGGTCCAGGGCGGCCCAGGCCACCCCAGGAACACGAAGCGTGAGCGTAGATTGGCGCAGGGTGAGAATTTGACGGCCGTTTCCACTTTCGCGCCGCGTGAAATGTCGGCAAGCTGGACGAGTGATGGTACGCGAGTGGGATCCCCGAACCGCACCGTCCGCTGAGATCGACACGATGGTCCACGCGCTGAACGCGCTGCTGGCCACGGATCTTCCGGACGACCCGCCGTGGCGGGCGGACTCCTTCCGCGAATACTTGTCGGTGACCATGCCCGGCGAACGCCGGATCAACTGGATCGCCGAGGACGCACCCGGTTCGGCCGGCGACGGCGGCCCGCGCGGCAGTGGCGTGCTCGGCAGTGCCAACATCCTGTTGTTCGACACGATGGCGGTGCTGGAGGTGCTGGTGCATCCGGACGCCCGCCGGACCGGCGTCGGACAGGCCTTGCTGCGCGCCGCGGTGGCTCGGGCACATGCCGAAGGCTTCGGCATGTTGGGCGTTGAGGCCATCGGTGGTACGCCAGCGGTGAAGTTCTACGAAGCCATGGGTTTCGAGTGCGCGTACATGGAGACCCGCAGTGTCCTCGAGCTGTCCACGGTGGATTGGCTCAAGCTCGGCGAGATGGCCGCCGGAGTGAGCGCCGGCTACAAGATCGAGTATTTCCCCGGCGGGCCGCCGGAGGAGCTCTATGAGTCGTACGCCGCCGCGAAATACCTCGCTCAGAGCGACGTCGACCAACGCGATCTCGATCTGCGACCGAGCTCCCACAACGCTGACCGGCTCCGGGCGAGCCTGCGGACGCTACACATGCGAGGCATGAAGCCCTACATCGTGCTCGGCATCCACGAAGCGAGCGGCGAGGTCGTCGGGCTCACCGAAGTCGTCGTCGCGGCGCAGCACCCGGACCGGGCGGATCAGTACGACACGGTTGTCGTACCGGAACATCGCGGGTACGGCCTCGGCCGCGCGGTCAAGGCACGGATGCTCTTCGAGTTGCGGTCTGCCGTACCGAAGCTGAAGAGCGTCCAGACGTGGAACTCGTTTGATGCCGAGGGAATGCTCAAGGTCAACGCGGAACTGGGTTTCCGCCCCGACCGGGAGTGGCGCGAATACCAAGCGGACGTAGCGGCGCTGGCGGCTCGTCTCGGTGTCGCAGAAGTGCCCAACTAGCGCAGCGTATCCAACTAGCCCGGTGCCGGCCGGTCCCAGGTCTTGTGCGCGTAGCGGCGGACACGTCGATACGGTTCGAGCGGCCGTTCCGCCAACGGCGGCACGACCCGTCCTCGTTCATCAACCACGACGAGACGAAGCGCACCCACCGCGAGCAGCCGCTGGAGAACGCTAAGGCTCGGCGCCAACTCGCCAGTCTCGGCCCGCGAGACCGTCGTGTGCGAGAGACGTGCCCGCCAGGCAAGCTCGCGCTGACTGATTCGCGTGCGTTGACGCAGCCGGCGAATCAATGGGCCGGCCTCGAACGAATGCATCGCCGGGTGATCGAGGGGAAGCCGGCGCGGGTCGACGTCCGGCAACGGCGCCGGTTTCGGGCGCACTCTGCGATGAGGCCGGCGATACTCCGGGTCTGATTCCCACGGCCGCGAATTCACTCGCCCGAGCCTGCGCCGATCCAGTGACGGTGTCCATGATCCATTCACCGCTGTGGATAACGCTGGCCCACACGCTCCAACCAGGCCCGCAGGGGGCTACATCTGGGCACGCGGACGCAACACCGGCCAGATCGCTGCGCTCGAACGCCGTGGCTACACCGCGGCCGTGGCGACGCGGCCGCGGGATTCGTTGGCGACCGAGGGGAACTCGCTCCGCCGCGGTGCGCCGGGATGCCCAGATGTAGCCCCTAGAACATCAGGTCAGGCCGGCAACCGACCGCAACCCGCGCAAGATCAAGGATCAGTAGCGAGCGCGGAGCAGCCGAGAAGCGTCGACCGCCCAGTACGTCAGGATGATCGACGCGCCAGCGCGGCAGATTGACGTCAGGGTCTCGAGCATCACGCGCTCCCGGTCGAGCCAGCCGTTCGCGGCAGCCGCCTCGGCCATCGCATACTCGCCGGAAACCTGGTACGCGGCCACCGGAACGTCCACCGACGCGACAACGGCGGCGAGCACGTCGAGATATGGCAGCGCTGGCTTGACCATGACGATGTCGGCGCCCTCGTCGATGTCCAACGCGACCTCGCGCAGTGCCTCACGAAAGTTCGCCGGATCCTGCTGGTAGGTGCGCCGGTCACCGTCCAGTGCGGACTCCACCGCCTCACGGAACGGTCCGTAGAACGCCGATGCATATTTGGCCGCGTACGCGAGCACCGTCACGTCGGCGTACCCGGCTCTGTCAAGCGCATCGCGCACGACGGCGACCTGGCCGTCCATCATGCCGGACGGACCGACCACATGAACCCCGGCGGCGGCCTGCGCGACCGCCATCTGCGCGTAGCGCGCGAGCGTCGCGTCGTTGTCCACGCGACCGTCCGGCGCGAGGACACCGCAGTGGCCGTGCGAGGTGAACTCGTCGAGGCACAGGTCGCCCATGACCACGGTGGAATCGCCGACCTCGGCAATCACGTCGCGGATCGCCACGTTGAGAATGCCGTTCGGATCGGTGCCGCCGGACCCGATCTCGTCGCGTGTGGCCGGCACGCCGAACAGCATGATCCCGCCGACGCCGGCCGCTACCGCCTCCGCGGCAGCTTTGCGGAGCGACTCCCGCGAATGCTGGACGACGCCGGGCAGCGACGTGATCGCGCGCGGCTCGCCGAGACCTTCCCGAACGAACATCGGCAAGACGAGTTGGGACGGCGCGACGCGGGTCTCTTCGACGAGGCGTCGCATCGCGGGCGTGGTCCGCAGCCGACGCGGACGCACCCGCGGCGGCGTGACGTCGAATGGGGCGGTCATCGGTACCTCAGCGCGGTCGGACCTTGCACCTTCGCGCCGCGCCGTGACTTCGCCGGCATCGAGGCGAGACGCTCGCGCAATTCGATGGCGTAGTTCGCGAGCGCCTCCACGAGATCCGGGACGGCCGCGTGCGTCGGTTGGGCGTCGACACGCAACCCGGCCTCGGCCGCCGTCTCCGCGGTCTTCGGACCGATCACCGCGACGACCGTACGAGCGTGTGGCTTGCCCGCGATGCCGACCAGGTTCTTCACGGTGGACGAGGACGTGAACAGCACCGCGTCGAATCCGCCGCTCTTGATCGCATCGCGGATCTCGGCGGCCGGTGGCGCCGCGCGCACCGTGCGGTAGGCGGTCACGTCGTCGACCTCCCAGCCACGCTCGATCAAACCGGCGGCGAGGGTCTCGGTCGCGATGTCGGCACGGGGAAGCAGCACACGACCGACCGGGTCGAGTATGTCGTCGTGCGGAGAGAACTCAGCCAGCAGACCTTCGGATGACTGGGTCGTGGGCATCAGCTCGGGTTGGATGCCGAACGCGCGGACCGCGTCGGCGGTCGCCTCGCCGATGCATGCGATCTTCACGCCACCGAAGCTGCGCGCATCCAGGCCATGCTCGGCGAACTTCTCCCACACCGCGCGCACCGCGTTGACCGAGGTGAACACGACCCACGCATAGCGGCCGTCGACGAGTCCCTTCACCGCGCGCTCCATCTGCGCCGGCGTCCGTGGTGGCTCGACGGCGATCGTCGGCACCTCACACGGGATCGCGCCGTATGCTCGCAGCAGCTCGCTCATCATGCCGGCCTGTTCCTTGGTGCGTGGAACGAGCACCTTCCAGCCGTAGAGCGGCCGGTTCTCCCACCAGCTCAGCTTCTCGCGGTGCGTGACACCGGCGCCCACCGTCAGCACGACGCGTCCGGTGAATCCGAGCGCCGCGGCCACCACGCTGTCCACAGTGGACGTCGTGGTGTACTGCGTTTCGCCGGTGCCGTCGCCGGTCACCGCGATCGCCGTGGTCGGTTCCAGGCCGGCGGCGAGCAGACCGTCGCGTACCGCTCCGAGGTCGCCCGCGTCGACGGCAAGTGCCACCGAGCCACGGACCGCCGCGGCGGCCAGCCCGTCGAAGTCGAGCGCGGCGACGTCGTCGACGTCCGCCGACGTACGGACGCCGGCCAGCGGTACGCCCGCATAGGTCGCCACACCGGCGGCCTGGGACACGCCCGGCACAACCTCGAACTGCACAGCAGTCCGCGCGACTGCCTGCACCTCTTTGACCACCGACTCGTGACCGAACGGATCGCCGGCCACCAGATGCACCGCGTGCAGGCCGGAGCGCGCCGCCGACAGCAGAACCTTTGCGACGTCGCCCGGCGCGCCCTCGGCCGGGCTGAATTCCGCCTCGGCCGGCGTGATCTGGCGGATCGAGGTCAGGATCGGCTCGGAGACGGTCCGGTCGAAGACCACGTGGTCAACGGCGGAAAGCGCGTCGTATGCGCGACGCGTCAGCAGGCCCGGGTCGCCCGGACCGGCGCCAACGAAACTGATCCGGCCGGTGGTCTTGCGGGTGCGGGTCATGCATCCACTCCCAGTACTTTGTCGGCACCGGCGGCGAGCAGGTCTTCGGCAAGCAGTCGGCCAACCTGTTCGGCGTCGGCGAGCGTTCCGGTGCGGGACAGTCGGAGGGCAACACGCCCATCCGGGCTGTAGACCGCACCGCGCAGGTGAATCTGTTGTGTCGAGTCGATGTTCGCGAGCCCGGCGACCGGTGCGGAGCACCCCGCTTCGAGCGTCGCGAGCAGCGCACGCTCGGCGGTCACCGCGGCCCGGGTCTCGGGGTGATCGAGCTTAGACAGCGCGTCGAGCAAGTCAAAATCCGTTGCCCGGCACTCCACAGCCAGCGCGCCCTGCGCCGGGGCCGGCAGCATCAGCGACGGATCGAGGATCTCGCTGACCTCGGCCGAGCGACCAAGCCGTACGAGCCCGGCATGCGCGATCACCACGGCGTCGAACTCGCCGGACGTGACCTTGCGGAGCCGCGTGTCGACGTTGCCGCGGATCGGTACGACGTCGAGCGGCAACCCCAACGCGTTCAACTGCGCGATGCGGCGCACCGCGCCGGTGCCGACCCGAGCTCCGGCCGGAAGCTCGGCGAGGGTGCGTCGGTCGCGAGCCACGAGCGCGTCCCGCGGATCGGCTCGCTGCGGGATGGCCGGAATGACGAGCCCATCCGGCTGCGCGGTGGGCAGATCCTTGTACGAGTGCACCGCGATGTCGATTTCCTTGGCGGCCAGCGCGTCCCGCAGCGCGGAGACGAACACGCCGACGCCGAGCTTCGCGACTGGCTTGGACGAACGGTCGCCGGGCGTGACGATCTCGACGAGTTCGACGTCGACGCCGAGGTGTTGGCGCACCGCGTCGGCGACCAGACCGCTCTGCGCCAAGGCAAGCGCGCTGCCGCGGGTGCCAAGACGGATCGTCATTCCGGCTCACCACCCGTGTCGTACACGTCCGGAACGTCCGCCGCGGTCGCGGCGCCGGGTGGCACGTCGAGCCCGAACAGCTCACGCAACGCTCGCGCGTAGCGATCCCCGCCCGGCTCGGCGGCCAGCTCGCGCACCCGTACGGTCGGCTGATGCAACAGTCGCCGCACCACCCGACGCAGGGTGTGCGCGATCTCGGCGCGCGCCTCGTCGGTCAGTTCCGGCAGCCGGTGCCGCAACCGGGCAAGCTCGGCGCCGACCACGTCGTCAGCGCGTGCGCGTAGCGCCGCCACCGTTGGCACGACGTCGACACCGCGGCGCACCATGCGGTACGCCTCGATCTCGGCCGCGACGATCGCCTCGACCGCGGTCGCGTCGTCGGTCATCCCGAACGCGCCACCCGCCCCACCGCTAGCCTCCTGAGCAAGCAGCTCCATGTCGATCAACGTGACGCCGGCAAGCGCCGCTACCGCGGGGTCGACGTCACGCGGTACGGCCAGATCAAGCAGGACGACGGGCACCCGCACGTGCGCCGGCGTGATCACATGCCCGGTCGCGGCCGTGGCGCTGACCACCAAATCGACGCGCGCGATGGTCTCGGTGAGGGCCTCGAACGGTACGGCCGTCGCGTCGTAGAGCGCAGCGAGCCGCTCGGCGCGCGCCGCGTCCCGATTAGTCACGTAGAGCGCACCGACTTCGGCGCGCCGTAGCGTCGCGGCGGCAAGTGCGCCCATCGAACCGGCGCCGACCACGAGCGCGCTCCGCCCGGCCACGGTGCCATCCAGTTGCCTGCCGGCGTAGCTCAACGCCGCGGTCACCACGTTCTGGCCGGCCCGGTCGATCCCGGTCTCGGCGTGTGCCCGCTTGCCGACCCGCAGCGCCTGCTGCATCACGTCGTGGATGAGGCGGCCGGCGGTGTCTCGCGCGGTGGCTAGGGCGTACGCGTCGCGAAGCTGCCCGAGCACCTGCGACTCACCGATGACCATCGACTCGAGGCCGGTCGCGACCCGGAACGCGTGCCGTGCCGCCTCGGCCTCGACGTGGACGTAGAGATGTGGCGCGAGTTCTGCGGGCTCGCAGCCAGCGCGCGCCGCGAGCACCGCCGCGACGTCAGCGAGCCCGCCGTGGAAGGCGGACACCCCGGCGTACACCTCGACGCGATTGCACGTCGACAACACCATTGCCTCGTTGACGTACGGCCGGCTCACCAGCTCGGTCAGCAGGCTCGGGGTGTCCGCCGGTGTGGCCGCGAGCCGCTCGAGAAGCGCGACGTTCGCGGTCCGGTACGACGCACCGACGACCAGCAGGTTCACGTGGCCACCGCCTCCGAATCCGATACCGCCGTCGCGTTGAGGGACGGAAGCGCCGTCAACGACGCCTTTCGATGCTCGTGGAACGACAGGATCTGCAGCTCGATGGCGAGATCCACCTTGCGTACGTCCACGCCGTCCGGGACCGACAGCACGCACGGTGCGAAGTTCAGAATGCTGGTTACGCCGCACGCAACGAGGTCGTCTACCACCAACTGTGCCGCGGCGACCGGGGTGGCGACCACGGCGATGGAGATGTGCTCGGCCGCGACGACCTCGGCAAGCTCCGAGATGTGGTGCACGGCAAGGCCGTTGACCGGCTCGCCGACCCGGGCCGGGTCCGCGTCGAAGAGCGCCGCGATCCGAAACCCGCGGCTGACGAAGCCGCCGTAGTTGGCCAGTGCGTGGCCGAGATTACCGACACCGACGAGGGCAACCGCGCGACCTTGGTTCAGCCCAAGGACCGTTTCGATCTGCTCGATCAGCAGTGCCACGTCATAGCCGACGCCCCGCGTGCCGTACGAGCCGAGGTGCGACAGATCCTTGCGCAGCTTGGCGGAGTTCACGCCGGCCACCGACGCAAGCCCCTCGCTGGACACCGTGTCGTGCCCGGTGTCGGCGAGATTGTGCAGCGCTCGCAGATATTCCGGCAGCCGAGCGATCGTTGCTTCCGGCAGATCCGGGAACGCGTTCGTTGGCGGGATCGGATGCGACGCGCCAAGTCCATCCGACGGGTACGGCTCCCGTTGACGATCGCTCACGCGCGTCCTCGCTTCGCTCCGGACGCGCCCAACGCGCCGCCGCGCCGGGCGACATGGTTGGCTCGCTGATGCTGGCCAAGACGCTTGCTCATGTGACTCCGTGCCGCCGTGACCGGGCCGCCCGTCCGCCGACGACGATCCGAATCGATATCCATCTGGTACGCGGCTGCCAGCCGCGCTGCGTGGCGCTCGTCACGTTCCGTGCGGACAACGCTCGCCGCAGTCACAGCGTAGGCGCTTGTGAAGGCGTGCACAAATCGCGATCTTGATGACGCCAACACCGTCGGACGGAACGGATCTCCTCGTCGGAATGCCCGGCGCGAAGACGTTCGCGGCGCCGACGCGGGCCGGCCCGCGTCCGTGCCGCGAGGACACCGCGTCAGTATTGCGCAAAACCGACTTATCATGCTACTTCGGTTGATCGAACCTCAGCAGATTCTGCCGCTCGGGCCCGCGGAGGGCAGCGCCATACACGGCGCGCACGCCGCCGTGCGCGGCGGGAACACGTCCGGCCGCGGCGTGCGGCGCCCCGCCGGGCCACACCGGCCGGGGTCACGGCAGGCGCAACCTGGGTAGGGCTAACCCGACCGCGGATCCGGCAGTCCGCCGGATCCCGATCGACCACCGCTCCGCCTACTGTCGAGGCATGGCAAGCCCGAATCGCACCGCTGGCCCGGTGCCACCATCGCAGAGCACGATCGACTACGCGTCGCCCGCCGCATCCGGCGAGCGCCGGGGCGGGGTGTTCCGTCAGCTCGGCGTCGACACGATCTACTCGGTCTTCGGCATGCCGCTCGCCGTGGTCGGGTTTTCGTTGTGCTTAACGCTCATGGTGGCCGGCCTCGGCCTGTCCATCACGTTCATCGGCCTGCCGATCATGGCGATCGCGATCGACCTCACGCGTGGCTTCGCCGACCTGCACCGGTGGAACCTTCAGTCGGTATTGGGTCGGCGCGTCGCGCGTCCGCGGTATCTCACCGCGGTGCCCGGTTCGGGATGGGTACGACGGATGCTCCGGCCGCTCCGCGATCCACAATCGTGGCTTGACTTCGCTGCCGTACTCATCGACCTGCCGCTGTCGATCGTGGCGTTCGTCTTCACCGTCGTCTGGTGGTCCGGCACGGTGGCCGGCATCACCTCGGCGGCGTACGAGTGGGCCATCCCGTACGGTCCGAACAACCACTCGCTGGCGTACCTGATCGGGCTCCACGAGACGTACGCCAACCGGGTCTTGGTCCAGACCGGCATCGGTCTGATCATGTTGTTCACGCTGATTCCGGTCACGCGGATGTCCGCGCTGCTGCGGGCGTACCCGGCTCTCGGTCTGCTGTCGGGCATCGCGGAGATGCGGCAGGAGATCGTCGGGCTGCAGGAGCGCAACGTCGACCTCGCCGACCAGAAGCAGGCCGCGGCGGCCGCCGAGACGAGCGCGCTGCGGCGCATCGAGCGCGACATCCACGACGGGCCGCAACAGCGACTGGTACGCGTCGCGATGGACCTCGGGCGGGTACGCCAGCAGCTCGACACCGACCCGGACGCGGCACGCACGACGATCGACGAGATCCTCGGCCAGACCCGCGAGACGCTCGACGAACTCCGTGCACTGTCGCGCGGCATCGCACCGCCGGTGCTGACCGACCGCGGGCTCGCCGCGGCCCTTGCCGCCCTCGCCGGTCGCAGCCCGGTGCCGATCGACCTGCGGCTGCCGGCCGACCTCGGTCGGCTTGACCCGAACACCGAGACCACCGTCTACTTCGTGGTCGCCGAGGCGCTCACGAACGTCGCGAAGCACAGCAACGCCGACGTTGGCGCGGTCCGCGTCGACCTCGATCCGGGCACGGTTGCCGCGTCGATCGCGGACAACGGGGTCGGCGGTGCCAGCATCAGCAAGGGCCACGGACTCGCCGGGCTCGCCGACCGGGTTCGCGCGGCCGGCGGCACGCTGGACGTGACGAGCCCGGCCGGTGGGCCGACGGAGATCCGTGTGGTGCTTCCGTGCGGGTGATCGTCGCCGACGACAGCGTGCTGCTTCGCGAAGGACTGGTCCGTCTGCTCGCCGAGAACGGCCACGACGTGGTCGCGCAGGTGGGCGACGGGCCGTCGTTCGTGGCCGCGGTGGTTCGCCTGCGACCCGACGCGTCCATCGTGGACGTACGGATGCCGCCGTCGCACACCGACGAAGGCCTGCGTGCCGCGGTGACCGTACGACGAGAGGTACCGGGCACCCCGATCCTCATGCTGTCGCAGTACGTCGACGTGTCGTACGCCGACGATCTGCTCGCCGACCGGTCCGGCGCGGTCGGGTATCTCCTCAAGGACCGGGTCGCCGAGGTCTCGCAGTTCCTGGACGACCTCGCTCGCGTCGCAGACGGCGGCACGGTGCTCGACCCGGAGGTGGTGGCTCAATTGGTGGTACGGCGGGGCCGCGCCCCACTCGACGCGTTGACCGCGCGCGAGCGCGAGGTGTTGAGCCTGATGGCGGAGGGACGCTCGAACGCGGCGATCGCGAAGGCACTCGTGGTGTCGGACGGCGCGGTGGAGAAACACGTGACGAACATCTTCATGAAGCTCGACCTGCCGCCGGACGACGAGCAACATCGCCGTGTCCTGGCGGTGCTTGCGTATCTGCGCGGCTAAACCGGATCGGCCGCGGCATCGAGATCGGTGGCGCGCCCACCGTCAGCCAAGGCGCCACCGTCGGGATCACTCGCCGCGAGCGCGACTGCCTCGATCAGACTGTCCACCACCGGCACGCCGACCTCGACAAGCCGCGCCCGGTCGGTGAATCCACCGGCGTAGAGCACGCAGCGCGCACCGACGGCTTGGGCGGCCACCGCGTCGTCGACGGAATCGCCGATCAAGACACAGTCAGTGGCGGATATGCCGATGGCCGTCAGATGCGCGGCGAGGTGCGGCGCTTTGTGCCCGCCGCCGAGCTGTGCACGCAAGCCGTCCACGCGCGTGAAGTACGCGGTCAACGCGTGCCGGTCGACGGTCGGTACGAGCTGATCGTGGAACCACATCGACAGCAGCGACTGGGTGCCGGTCCAGGCGCGGATCGCGTCGAGTGCACCGATGGACAGCCGGACGGTCGGCAGTCCGGCGTCGTACGCGTCGTGGAACGCACGGTCGAGCGCGGCGAACTCGCCGGGCCGAAGCGCGCGCGCCAGAACGCCGGCGTAGTAGGCCTCGACCGGCCGTCGGAAGTCGCGGCGATGCTCGTCGGCGGTGATCGGCCCGCCGCCGAGGACGGCCAGCGAAGCGTTCGTGGCGCTCACGACGAGGTCAAGATCGTCGAGCAGGGTTCCGTTCCAGTCCCAGATGAGGTGCGCCACGCGGCCACGATACGTCGCGTCGGTCCGCCGCTACCGCTCGAGGTCGCGGAGTAGTCGATCTTCTTCGACGCGAAAGTATCCGTGTTCCCTGCCGTCCAGCAGCACCACCGGAAGCCGCTCGCCGTATTCACGCTCGAGTTCGACGTTCCCGTCCACGTTCACCTCGACCCACTGCGCCCCGCTCGCTGCGGCGACCCGGTCGAGTGCCTGTTTCGCGACGTCACAGAGGTGACAGCCGGTGCGCGTGAAAAGCGTGATGCGCGGCTCAACCATCGACGGCCGCCGCTGCGATGTCGCCCAGCGCGGCACGGCGTACCTTGCCGGTCACCGAGTGCGGCAGCTCGGCCACGAATTCGTACTCGGTCGGGCACTTGAACCGGGCCAGATTGTGCGCGCAATGGTCGGCGAGTTCGGCCGCTGTGACATCGGAGCGCGCGACGACGTACGCCTTCACGGTCTGGCCGGACGGCTCGTGCGGCACGCCGACCACGGCCGCCTCGGCCACCGCCGGATGCATGACGAGCACCTGCTCGACCTCGGCAGGGTAGACGTTGAAGCCGTGCACAAGGATCAACTGGCGCAACCGGTCCACGAGAAACAAGTCGCCGTCCGCGTCTGCGTAGGCCACGTCGGCGGTCGCCCACCAGCCATCGCTGTCAGGCGCGTCGCGACCGTCCGGCCAGTAACCGGAGAACAGATTCGCGCCGCGCACCGAAATCTCGCCCGGATCCGTGCCGGGCGATCCGGCCGCGTCGTCGTCGAAGTCGTTTGCCGCGGCCGATGCCGGCGCGTCACTCCGCCAAATCTGGGTGCCGCCGGCGCCGATCAGCCGGACGTCGACGCCGGGCAGCACCCGACCGATCGAGCCGTCCTTCGGCACTGGACTCGCCAGCGTCGTGGTCACCACCGGCGCGGTTTCGGTCAACCCGTACCCGACCTGGATCGCTTGCCCAGCAACCGCCTCGAACCGCCGGGCCACCGCGACATCGAGCGGCGCCGCGCCGCTGACCGCGACCCGCACCGAAGCGAACACGTCGACGTTGGTCGCCTCGCTCGCCGCGGCCTGCGCCCACGCCGAATACATCGTGGGTACGCCGATGAGCGACGTGACGCCGCTCGCACGGATGGCGTGCAGCGCACCAGTCGCGTCGGATGGATCGACGAGCACGCCGGTGGCGCCGTGATATGCCACCGCGCCCAGCGCGCTGTTGAGCCCGTACGCGTGAAACAGCGGTACGGCCAGCAGCACGACGTCGTCGGCGCCGATCGGCGGTGGCGCAATGGCGGCCACCTGCGCGTGGTTTGCAAGCAGCGCACGGTGCGACAACATCGCGCCCTTCGGCCGGCCCTCCGTCCCGGAGGTATAGAGCAGCACGGCCACGTCCTCGCCGCCGGTATCCGCCGCGATCGGCTCACCGGGCATCGCGAGTGCCGCGATCGGTCGCTCGCCAGCGCGCGGATCGGCGGAGTTCGAGTCATCGCCGACCACGTAGACGTGGGCCAGATCGGACGGCGTCGCATCCTGCTCCCGCAGTGCGGCCAGCACATTTGGCGTCGCGACGAGCACACTCGCGCCCGAGTCGGTCAGCAACTCGTGCAGCTCGCGACCCGTATACCCCGGATTGAGCGGCACCGCGATGAGCCCGGCGCGCAGCACCGCGAAGTAGACCGTCACGAACTCCGGGCGGTTCGGCACTGCGATCGCGACACGCGCGGGATGGGGATTGCCGGGTTTAAGGCCGAGTTGTCGCAGTCCACGCGCATATGCGTCAACCAGTTCGTCCGTTTCTGTCCATGTGTATTCGTGATTGCGCCAAACAATTGCCGTCCGGTTTACACCTTTGGCAGCGATTTGCGCGTTCCGACGAACTGTGTCAGCCAGATTGCCCGGAACCTCCACAACAACAGCGTAAGGGTCTAGACATGATCATGAAATCGGGTTTGTGCCGGCGTGGCGACACGTAACACGCCGACGAAAGGCCTTGATAGCACGGCGTGTTGGGCGTGTCGCACTGCGTGTCGTAGCGACAAATCGCTCCGCACAGTGTGTGCGACACACGCTAAGTGATCGTGACAATACTGTCGGCCTGCATAACGGTCTTTCGACGCTCGGGTGACGTTGGCCCTATCATCCTTTGGGTCGGCTCACCCGTTTTGGTGCGAGAAGGCACCCCTCAGCCGTAGGAGGCCCACTATGGGCGGCTTATTCTCTAAACCGCATTTTACGGTTTGTCGGATCGTTTGCCTGGCCGGCGCGTCGATCCTCGACTCCCAGGTTGCGCGGCCCCAGCCGCGGGGAGGCGCCGCGTGAGCGCATTCGGGCTGTCGCCCGGAGAGTACGGCGTCGGCTGGGCGCTGCCCGGACCGGCCGCACCCGCGCCGGTCGGTGCGCGGCGGGCGCTTTCCACCGGGCTTGCCGTGCTGCGCGCCGTGCTGGCGGAGATGCGCGCGCTCGACATCGGCGACTTCAGAGGTGCCCAGGCGGCGAGCGTCAGCACGACACCGTCGAAGCCGACACAGACGCACGGGCCGCGCGGCCGGCGACCGCACAACAATGAGACGCCCTCGCGTCACCAGCCGACGCTCGGCAAACCGCCGGCCGGCCGCGTGGCTGGGCCGGGCCGACAGACCACGCCGGACCAGACATCCGATCACCTCGGTACGTCGATGGCGGCGCCGGCTGCATTCCCGGTGCCCGACATCGAGACCGGACCCGATGGGACGCCGGGCGGGCCGGACGACACCGATCCCGCACGCGAGGCGTGGAAGCTCGTCGAGCGCGCGCAGGACGGCGACACCGAGGCATTCGGCCTGATCTACGACAAGTACGTCGACACGGTGTTCCGATTCATCTACTTCCGGGTCGGCAACCGACCACTCGCCGAGGACCTCACGTCGGAGTCGTTCCTGCGCGCCCTCAAGCGCATCGGAACCGTCACATGGCAGGGCCGGGACCTCGGGGCGTGGCTTGTCACGATCGCGCGCAACCTCGTCGCGGATCACTTCAAGTCCGGCCGCTACCGCCTCGAGGTCACCACCGGCGACGTACTCGACGCCGATCGCGAAGACCGGGGACCGGAGGGCAGCCCGGAATCGGCGGTGCTCGACCACATCACCAACCGCGAACTGCTCGCCGCGGTAAAGCAGCTCAACCCGGAGCAACAGGAGTGCATCGTGTTGCGGTTCTTGCACGGCTTCTCGGTCGCGGAGACCGCGCAGGCGATGAACAAGAACGAGGGCGCGATCAAGGCATTGCAATATCGCGCGGTCCGAGCCCTTAACCGACTGTTGCCGGAGGGCTTCAACCAGTGATGACCCTCGACACGGTGGCCGAGTCCACCGCCCACCCCGACGGCTTTGATCCCCTCGAGGCCGTAACCGTATCCGTACCCCTGACGTTTAACGAACAGCACCGCTGTGGCCTGCAGCGCCCGATAGTCGGGCGGCGCACGACGATCGAGGGGGTTGCACGGTGAACACCACACTGTTGCACCGCCGTCGCGTCGAGCGCTTTGCTCAGCTGCTCGACGAGGCGGAGGGCGCTAGACGCCACCACAGCCGCTCGACGATCGACGACGAGCTGAACGATCTGCTGACCGTCGGATACCTGCTCGGCGACATCAAGCCACAGGTAAAGATCAGCGAAGCGCGCCGCGAGAAGACCCGACTCGATCTGATGGCGTACGCCGAGAAGCACGGCATCGGCGTGACCGCAAAGCCCGAGAAGCCGTCCGCGGTCGGGCGGGCTCGAGTCGGCGCGGCGACCACGACCACGATCGCCACCCGGCCGTTCGCGAGGCGGGTCCGCGCCCGCGGTGCGATCCTCGTCGGCCTCGCCGTCGGTACGCTCGCGATCTCCGGCATCGCCACCGCCAGCGGCGACGCCATGCCGGGCAACCCGCTTTACGGGCTCAAGCGCTCGCAAGAGACCGCCCAGTTGGCACTCGCCGGCTCGCAGGTGAACAAGGGCCAGCTCTACCTGAGCTTCGCCAGCAAGCGGTTGTCGGAGGCACTGGGCAGCTCCAACGCCAAGCAGTTCGACGGCTTGCTGACCGACATGGACAACGAGACGCAAGCTGGAGCCGCTCTGCTGCTCACGTACGCGGCCACCCACCACGACCAGCGAGCGCTGCGCACCGTCACGGACTTCTCCGCTCGCCAGCACACCCAGATCAACAGCATCCTGGGCGACATCTCGCAGAGCGACCCGCGCCGCGATGCCCTGCTGCGGTCGAGAACCCTGCTCGACAAGGTGGATCTGAGATCGGACGCCGTGTCGGCGGGTATGAAATGCCCCGGTGAGCACGTCATCGGGTCGTACCCGTACGGGCCGATCCTCGCGCCGTGCACGGCGCCGACCGCGACGGGTACGCCAACCGGTCCGTAGGGCGTCCGCCAGTGGCAGGAACGCACGTGTGGGCGCTCGGCTCAGGTCGGGCGCCCACAGTTTGCCTTCCGCGACC
>DATFRR010000185.1:0-3511 GCA_035263025.1 Micromonosporaceae bacterium
GCCTGCTGAAAGACGCTGGTGGTGTCCCTGCGCACGGCAACCAGCGCAGCGCCTGGGATGCGGGCGCTCGATTCGATTTCCCGAACCCTGAGTATCGGTAGGTGGTACCGGCGGGTGGTGTCACGGCTCGTCGGTGGCCGCATATGTGTCGCGTTGCGAGTCGAGCCACCAATCCCGCTCCGGGAGTTCGCCTACGGCGGCGGCGACGGCGCGCAGGGCGGCCGTGACTGGTTTGCGCCATGCCACCGGTATCTGCTGGACGACTGACGTGAGTTCGCCGCGCCGGCGCAGCGTGACGTCCTTGACGAGAGCGCGTCCGCTGGGGGTGAGGGTCAGGCGTACTTCGCGTCGGTCGGCGGGCGTGCGGTATCGGCGGATGAGGCGTTTGCGGACGAGCCGGTCGCACATGCGGGTGCCGGTGGACGCGGTCACGCCGAGTTCGGTGGAGATGTCGATGACCCGTTGCGGGCCGCGGGAGGCGAGCACGACTAGTGCGCGGTATTGCGGCAGCGTGACGTCTGAGTCGAGTCCGGCCAGTGATCGGGCTGCGAGGGCGACCATTGCGCGGCTGGCCGACAGTAGTGCGTCCATGACCTCGTCTTCGCCGGTCGTCGGTGTTGGCGAGGTGGGTTTCGGCGTGGGCATTGCGTCAATGCGTCCTTCCGTTCGGGTCGTGCGGCTAACGTAGGTCGCGGCGGGCAAGTGGAGGCAGAGCGACCAACACGAGCACCGTGCACGCACCGGCCGCGGGAAGCCACGCCTGCGTGGTCAGGCCGTGGCGCAGCGGATCGGTGACCAGTAGCCAATGCCATGGATTGATCCATCGCGTGTCACGGAGTGCGGCTACCTGTGCTGCTAGGCCCTCGAGGACGTATCCCGCGATGGCGAGGCCGGCGCTGGTGGCCAACGCTGCGGGGCGGCTGCCGGTGACCGCACCGACAGCGAACGCGACCGAGGCGAACACCAGCGCGCATAGTGCCGCCGCGACTGTTGCGGCAGCCAACCGCGCGGCCGGCAGACCGTGGTTGAGGCCGGTGGACGGCGCGAGCGCAGATAGTGCAACGACACACACGATGACCAACGACGCGGTGAGGGCCAGCAGGGCGGTGTAGCGGGCCAGCGCGATCCGTACGCGGCTGATCGGGTTGGCGACCAGCAGCTCCAGCGTGCCGGCCTGCTCGTCGCCGGCGATCGTCCACGCCGCGAAGCCGATGGTGAACACCAGCACTATCAGCGGCCATATGTTGGCGTAGAACTGGCTGTCGAGATATCCGGTCGGGCTGGACAGCAGGTTGTTGTTGGACAGGCCGAGCAGCGTCTGGATGCCGGGGGATAGGTTGGCGAACGTGTTGTCGAGCTCATGGTTGTCGCGCACGGTCGGGTACGCCGCGGCCAGCAAACCGCACATGCCGGCAACGCCGAGCGCCCACCAAGCCAGGGCGAATCGGCGGCGGTGCATCGCGTGCGTCAGCACACTCCACATGGTTAGTGCACCTCGATCCGGTCGCCGCGATCGGAGTAGATGGTCATGAACAGGTTCTCCAGGTCGTCATCGACCGGCATGACCCGCTGCACCATGCCGGCGTCGGTTGCGGCCCGCAGCGCCGGTCCTACCGGCCCATCAATGGTGACGATCAGGGTGGCGCCGTCGACGGTCACATCGACCACACCGGGAACCCCGTCGAACGCGGCGGTTGCCGGCGGCGAGGCGTAGCGCAGTTCGATGCGGCGGCGTGCACGGTCCAGCAGGTCTGCGACGGCAGCGTAGGTGACGAGCCGCCCACCGCGGATGATCGCCACGTCGGTGGCGGCGTGTTCCACTTCGGGCAGCACGTGGGATGAGAACAACACAGCTGCCCCGCGTGCGGCGGTCTCGCGTAGTAGGACGAGGAACTCGCGTTGCGCGATCGGGTCGAGTCCGGTGGTCGGCTCGTCGAGGATCAGCAGCTCCGGGCGATGGCTAAGCGCCTGGATGATGCCGACCTTCTGCCGGTTGCCCTTGGACAGGGCGCCAAATCTGCGGCTCGGATCCAGGCCCAGCCGGTCGCACAGTGCCGCAACCAGGTCAGGTTCGTGCTGGCCGCGAAGGCGAGCGAACCATGCGAACAGGTCCGTGCCGGTGAGTCTCGGATCCACACGTAGATCGCCGGGCAGATATCCGATGCGTCGACGGGTGGCCACATCTCCCGCCGGCTTGCCGAGGACCGTGGCCCGTCCGCTTGTCGGCCGCAGCATGCCCATCAATATCCGAATCGTGGTCGTCTTCCCGGCACCGTTGGGACCTAAGAAACCAAGGATCCGCCCGGGGTACAGGCTTAGTGACAGATCCTGGACCGCGGTGGTGGATCCGAACCGTTTCGTCAGACCGTGGGTGTGAACAATCGGATCGTGCACGCGAACTCCTCCGCTTAGTGGGGGCTGCGGGCCGCTGAGTGAGGGCTGCGGGCCGCGGCACCGCGATCGGTCGTTGGCCGGCCTGGCTCGACGCCGGCGGCGGCGCGCAACAGGTCGCGGTGGGTGAACCATCCGGTTACCGCGCAGCTGCGATCGGCGACCGGCAGGCCGTCGCCGCCGTTGCGGCTCAACGCCGAAAGCGCCGTCTCCAGCCCATCGTCCGGGCTAACTAGCGGCACGCTTTGAGCAAGGTCCGCGGCGGTTACGCCCGCCGCACGGTCATGCACCGCACGTTCGACCTCGATCGCCAACACGACGCCACGGAGTTGATCGCGTGCGTCGATGACCGGCAGCGCCAACATCGTGCTGTCCGCGAATCGAGCGGCGACCACACCGAGGTCGGCGTCGGTCGACGTCCACCTGCTGTCAGAAGCCTGCATATATGCAATAGATGTAATACTACATCTGATGGTTGTGCATGCCTAGCGCGGCGCTGTTGCATTAGCCGTTGGTTGGACGGGTTGGTACCAGGTGCGCGCCGTGTTCAGATCGCTTGGGCGAGTTCGGTGAATGCGGCGGCGACGCGTAGCGGGCGGATTGATTCGGTGGCTAGTTCGTAGTGGCCGCCTCAATGCAACAGAGCCATAGCGGCATACTCCTTGCGCCGTCGGGTGGCGAGGCGTCAATGGCTGCTGGTTCTATGCCCGGCCAGCATCGATCCGTGCGACCCGGCGTGCGGTGCGTTCGAGGTGGGTACGCATGATGTGCATGGCACGGTTCGCGTCGCGCGTAGCGACGGCCTCGACAAAGTCGCTGTGCTCGTTTGTGCCCCGATGCCCCATCAGCGGCGCGGCGATCTGCGCTTCGCGTAGTGACATCAGCAGCGGGCCGTGGAACGAATGCGCGAGCATCTCGATGGCCGAGTTATGGGTGCAGCCCGCGACCCGGACGTGGAATGCTGCCGACATCGCCATGCCGTACTGGCCGTCGCGTAGCGCGGTCTGGTGTTGCGCGACCATGTCTCGCAGTGCGTCGATATCCTCGTCGGTGGCGCGCTCAACGACGATGGGGATGACGCCGATCTCGAAGACCTGCCGGGCTTCGGTGACCTCGCGGG
>DATFRR010000186.1:0-19274 GCA_035263025.1 Micromonosporaceae bacterium
GCGACCTGACCTTGGGTCAGCTGCTTCTCCTCGCGCGCGGCACGGAGCGCGAGACGTACGCGGCGTCGCGCGACGGCGGGCGAATCGACGTTGGACATGGCGTCGCATCTCCGGCTGCAGACCCTGACCATGCCGCTGCCACCTCGCATCTTGCTATCTGCGAGGTGGCAGACAGGCATCTGTCTGTTCGGAGATCGTACGCCTGCAAAGATCACGGGCCTATCACCGCAGGGCGTAGTTCTCGCGTTCATTTGCCTCGATCGCCCGAACCAATGCGCGCTTGACCTGACCGAAGGTGATCTGGTCTCGCGAACTGAAGAGGTGCACATCCCGGCCCTGGTAGACCGCTCGCAGCTCCCACGGCGGTCGCTGTGTGCGCATGCACGCGCCACCGATCACCGCGGGCGCTAGCACGACGAGTACGCCAATCAACGCCACCGCCGGCGACCGGAGCAGTTGCCAGCTCACCGCGGTCGCGACCAGCATGACCGCGGATGCCCCGATGCCGCGTACGACAACGGAACTGGCGACGTCGCGGAAGACGTACACGTCGCGCAGGTCCTCGATGGAGAACCGTTCATGTCGCGGCCACCACACCTCCATGGCATCGCTTGTGATGGAAAGCGTGTGACCCCGGTAAAACTCGGCCATTCGATGCCTCCCAACTGCCGACATCTGTCGGGACTGTTGCGAGGAGGGCCGAGTTCGGCAACGATGACATCTGGTGGACACCTCCTCCTCGCGACGGACGGAGGTCCATGGCGGCACCCGGTGGCAGCCGGGTGCCGTTGTTTTGTCTGGCTGCGCTGCCAGCCAAACCATCGGACCCTGGTTGGGTCATGACCCTGGCCTTAGTATGCGTTAAGGTGCGCCTCTTCGTAAGGTGTCAATCTGCTATATCGCAGTTAGCCGCATCCCAGGTTGACCAGCCGATGCGGCAGATCCGGCCATCCGATGTGTTCTGCGTCATGTATCGATCTCCGTGCCGACCCTCCACACAGCACCGCTAGCTCGGCAAACGCACATCGGACGCCACTCGCGTCGAATTACCGGCCGTCGTTCCGATCGCGTAGCGTGGCGCGGTGCATCCCCGGAATTTGATCGGAATCGCAAAGATGACAATGCGAACTAATCGGATAATCCGTGCAATCACTGTGGCCGCCGCGGCGTCCGCGGTGCTGGCGACCGCCGCCTGCGGCACCGCACCGAACTCGGCCCGGATCGTGTCGGGCCCCGCCGCTACATCTTCTTCGTCGTCGCCGGTCACCCAGGCACTCACGGGTACTCAGCTCAAGAGCATGCTCGTCACCGACGTGCCGGCCGGTTTCACGCTCGATGCCACGGCGACGGCGGACTCCGGTGACGCGCTGCAACTGCCGAGCACCGGACCGGTGGCATCGAAGTCAAAGTGTGGCGACCTGAACGCGACGAGCTTCATCAGCGCGACCGGTTTGAGCGGTGTCTCGTTCGCGCAGTCGGACTACGTCGACAAGAACCACAACGAGATCTCTCAGGAGATCGACGCGCTCGAGCCGGGCAATGGCTCGCTGGCGTTGACGCGGATCCGCAAGGTGTTCGCGGAATGCGCGACGTTCTCGTATAAGGCGGACGGCGTGACCGCCACCGAGCACCTGAAGGTCTCGTCGCTGAGCGGCGTCGGCGACGAAGCGGTGCGCGCGGTCATCAACTCGCCACAGTTCTACGGCGGCACCACGTTGGTGGTGGCACGCATCGGCGACAACGTGGTGAGCGCCTTCTACAACGACACGGCCGGCTCGCTCAACGACGGCCACATCGTCGACCTCGTAGCGAAGATCGTCTCCAACCTCAAGGCCGGCGCCTAGGCTCGGATGAGGCCGGCCTGAACGGGACAGCCGACCCTGGATGATCCGAGCTAGCATGGCTGATCAGGTGTTCATCCCGGCGGAAACCCCACGGCCCGGATGCGCTGACTATCACGCCGACCCCCCATTCGGCTGACTTGGCCATGCGCAGCCCAGCGTTGGGTAGCACGCCCTGATCATGGGGGATTGGTTGGCCGGTCCGGACGATCCACAAGCGAGCCACCGTGGCGTGGCGCGGGTCGGGCCGCCGGATGCCCAAGGCCCGGCGGGTGGCGAACGCCCGCCTGGTCAACGTCGACCGCCGGACAACCAGCCGCGCCAACCGCGGCCAGGCGCCACTGCCGCGGCACCAGTGCGGGCGGCCGCGAGCGTTTCGCCGCCCGCGTCCAGCCGACAACCCTTCGTACCCGTGCAGTTTGCTGGGATCGCCACCGACGGCAACGCCCGCGACCAGACCGGCCTCGGCGAGCCTGACAAGGGCGACCGCAAGCGCGGCAGCGCGACGCGCCGCGGGACGACGCGGCACCGCAGCCCGCTGTGGGCGAAGCTGCTCGTCGTGCTCGGCGCGCTCGTCTTGGTCGGTGGCGTCGGCGCGATGGCCGCCGTGAAGCTCGAGCTGCACCAAATCGACCACGCTGTCACGAAGGAGAACCTGCTCGGCTCGGTCGCCGCGCCGTTCACCGGCTCGACCGTGAACGGGCCGCTCAACATTTTGCTGGTTGGTTCGGATCAACGCCCCACGGAGACGGACGGCGGGCACGCCGACACGATCATCATCGTGCACATCCCGGCCTCGCACGACCGCGCCTATTTGATCTCGATCCCGCGCGACACGGGCGTCCGCATCCCGGCGTTCAAGCCGAGCAGATATTCCGGCGGCTCTAACAAGATCAATGCGGCGTTCGTGTTCGGCAGCCAAAACGGCGCTGGTGACGCCGGCGGCTTCCAATTGCTCGCCGCGACGATCAAGCAGAACTTCGGCATCACGTTCAACGGTGGCGCGATCGTCGACTTCAACGGGTTCACCGACATCCTCAAAAAGCTTGGCGGCGTGAACATGTACGTCGACGAGACGACCTACTCGATCCACTTCGGCGTGAACATAAGGACCGGCAAGCCCGCCGTGCCCTACCACATCAACCCGAACACTGGCGTGCCCTACTGCCAGCCGGGCTACACGTTCGACAAGAACCCGCTGCAGTGTGCGCTGCCCGGCACGAGGCCGAACGTGTACAAGATCGGCAACCAGCACATGACGCCGTCGCAGGCACTCGACTACGTACGAGCCCGCGACGGGCTGGTCGGCACCGACTACGCACGCCAGCGCCACCAGCAGCAGTTCATCAAGGCGGTCGTACAGGAGGCGTACAACCAGGGTCTCAGCGACCCGTTCAAGCTGCAGTCGTTCATCGGGTCGCTCGGCAAGGCGCTGGTGATCGACAGCCGCATTTCCGTCACCGACTGGATCTTCACGCTCAAGGGCATCACACCGAGCGCGCTGGTCGCCATCAAGACGAACGACGGCCAGACGGTCGACTATGACGGATCGGCGGGACCGATCGCCGGTTCCGTACAAAGCCTCAACGCCGACAGCAAGAAACTGCTCGCCGCCGTGGTGGCCGACAAGACCGCGAACGACGACAACATCGGACTCTTCCTGCAGACGCATCAGGACTGGGCCGCGAACTGAACGCCAGGCGCTGAGCGCGGGCGCTGCTCTGCGCTGCTAGGGACGAGCGCGGATCGCCGGTCCTGCCGTGCCGGCGCCGCGCATGCGCAGCGTCCCGATATCCGCGCGCCGACCGGCTTCGTAGCCGTGCCGCGCCCCGCTTCCGGCGAGCCGCCGCGGACCTGCGGTCCGCACCCGCGGGTAGGTGTCGGCGAGCCGTCGGGACACCTCGGCTCCTCGGTCGGCGAGCACAAGCGCGACCGACCGACCGCGGACGTCTCGCTCCGCCGTCGCCGCGGCGCGGTCCTCGGCCGCACGCAGACGCGCGACGATCGCGGACGTGTAGCCGGCGAACCACGATCGTCGATATGCCGCGACATTTTCCCAGCCCGGCACGGCCTGCGCGCCGAGCGCGAACCCGGCCTGGACGAGCAGCGAGGTGAACAACAGCTCGACGCGGCGCAGATCACTGTCGTGGCCGAACAGGTGCACCGCGAACGTCTTGTGTTGACCGGTCCACCCTTGACGTCGCACACACTGGCAACGGAGCGCCGCCGCGACGCCGGCGAGCAGACCGCATTTGTCCAATGCGTAGGGCGCGAGCACCTCGACGACGAGATCGCCGACCGGGTCGACCGTCGGATCCGCCGCGGCGAGCAGTGCGCTGTCGACGCCGTATTTTGCGATCAGCTCGGCGGCCTTCGCGGTGAACGCCTCGGCCTCGGCCGGCGTACAAGCCGGGTCCTCGGCCTTCGCGAGCAGTTTGCGGACCTTGTCGAGGATCGCATCGGACATGTTGTAGACCTATCACGCCAGCCCGACAGCAAAGCGCCAGCGATGGACCGGCGAGTCGGCGAGGCTGTCCGGATCGACGTGACGACCGCGTTACGACCGCCCGTAAAGCAGGCGAGCAATATTCGGGACCTCCGTAACATGTGGCCGGTGGGATGGGCAGCACTCGAGCAGTGGGGTGACGACGCGGCGCGAATCGAACGGCTCGCTGGCGGAGTCGCCAACGACGTGTGGAGCGTGCGTGTCGACGGGCGCATCGCGGTCGGTCGTCTCGGCGTCCGGAGCGACGCTGATCTCGCGTGGGAGACCGAGCTCCTCCAATACCTCGACCGCGAAGGTCTGACCGTGCCGGTGCCGATCCCGACGACTGACGGCCGGCTGTTTGCCGACGGTCTGGTGGTGATGACCTACCTGGCGGGCGGCCCGCCCGAGTCGAAGGCAGACTGGCGTCGCGTGGCCGACACTCTTCGCCAGCTGCACCAGTTGACGCAGGGCTGGCCGCAGCGCCCAGGCTGGCGTTCGTCGACCGATCTCCTGCACGCCGAGACCGGGACGAAGGTCGACCTCGGCGCGATGCCGCCGGAGGGTGTTGCTCGGTGTCGGGCAGCGTGGGCTCGGCTCACCGGACGCCAGACATGCGTCGTCCACGGCGACTCCAACAACCTTGGCAACGTCCGCATAACCGCGAGTCAGGTCGGGCTGATCGACTGGGACGAGTCGCACGTCGACGTCCCCGACCTCGATCTCGTGCTGCCTGACAACGCCGCCGGCCTCGACGACACCGACTTCGACGTCGCCGCGCAAGCGTGGTCCGCATGGGGAGCGGCCGTTTGCTGGGACGACGAGTTCGCGGTCAAGCGGCTCGCCGAGGTTCGAGCGATCTGAGCGGCGGCAGCGAACACGAGAGACCGTTCCCAGTCACCTGTGCAGCAGCAGCGTCAACGGTCCCGTCGGCGAAGCGTCTCGACCGTCGATCCGGCCAGTGTCGCCATGCAGGATGCCAGCTCTCCGTCGGCATCCGCGGCACGCATCAGCGCCTCGGCGGTCGGTCGGTCACCGTTGACGTACGCGCTGACGAACCGCGCCACCCATCGCGCGTCGTAGCTGGCGTCGTCGATGCCGGGAAAGTCGAGAGCCGCGCCACCCGGGTAGCCCTCGTCGCCCACCAAGGTCGCCGCGAGGCACAGGGCCACGTTAAACGCGCCGGCCGGGCCGGACCGATCGACGACCGCGTCGACGCCGCCCACCACCGCGGCACGCTCGCCGCCGAGCGCCGTGCCGAGGATCATCTGGGCGTCGTCGTACGCGTCGTGGTACGCGTCCCGGCGGCTGGTCATCACGTCACCGTATGCGAGCAGGTCAAGTTATCGCTGCGTATCCGGCCTATCGACACGCTGTCACGTCGCGGGTCGTTGGCCGTGGGCTGTTTAGGCGTCGCCGTTGTCGGGCGCCGGTTTGCGGAGGAGACACGTCAGCCGCGCGGTGCAGACGCGGTCACCGCCTTCGTCGGAGATGACCACCTCGTACGTCGCCACGGTCGCACCGAGCTTGGCCGGCGTGGCGACCCCGGTCACCGAGCCGGACCGTACGCCCTTGTGGTGCGTCGCGTTGAGGTCCACGCCGACCGTGATGCCGCCGTGTAGGCGCATCGCGTGCAGCGCCGCGCCGATGGAGCCAAGCGTCTCGGCGAGCACACAAGAAGCGCCACCGTGCAACAGGCCGTACGGCTGGGTATTGCCGGTCACCGGCATCACGCCGACGACCCGCTCCGGCGACGCCTCGAGGATCTGGATGCCCATCCGGTCGGGCAGCGTGCCCTCGACCGAGATCGTGGCGGCGAGCTCGGCGAGCGGGTCAGAAGTGCTCATGCGCGCACGCTACCGCCGACGCGCCCGGATCCGCCGCGACCACCGTCACAGCCCTAGGCGGCCGGTGGCGCAATGTCGTGATGGCGACCGCCCGGTCGGCTCGCGGCGCAAGCGCCGCAGGCCTACGGTGTAGCGGTTGAACCCAGCGCGGGCCGGGCCGCCGATCGGCGACCATGGCCACCCCTCGCAACGGAAGGAGCCCGCAGATGGGCGAGAACGAATCGGTGGAGACGCGCGGCGACGATCGCGTGGACCTGATCGTTGCCGACACGAACAACGACGGCCGGCCCGATCTGTGGGCCTCCGACACCGACGGCGATGGCAAGGCCGACCTGTTCCAGTTCGACACCGACCACGACGGCAAGGTCGACATCACGATGGTTGATATCGACGAGGACGGGACACCGGAAACGGTTGTCGATGGCGATGGCGGTCACGCGCCTTCCGTGTGACGTCTTAGGGCGGCGGGCAGAGTAGCCACTCCGGGCGGTCAGGCTTGATCCCTCCGTGGGCACTCTGCCCACCGCCTGTGCCTAGTCCAGCTCCGCGACAACGTTGCGGGTCAAGGCTTTCGTGGGTACGTGGTACCGGGAACGGTTACGTGGTGCCGGGGTGGGTCCGGGCTGGCGTGGTACCGGGAACGGTTACGTGGGGCGGCTAGCGGGTGGCTACTAGTTGGACGGCGGCGGTTAGCGCGATCGCGATCACCAGTGCGAGGGCCGCGACGACCGCGATGGCGCCCCAGTCGCGGCGTCGGCCCGGCGGCAGGCACCCTTCCGGATGTGCCATCGCCGCGAGTTGGCGCCGCTGAACCAGTACGCGCAGGCGCAACGGGTACGCATCGCGGCCACCACGCGACAAGTCCAGCGCTAGCTCGGCCTGCGCCCGCTGCAACTGGCGAACCGCGACGGAACCGGGTCGACCGCATCGCGCGTACGCATAACGTCGCGCCGCGATCCGTCGCCGTCCGGTGCGCAGCGCCGCCACCTCGCGTGTCGTGATGATGCGCGGATCGCTGAGCGCGACAAGAGTGCCAAGGTAGACGTCGGCCTCGTGTCCACTCGCCGTACCAATGAACAACGCGACCAGAATGAGCGCGGGCGCCCCCTTGACGATGAGACCGGCGAGCACACCGAATCCGCCGAAGCCGAACCCCGTCACGAACCATGGCGAGTTCCACACGAAGTGGAACAACCACGCGCCGGCGATGGCGCCCAGCGCGACCACGAGCCGGCGCCGCAGCGACCGATTGCGCCGGTGCACCACGTAATACGCCACACCCGCGCCGGCCAGCGCGGAAAAGAGCGTGTGGCTCCACAGACCGCCGAGGAACCCACGGAGCAGGAACGTCACGATGACCGGTGCCACCCTGTCGCCCCGTCCGGCGATGGCCACCGCGTTGCAGGCGTCGACGAAGTCCTCGACGACCTGAAAGCCGAGGCCGACGAACGCACCGTAGACAGCGCCGTCCGCGACGCTGTTGACCTGTCGGCGCGCCACCAGCACGACAACCACCACGCCGAGCGTCTTCAGGATCTCCTCGAGGGTCGGCGCAATGATCGCCGGACCCCAGGTGACCGCAAACGCAGGCGTAGCAAGCTTCGCGAGGATCGACCGCGCGGCCGAGTTGCCGGATAGCGCCGTCATCGTCGCGACGACGGCGCCCCACGCCAACGCCGCGGCCACTAATAGCGGTGGCTCGCGCTCGAAGAAGTCGACGCTGCGCGCGACGATCACAAATGGCACCGCGTAGAGGACAAAGAGCACGGCCGCGGTCGCGGTCGCGACCGGGAAGTGCGCGAACGCCGTCGACGCGATCGCGATGACACGCCACGCACCGACCGCAACCAGCGTGACGAGTAGCCAGAACGCCGGCAGGCGCAGCGAATTGCGGCCGCTGGTCCCCGGCGGCGTGGGCACCACCGCACCGCGTGGGTCACGGATGGGCACCGTCGTCGCCTTGCCGACCAAGCCGACCGGCGCGCGATCGCCGCGAACGCGTACTGCGACGCTGGTTTGCGCGGTCCGGTCGGTTTGCGCGGTCGGGCTGGTTTGCGTCGTCGGCCGCCGGCGATCGTGGGTACCCGGACGCTCCGTCGACGCGACCGATGCCCGACCGATGGGTGCACTACTCGCGCCGGTCGTCGCCTCCGTGACGCCGGGACCTGGCTCTGCCGTCACGATGCCGACCGGAACGAGAGGCTTCGGGTGCTGTCCAGAACCGCCGGAAGTGCGGCACGGAAGTCCGGCATCGGGCCCGCCGCGGTCACTTCGACCGCCAGTCCGTCCGCGACGAACACGGCATAGCGGCCGAGACGGTTCGGCGACTCGTACGTCCCGGCTCGGCCGGCCACACCCTGTGCCGTCGCCACCGACGTTTCGCCGCCAACCACATGCGCACCGCGGATCAATTCGATCTTCGCGCGCAACCGGGCCGCCGCGCCGCGCAGCGTTCCTCGATACGGCGTGATGACCACCGCGTACCGCACCGAGCCCAACAGCAGCAGTACGGCGCCCTCGTGTGGCCCTGGTGCGGTGCGGGACACGTCCACCCGTGCGCCGACTGGCGGCCGAAGCGAGACGCCGGCGGCGACCACGTACGCCTCGCTGGCCGAGACCGGGCGGGCGGCCGGCAGCAGCGCGTTGATGGCGGGCAGGCCGATCCCGATCACGGCCACGGTGGCGAGGACAGCGAGGCTGGCCCACAGGTTACGGAGCAGCCGCCGGCGTCCGTCGCCCATACGGCCACGCTAATCGAGGCCCCGCGACGGTCGGGCGGGATCAAGCAAGCTCAGGCAAGCTCGGGATCAGCAAGCTCGCAAAGACGGCCGGCCGGCGATCCGGCCAAGACGCCCGGCCGGTTGTTCGGCCCGATCCATCGGTGGCACCGTGACTGCCATGACGAGCGCTCTCGATCGGCTGGCCACCGCGCAGTACGTGTCGCTGACCACGTACCGGCGGGATGGCACTAGCGTGCCCACGGCGGTGTGGATCGCGGGCGACGGCGAGGCGCTTTACGTCTGGACGGCCGCCGACACCGGGAAGGTGAAACGGATCCGACGCTGCCCGGACGTCACGGTGGCGCCGAGCGACCCGCGTGGCCGGGTCAGCGGCGACGCGGTCCGCGCGACCGCGGAGATCTGCGATGCGGCCGGCACCGAACACACGCGCGACCTGCTCCGCCGGAAATACGGCTGGCTCGGGCGGGCGCTCATCCGGCTGAGCCTCTGGCGGCGCGGCCGCGACGGCACGGTCGGACTACGTCTCACACTTCGCGCGGACTGAGCGTTCGCGCAGCGTCCACAAATACGACGGCGGCGGTACGCGAATCTCGCGTACCGCCGCCGGAAACCGTTATTGGCACCTTGCGTTGTCGAGTGCCAAACCCTTACTCTCAGTCACCCTGCCGCTGTTGCGGAATCTGGCCCTGAAGCAGGGCGCGAACCTCGGATTCACGGTAGCGGCGGTGGCCGCCCAAGGTCCGGATTGCACTCAGCTTGCCGGCCTTGGCCCACCGCGTCACCGTCTTCGGGTCGACGCGGAACATCGACGCCACCTCGGCCGGGGTCAGCAAGGGCTCTGGCTCGTGCGTACGCGATGCCATTCGGTCACTCCTCCATATATGCCCATAAACGCGAACCGGGGTCCCATCCGGCTAACGCGCTTCTATGGTCCGGCTAGTCCCCGATGTCCGACATGGTCCGAACGGCTGATCGTGAATGGATGTATGGAGGATGAATGTCCGATTTTTCATCATTTTGGGTGGCACATGATGTCTTATTTAGACCGAAAATTACGGTCCGTGAAACACATGAATACGAAGCGTGCTCGCCTTAGTTGCTTCGTTCGAGCAGCTGCACAGTGCGCCATCTCGCCACAATCTGCTCATATGTCTCAGCGGCGGCGTCCGTCTCACCTCGGGACAATGCGGCTAGGCCCGCCGCAACCAGCCCAGGAGAGTCATCCGCCTGCAAATCTTCGTCCGGCAAAAGGTCCACCAGACCGCCGTAGTCGAGCTCGACGATCGACCGCGGATGGAACTCCTCGAGCCACCGTGCGCCCTCCTCGACCGCCTCGGTCACGGGTACCGAACCGAGCGCCTTGCGGAGCACGGAGTGCGCGCGATTGGCTCGGCGACGGGCACGAGAGATCTCCGTACGGTAACGGAGCGTACGCATGCCAGCCTCGAGGGTGAGTTCCCGCTCGGACAGGTCGACGAACACGAACCACCGCAGCGGGATGCCCCAGGTGGCGATCTGTTCGTGGACGCGAGGCATGCCGTGTTCGAGGACGCGCGATCCGCTGCGCCAGTCTTCGACGACCGTCTTGGCGAGACCGGCGAGCTTCGCCGGCACGAATGCGTCGGCGAGCACCGGCGGCACTCCGTCGCGTGCGGTCAACGCGGCCTCGGCGATCCGCACACGCAGGTTCCACGGGCAGACCAAAAGCGTGTCGTCGGTCTCCAGGACGTACGCGTCCTCGGGCAGATCCGGCAGTCGACTCCAGCCGGCTCCGAGTGCCTCCAACACCGCCGAGCGCTGACGCACCGGACCGTCTACGGTCGCGATCGCGCGGCCTTCCTTGACGTATCGACGCCAGTAGACCTGACGCTCCCGGTCGAAGGCGGTCAGCGGCTCGTAGATCCGGAGGTACGAGGCGAAGTTGAAGCGCACAGACGGATCGTGCCACGCAACCAACCGAAACTGCACGACGAACCACTCCAGGATCGACGCCAGCCACCGTGACCACGCGGTCGACCAGCATCGGTGACGCGCGGAATGGCACATCGTCGTGTCGTGGGATCCGTGTTGATGCAACGCCGAGACGTAACCGCACCGGCAACTTGCAGATCGTTTCGATACGCTCCAAGGGAATCGGCACTACCCTGCCGGGGCAATCCCCCGCGCGCCCCACAAGGTGTCGCGCGAGACTCGAGGAGCGAGGAATGGGCGGCGTATTCGCCAGCGACACAGGTCACGAACAGGTTGTGTTCTGTCAGGACAAACAGTCCGGGCTGCGCGCCATCATCGGCATCTACTCGACCGCGCTCGGTCCCGCGCTCGGCGGCACCCGCTTCTACCCGTACGAGTCCGAAGGCGCGGCGCTCCACGACGTACTCGAGTTGTCCCGCGGCATGGCGTACAAGAACGCAATCACCGGCCTCGACCTCGGTGGCGGCAAGGCGGTCATCTGGGGCGATCCCGAAAAAATCAAGACCGAGGCCCTGCTGCGCGCGTACGGCCGCATGGTCGAGTCCCTGCACGGGCGCTACTACACCGCATGCGATGTCGGCACGTACGTGCAGGACATGGACGTCATCGCCCGCGAGACGCGCTATGTGACCGGTCGCAGCGTCGAGCACGGTGGCGCCGGCGACAGTTCGATCCTGACGGCCTGGGGCGTGTTCCAGGGCATGCGTGCTGCCGCGGAGCATCGCTTCGGCACACCGACGCTCGCCGGCCACCGGGTCGGCATCTCCGGACTCGGCAAGGTCGGCCGCTACTTGACCGGGCACCTGCTCGACGATGGCGCCAGTGTGGTCGCGACGGACGTGTCGGAGAAGGCGCTCGCGTGGGCTCGGCAGACGTACCCGCAAGTGGATCTCGTTCCGGACACGGTCGCGCTGATCACCTCCGAGATCGATGTCTACGCTCCGTGCGCGCTCGGCGGTGCGCTCAACGACGAGACCGTCCCAGTGCTCCGCGCGAGCATCGTCGCCGGCGCGGCGAACAACCAGCTGGCCCATCCGGGCATCGACAAACTGCTCGAAGAGCGCGGCATCCTCTACGCGCCCGACTATGTCGTCAATGCCGGTGGCGTCATCCAGGTCGCCGACGAGATCGAGGGCTTCAACTTCGAGCGCGCGAAGATGCGCGCGACCAAGATCTACGACGCGACTCGGCAACTACTCGAGCTTGCCGCCGCCGAGGGTGTGCCGCCGGCGGTCGCCGCCGACCGGATGGCCGAGCGCCGGATGGCCGAGGTCGGCCGGTTGCGAGCGATCCGCGTCTGACGCTTGATCAACGGAGCCGATACGGCCCGCTGGAATAGATCAACAACGCGTTCATCATCTGCAAATCGCGGTATAGCACGCAAGCCGCGTGCCGTCCGCATTAATCGTGTGGCCAGGCCCACAGTAAGCACGATAGGCGGCATGCCGAGGTGTCGAACTCGGCCACAGACATGTACCGTATGAGCCACGAGAGATGCCTGACGTCATCGGGGCCCGCCTCTTAGGGCTGCCCCGAAATTCTGTGCGAGGGGGTCGAGCCATGGGGCGCGGCCGTGCTAAGGCCAAGCAGACAAAGGTGGCCCGGGAGCTTAAATACCACTCCCCCAACACCGACCTCGCCGCGTTGCAGCGCGAGCTTGGCACAGGCAGGTCGAACGAAGAGTTCGACAACCTGGACGAACTCGAAGACGAGACCGACGACGACGAATCCGAGGACGACGAGTCCGAGGATGACCTCGCCGCGCGTTGGGGAGTGCCACCGCGCTAATGACGGACAGTCGCAGCGAGCACGCCGGCCCCGGCCGCGCGTGCTCGTAGTGTGTCTGCCCGGGTCAGGTCAGTCGGTCGCGCAGAAACTGCAGGACACGATCACGCGCCTCGACGGTCGGATGTCCCGGCTGCTCCACGAGATGACCGGCCAAGACCGAGTGTGAGTTCTTGTGGATCCCGTGCGCGTTACCGGGCGACGAGTCGATCTCGACAGCGATGAAGGCATCGCCTAGCTCGCGGCGCAGCATCTCGAAGCGTTCCGCGGGAACCGCCGGATCCTCGCTGAATCGAAGCCCGAGCACTTGGCAATTGCCGTCGCGCGCCCGCCGCTTTACGACGTCGAAGTCGGCTGGGCTGATGTCGAGGCTGATGCGCCGGCGCGACCCGACCGGTGCGGGGTTGGCCGGCTGACTCAACACCGGCGCGAGCAAACGGTCGTCGACCGCCATGCCAAGCGCGAAGCCGCCGGTGAAACACATCCCGACCGCGCCGACGCCGCGACCGCCACATTCGGCGTGCGCCGCTGCTGCGAGGCCACGCAGAAACGCCACCGTCGGTGAGGTGCGGCCGAGCGCGAACATGTGGAACTCGCGGGACACACAGATGCCGAGCACGCTGCCACCCATGTAGCCGCCACTCGGTTCGCGGCCCGGAGTGCCGAACAGCGACGGCATGACGACGGTGAACCCCGCGTCGACAACGCGACGGGCGAAGTCGACCACGGCCGAGTAGAGACCCGGAATCTCGTGAATGACGACCACCGCCGGGCCTTGGCCGCCCCAATAGACGTCGTGGGTGAAGCCGGCGTAGGTCTCGGTGCGTCGGGTAAAGCCATCGAATTCGGCGGTCGCCATGCGTCAGCCTCCGTGGGCGGAAGATCCGCTGACCATGTAACCGTTGCGCCCATCGCCGGACAAGATCCGGCGACCCTTGCGTAGCGCCCTCGGTGTGGCCGGCGATCAGCCCCGCGGCCGATTCGTGAATTGGTAGAACGTCGGGAACGCGTCCTCGAACGCACGCCAACGCGGCGTTCGAGACGCCCCGTCAACACCGTCGGGCAAGTCCTCGTCGGCTCGATCGGCTAAGCCTCGCTCGGCGCGCGATAACCACGTCGCGCGCGCCTCACCAACCAGACTCGCGAGGCCCGCGGCGGCGGACATCCGTTCGGTCAGCGAGTCAGTGCGCTCGGGCATAGTCCAGAACTCCCTCGATAAGACGGATCTTGCTGTTCCGGCAGTGGTCGGTCTCGGTGGTGTCGAACCGGCCGCGTTCGAAGTAGCGGTTGGCCGCGTGCGCGCCGCCACAGAAACCGAAATACGCGCACGTGTCGCGGCACGCCTCGACGCCGCGCAGGTATTCGGCGATCCAACCGGGCGGCCGGTCCGCCACGCGATCGAGCAGCACGTCCAGCGGCGTGGACAACACGTTCCCAGAGGCGAAGTCGCCGTAGTGGCCGTCCCGGAATCCGGCGAGCTCCGGCGACAGCAGCACCACGGAGCCGTCCATGCCGATGGTCGGAATCGGATCAATGCGCGCCGGCAGCAGATCATCCGCGGTGCCGTCGAGCGCGTTCGCCGCGTACCACAGCGCCCACTCGATCTCGCGCAGCTCGATCACCGGATCGGCGCGCCACGCCGCGGTCAGCTCGGCCCAGAATCCGCGTACCGCCGCGTCGTCGAACGTGTTCGACCGGACGTTGACGCCTTCCTGCTCCTCCACGTTCACCCCGAGCGCGTGGCAGCCGAGTTCGCGGAAGAACGCGTACAGCTCGGTGCCGAGCCCGGGTTGCGGTGCCGACACCACGCAGAGCGCCGCGAACGGGATGCCGTGGCGGCGCAGCGCATCGATGCCCTTGCGGATCTTCTGGTACGCCGGCCGCCCGCCACGGTCTACCCGCAACGCGGTTCGCGCCGCGTCACCGTCGATGCTCACTCCGACGTGTACGTCGCGGGTGGCGAAGAACTCGCACCAGGCATCGTCGATGAGCGTGGCGTTCGTCTGGACGTGGTGCTCGACGCCATGAAACGGCGCCATCAACGCAGAGAGGTGGTCGCGACCGGCGGCCAGCGGCTCGCCGGCGTGCCAAACGACGGAGAAGCGTCGGGCATCGGCCGCCCAGGCATTGACGGTGCGCGCCACCGCCTGCGCGACGGCCACCGGCATCTTGCGGTTCGCGTCCCGATGCGGCAGATAGCAGTAGGCGCAGTCCAGATTGCACAACGTCGTTGGCTGCATGATGACGTACCCGGGTACGGTCGCGATGCCGCGCATGCCACGCCACTGGACGTAACCGTCCTCTGACGTACGGTGTTCTCGCGACACTCGCCCCTCCCAACCGTTTCGGGGAGTGTCGCATCAGCCTATGGGGTCATACCGCCCTGCGTGAACCCCGTGCCGTCGCGGAGATCGGCGCGCGGTCCAATGGCCGGCCGCCCGGGTGTTGATGGCTAGCCGCCGGTGTGCGAGCCCATCATCGCCACCGTGCCGGACCCGCCGATGATCTCCCCGGCCGCCCAGGCGTGGACCTTGCGTCCGGTCAGGAACGCAAGCGCGCGGTCGGCATCGTCCGGCGCCACGATGGCGAACATGCCGACGCCCATGTTGAACGTCGACTCCATCTCGGCGTCGTCGATGCGGCCCTTGCGCTGGGTCAGCTCGAAGATCGGCTGCGGCCGCCACGTCGACCGATCCACGATCGCGTCGACGTGATCGGGCAGCACCCGCACCAGGTTGCCCGGGATGCCGCCACCGGTCACGTGCGCATATGCCTTCACTTCGCACTCAGTGACGAGGTCGAGACAGTCGCGCGCATAGATCCGTGTCGGCGTGAGCAGTTCCTCGCCGAGTGTCTTCTGCCGGCCGAGTTCCTCGACGATGGTGTCCAGCCGGAGGCGGCCGGCGCCGAGCAGGACATGCCGTACGAGGGAGTAGCCGTTGGAGTGCATGCCCGAGGAGCCCAGGGCGATCACCACATCGCCGACGTCCACGCGCGGTGCGCCGAGGATTGCATCGGCTTCGACGACCCCGACACCGGTCCCGGAGATGTCGTATTCGTGCGGCGCCATCATGCCCGGGTGCTCCGCGGTCTCGCCGCCGAGGAGCGCGCAGCCGGCCGTCCGGCAGCCGTCCGCAATGCCGGCTGCGATCTCCGCCACCCGCTCCGGCACCACTTCACCGCAGGCGATGTAGTCGAGCAGGAAGAGCGGTTCGGCCCCGCACGCGACCAGATCGTCGACGACCATCGCGACGAGGTCGACGCCGACCGTGTCATGGATGCCCATCTGCTGCGCGATGACGAGCTTCGTGCCGACGCCGTCCGCGGATGACGCGAGGACCGGGTTCTTGTATTTCGTCATGTCCAGCCGGAACAGTCCGGCGAACCCGCCGAGATCGCCGATGACCTCGGGGCGCCAGGTGCGGGTGACCTTCGACTTGAGCATCTCGACGGCTTGCTCACCCGCGTGCACGGAGACACCCGCATCCTCGTACGTCACGGAGCGCTTGTGGGTCGCCTTTCCGGCGCCGGCCTGCCACGGCTGTCGCGAGGCGCCTGCCCGCTCGCTCACGTGTGTCACGGCTCTCCCTTTGGTGTGTCAGTGCATCTTCAACATGTGCGCTTGCGTCGCTCCGGTCGGCTCAGCGCCGCTACGGTCGGCTCAGGCTGGCAAACCCGCCTGGACCTTGAGCATGCAGTGCGCCGCGTTCCGCGTCCACACCGACGTCCGATGCCCCGGCGGCCGCCGCCTGGCGCGCTTCTTCCGACTCGACCCGCCGGCTCACGCCCTCTAGGAGGTGCTTGCCGATGCGGCTCTCGTCGGGCAGATCGATGGGGTAGACGCCGTCGAAGCATGCGCGGCAGAGCCGGCTGGCCGGTTGTTCGGTCGCTCCGATCAACCCGTCGAGCGAGACATAGCCGAGCGAGTCGGCACCGATCGAGCGGCGTACGCCGTCCGTCTCGAGGCTGCCCGCGATGAGTTCGGCACGCGTACCGAAGTCCATGCCATAGAAGCACGGCCACTTCACCGGTGGCGACGAGATCCGCAGATGTACCTCGATCGCGCCGGCCTCGCGAAGCATCCGGACGATCGCCCGCTGCGTGTTGCCGCGCACGATCGAGTCGTCGACGACCACGATCCGCTTGCCACGCAAGACATGCCGCAGCGGGTTCAGCTTGAGCCGGATGCCCAGTTGCCGGATCGTCTGCGACGGCTGGATGAACGTCCGGCCGACGTACGCGTTCTTGATCAGCCCGGAGCCGTACGGGATGCCGGACGCCTGCGCGTAACCGATCGCGGCCGGGGTGCCCGACTCGGGGACCGGAATCACGAGATCCGCCTCGACCGGGTGCTCGCGCGCCAGCCGCCGACCGACCTCGACGCGCGCGTCGTAGACGTTCCGGCCGGAGATCGTGGTGTCCGGGCGGGCGAGATAGACGTACTCGAAGAGGCAGCCCTTCGGTTCCGGCGCGGCAAATCGGTGCGAGCGCAGCCCGTGCTCGTCGATCGCGATCAGCTCGCCCGGCTCGATTTCACGCACCATCGAGGCGCCGGTGATGTCCAGCGCCGCGGTCTCGCTCGCGACCACCCAGCCGCGCTCCAGGCGGCCCAACACGAGCGGGCGCACGCCGTTGGCGTCCCGCGTCGCGTACAACGTGTTCTCGTCCATGAAGACGAAGCTGAACGCGCCGCGCAGCAAGGGAAGCACGGACATCGCGGCTTCCTCGATGGAGACGTCCGGGTTGGCGGCGAGCATCTGCGCGACGATCGCGGTGTCCGACGTCTCGCCCGGCTCGGCATGCGCCAGCTTCGCCAACTCAGCGGTGTTGACCAGATTGCCGTTGTGGGCCAGCGCGATCGTGGCACCGAACTCCGACGACTTCAGCGACGGTTGGGCGTTTTCCCACGTCGGCGCGCCGGTCGTGCTGTAGCGCGTGTGCCCGATCGCGATGTGTCCGCGGAGGCTGGACAGCGTCGCCTCGTCGAAAACCTGAGCGACCAGGCCGAGATCCTTGTAGACCACCACGCCCGAGCCGTCGCTGACCGCGATGCCGGCCGCCTCCTGGCCGCGATGCTGCAGCGTGTACAGGCCGAAATAGGTGAGCTTGGCGACGTCCTCGCCCGGTGCCCACACCCCGAATACGCCGCATGCATCCTGTGGACCCGGTTGTTGCTGGTCAAGATCGTGATTCAGCTGACCGTCGCCTCGAGGCACCGGCGCTCCTTCATCTGGTCGGCGTCGTCGTCCGGCCATCGGGCCGGCCGATTGGGCGGCTCTGGTGCCGTTGCCTGGCTGTCACCGTGCCCGGCTGGCATCGTGCTCGGTGGAAACGTGCCCGTAGGCGTCCAACCCGTGCTGGACCGCGGTGCCGTCGCGCGACCCGCAGACCGTGCCGACCGGCGTATTTCGGGCGTCGTTTCCTGACCGTCAGTCTACGCGAGGCGCCGTCCTACTCACGACGGCCGTGAACCGCGATATTCACGATGCGGGTGACAACGGCAGGAACGGGGATAGATCCGCGCGAACGCCACTCACACGAATGACACCGGTATTCACGCCGGTCAGCCAGTCGATCTCACCTGTCGCAACCTTCACCCAGGTCACGGCATCCATCTCCACGACATTCGGCGGCGTGCCACGAGTGTGCCGAGGACCGGGAATACATTGAACAGCACCGAAAGGTGGGACCCGCACCTCAACCGATCGGCCAGGCGCGCGTGCCGACAATTGCCGTAAAAGCTCACGAACAGCGTCGCGAAGCGTTGTTCGGTCGGGCGTGTCGCCCGATTTCAATGCTGTGATCGCGCTTTGGACGGCACCGTGATCGCGCGCCACGTAGGACATCTCCGGACGATCCATCCCATCTTGCGAGTGCATCTTGATGGCCCCCGGCCGTCCGACGATGCCCCCGGCTTCCTGAGTAGGCCCGGAACAGGCATAGTTGCCCACGGTGATTCCGCATTGGAACATAGCTCTACGACACAGTTACATCGTCGGTCGAACGGGTCGGCGGATGACGACCGGTCAGGAGGCGGTGGGGACGTGACTGCGCAACGACGATCCTGGTCGCATCCGCGAAAGCGGACGTACGCAGGACTGTTCGTGGCACTGGCCACCGTCGCCAGCGTGATCGGCATTGGACTTACCGCACAACCCGCGTTTGCCGCCGACACCGCAACCGTTTCGGCGAGCCCGGGCACGGTCGCGCTCAGCGGACCCGGTGACTCGAAGACGCTCACTGTTACCGTCGCGCCAAACGTGTCGCCACCACCGTCGCCAGCCAACATCACCGTCGCGGTTAGCGTCGGCGGCGGCAGCGCATCCGCGAGCGACATCACCATCAGTGGATCCGGATCGGGTTGCAGCGCTGGCGTAGCTGGCCAGCCAGCAACATGCCCAATCACGCTCAATGACACCAACCCTGTCACGGTCAACTTCACGCTGAAAGCGGCGTCCACCATCGGCGATATCGTGCCTGGTACGACCGCGACATTCAGCTCGTCGACCGTGTCCATCTCCGGCGACGCAACTGACAGTCACGGATTCACCGTCACGCTGAAGGGACCGGCGCCGCCCCCACGTCGACGATCTCCGGTGTCGTC
>DATFRR010000187.1:0-5987 GCA_035263025.1 Micromonosporaceae bacterium
CGGCGCCGGCCTCGAGGGACTCGAGTGGACCGTCAACGCGTACACGCTGAGCTTCGCGGTCTTCCTGCTGACCGGCGCGGCGCTGGGCGACCGGTTCGGACGCCGCCGCCTGTTCGCGATCGGCCTGGCGATCTTCACCGCCGCCTCGGCCGCCGCCGCGATGGCGCCTGACATTGGCACGCTCATCACCGCCCGCGCGATCCAGGGCGTCGGCGGTGCCATCGCCATGCCGCTCACGCTCACGCTGCTCGCGAGCGTGGTACCCGCGGCGAAACGCGGCATCGCGTTCGGGGTGTGGAGCGCGACAGGTGGCCTCGGCGTAGCGCTCGGTCCGGTCATCGGCGGCGCCATCACCGAATACTCCTCGTGGCAGTGGATCTTCTGGGTGAACGTACCGATCGGGCTCATCCTGCTGCCGCTGCTCACCCGGGTCCGCGAGAGCCGCGGCGGCGCCGGTCGACTGGACCCGGTCGGAACCACGCTCGTCACGCTCGGCCTGTTCGGTGTCGTGTTCGGCGTGGTACGCGGCAACGGGCATGGCTGGACCAGCGCACAGGTGCTCGGCGCGCTGATCGCCGGCGGCCTGCTCCTGGTCGCGTTCCTCGCGTGGGAGATCCGGGCGCGTGCGCCGATGGTGCCGCTGCGCATCTTCCGCAACCGTGGCTTTGCGCTCACCAGTGCGGTGTCGCTCGTGATGTCGTTCGGCATGTTCGGCACGGTGTTCCTGAGCGCGCAGTTCCTGCAGACGGTGCAGGGCTATTCGCCGCTCGAGGCGGGTGTGCGTACCCTGCCGTGGACCGCGATGCCAGTGCTCGCCGCACCGTTGTCCGGCCTGCTCAGCGATCGCATCGGAGCGCGGCGCATCCTCGCCATCGGGCTCGCGCTGCAAGCCGCCGGCATCGCGTGGTTGGCCACCGTCACGAGCGTGGACGTGCCCTACCGCGACCTCGTACCGGCATTCGTGCTAGCCGGTGTCGGCATGGGGCTCTACTTCGCGCCGATCGCGCGGCTCACCATCGACTTCGCGCCGACGAACCTGCAGGGCGTCGCGTCGGGTACCTCGAACATGCTCCGCCAGTTGGGCACCGTCCTCGGCGTCGCGGTGCTCGGCGCGGTGTTCTCGTCGATCGGCGGGTACGCGTCCGGCGCGTCGTTCGTCCACGGTCTGCGCGCGGCGCAGGTGGTCGGCGCCATCGTCCTGGCGGTGGGCGCCGTGCTCGCGGTCGCTTTGCCGGCCACGTCGCCCGCGCCGAAGTCGACGACCCCGGTTGCTGACCAGCTCGACGAGGAGGTCGCGGACGCCGAGCCGGCGGCGCTTGGCGCCTGAACGGCGCAGCACACAAACGTGCGGGGGGCACGGACGCGGGCGGAACCCACCAGTTCCGCCCGCGTCGCCATGTCGGCAGCACAGCGCCGCGAGCGACGCAGGTGACAGGATGGCTTCGTGGCGGACGGGCCGATCGCGTTTGTGCTGGGCGGCGGCGGCGTGCTGGGTGCCGTCGAGGTCGGCATGGTACGTGCGCTGTTCGAGGCGAATATCCGTCCGGATCTCGTGGTCGGCACATCCATCGGCGCCCTGAACGGTGCGCTCGTCGCGGCCGATCCGTCCGACGCCGTCATCGATCGGCTCATCGGACTGTGGTCGTCGAAGCAGGCACGCGACATCTACGGCGACTCCGCGCCGCGCCAGCTCGCCCGACTCGCGAGGGCGGGCACGCACCTGCACTCCCCGGCGCCGTTGCGCGCGATGCTCGACCGCGAGTTGCACGGCATGACCACATTCGAGGACCTGCCGGTACGTTTCGAGTGCTGCGCCGCCAATATCGAACGCGCCGTCGAGCATTGGTTCACCAAGGGACCGCTCGTGGATGCCGTACTCGCGTCGGCGGCTGTCCCGGGTCTACTACCCCCGATCCAGGTCGACGGCAGGCACTACATCGACGGCGGAGTCGTCAACTCGATCCCGATCGGTCGCGCGGTGGAAATCGGCGCCGCCACGATCTACGTGCTGCAGGTCGGCCGCATCGACCGGCCGCTGGTCGCGCCGCGCAACGTCGTCGAGGTTGCCCGCGTCGCTTTCGAGATCTCCCGGCGCCACCGATACGCGCGCGAACTCGCCGCCGTACCACCGACGGTGACCGTACACGTGCTGCCGCCTGGCGTCGGGTCGAAGCGCGACGACTCACCACTGGCGTACCGCGACCTGCGCGCGGCGCAGCGGCGCATCGAGCGGGCGTACGAGGCATCCGCCGGATACCTGGCGGGCCACCGATGAGGCCGCCACCGCGCTGGGTCCGGCGACTGCTGCTCGCGCCGCTTGCCGTCGTGCTGTCGCTCGCGCTGGTGGTCAGCTCTCCCCTCTGGCTGCTCATCTCGACAGCCGTGTCGCCGCTGGCCGCCGGACGGTTGCGCCCCGTCCGGGTGCTGTGGCTTGCCAGCGTCTACCTGCTCGTCGAGGCCGCGGTGCTCGTCACGATGTTCGCGCTATGGATCGCGTCGGGCTTTGGCGCTCGCGTACGGTCGCCGGCGTTCCAGCGCGCGCACTACGTGTTGTGCGGCCGCGCGCTCGCCGTCCTCTACCGCCAGGCGAAGTGGGTGCTGCGGCTGACCGTACAGATCGACGGCGCAACGCCCGACTCGTTGCCCGACGAGCGACCGCTGCTGGTGTTCTCGCGGCACGCCGGCCCGGGCGACTCGTTCCTGCTCGCCCACGCGCTCATCGCGTGGTACGCCCGGGAGCCTCGCATCGTGGTCAAGGACAGCCTGCAATGGGACCCGGCGATCGACGTGTTGCTGAACCGCCTGCCGAACCGGTTCATCGCACCCGGCGGCGGGCAAGGCGCCGAGGCGCAGATCGGGGATCTCGCACACGATCTGGACGGCAATGACGCGCTGGTCATCTTCCCGGAGGGCGGCAACTTCACGCCGGAACGATGGCGGCGCGGCGTGGCACGGTTGCGGCGCATGGGCTTCGCGTCCATGGCGCGCCGTGCCGAACGGATGCGCAACGTGCTGCCGCCAAGGCCCGGTGGCGTACTCGCCGCGCTGGACGCAAGCCCACACGCGCACGTCGTGCTGGTCGGCCACACCGGCGTCGACCATCTCCGTACGATCGCGGACGTCTGGCGAGAGCTGCCGATGGACAAGTCGATCGTGATGCACTGGTGGCTGGTCGACCCGAGTGACATCCCCACCGACCCGGACGCCCGTATCGAGTGGCTCTACGGCTGGTGGGCGCGCGTCGACGACTGGATCTCCCAACACAAGGTCACGCAGGCGATTCCCACGGCCGGGTAACGGCTTGACTCGCGCCGGGGGCAAGTTGTCGCCGGTCGCGTAGTGAGCCAGCGACATGGTGAGACCGGCCATGCCAGCGCTCTCGGCCATGAGCGCCACCACGACCGGCCCCGATGCGCAGCGTGCCGCATCGAAGGACTCAGCGCTACCCCGTCGGGCCGCTCGATGCGAATCGAGTTCGCATATAGCGGCACGACGACTCGGGCGACCGCCACCTCCACAGTGCCGTGATTGCAGTTCACCGCGCCGCTTACGTGGCCACGTGGCACCGCTATCGTGCGCTCGACAGGCGGCTCCCGCATCGCGCCGTACGGATTGAGGGTTGGCACTCGAACGGGTACCGAAGCGACGTGTATTGAACGACTTCATGACGACATATGCCGATCTACGGTCATATGCCGACGCGGATTCGCGAAGTCGACGCGGGAACGTCTTGCTACCAGCGATGACGCACATCTAGTGTGATGGCGCGTCACTGACCGTGCTCAATCTGTTGCAAAATCCAGGCTACAACCCGCCGCAGCGATGCCGATACACTGCGATGTCCTTTGTCGACCGGGAGCGAGGATTGTACAAGCGTGCATACCTGGGAGGACGTGCCGTTTTCGCTCGCCGACGACTTCTACCTGATCGGTCTCGACGGACGAACCAACCGGCCACGCCTGCACGCCAAGGCAATGAACCTCGGCGTGGGCGCGGCGTTGCTCGCCGAACTCGTCCTGGCAAACTACATCCGCATCAACAACGGACGCATCGAGGTGGCGTATCGCCACTACGCGCCGGAGGCTCGCGAGCACGCGGACATGCTGAGCCGCATCATCGCCGAGCCGCAGCACCACCTACCGGTCTGGATCTCGTATTTCGCGCAGACGGCGACCGATGTCGTACAGCAACGTCTGGTCGCCCGGCGCTTCATGCACGTCGAATCGCGTGGCATGCTGCGCACGAAGCAGTCGTACGTGCCGGTCGACCCGATGGCCGTCGAGTGGCGATCGCTGCGCATTGCCCGCGTCATTTCCCGGCGCGACATCCGCACGTGGGAGGACCTGACGATCATCGGCCTGATCGTCGCGACCGGCCTCGCCGAGGCGGTGATGTGGGACTCGCAGACCGACGAACGCGACAACCTCGTCGCGATCCTGCATTACCTCAACGACGAGCCGTCACTGCACGCATTGATCACCCAGGTCGAGACGCTCATCGCGGCCGCGGTCCTGGCTCAGCGCAAGTGAACTACAGCTACTACCCACCCCTCATCCCGATGGAGTCTTGATGTCCTCGTCTGTCAGCTCCCCCAGTGCCGTTTCGGCGTCGCTGGCGAAGGATCGCCTCGGCGTCTGGGCCGTGATCATGTTCGCCATGACCGCGGCGACACCCCTGCTCGTAGTGGGCGCCCTCGTCGTCTCGGCCTGGGCCGGCACCGGCGTGGTCGGCTATCCACTCGCGTTCGTGCTCATCGGCATCGTCCTCGCGATCTTTGCCGCTGGGTATGTCGCGATGGCGCGCCACGTGGTCAACGCCGGCGCGTTCTACAGCTACATCGCGCTCGGTGCGAACAAGGCACTCGGCGTCGGCGCGTCGTTCGTCGCCGTGCTGGCCTACAACCTGCTGCAGATCGGCCTCTACGGCATCTTCGGTGTGGTCGCACAGGGCTTCTTCCAGCAGCGGGTCGGCTGGGACTTCCAGTGGTACTGGTATTCGCTGGTTGCCTGGGCGATCGTCGCGCTGATGGGTGCACTGCGCGTCGACATCAACAGCAAGATTCTCGGCGTGCTGCTGCTCATCGAGCTTGTGCTTGTGGTGGTGTTCGACGTGGTCGACATCGGTCACCCAGCCGGCGGCTCAATCAGCGTCAAGGCCTTCGAGCCGCACGCATTGTTCCCCTCGGCGGCGCTCGCCGGTGCGGCATTCGCGGTGGCGATCACGTCGTTCGTCGGCTTCGAGGCGGCGCCGGTCTTCTCCGAAGAGGCACGCCACGCCCGCCGAACGGTACCCGCCGCGACGTACCTGGCAATCTTCGTCATGGGCGTCGTCTACGCGGTGACCAGCTGGGCGATCACCGTCGCGGTAGGCCCCGACAACGTGGTCGGCCAAGCGCAGCAGCAGGGCCCGGACTTCATCTTCAACGTGGCCGGTCAGCACCTCGGCCACGCCACGACCGTCCTCGACGTCGGCCACGTTCTGCTGCTGACCAGCATCTTCGCGGGCATGGTGAGCTACCACAACGCGGTGGCCCGCTACTCCTTCGCGCTCGGCCGCGAGGGCGTGCTGCCGCACCTGCTCGGCCGCACCCGCGCTCGCACCGGTGCACCGCTGGTGTCCTCGATCGCGCAGAGCACCATCGCGCTCGTCGTGATCATCGTGTTCGCGGTCGAGAAGTGGGATCCGTTGACCCGGCTGTTCTTCTGGCTCGGCACCACCGGCGGCTTCGGCATCCTGGTGCTGCTCATCGCGACGTCGCTGTCGGTGCTGAACTTCTTCCGGCGCGACCACCGCGACGAATCGGTCTGGGCGCGCGTGCTCGCTCCGATCCTCGCGACCGTCGGCCTCGGCTACATCATGTGGTACGTGGTCAAGGGCTACGCGAACCTGCTCGGCATTGGCTCCCACGACCCGGTCCGCTGGATCATGCCCGGCCTCTACCTCGCGGTCGCGGTGATCGGCGTGCTGTGGGCGCTGACCCTCAAGGG
>DATFRR010000188.1:0-3117 GCA_035263025.1 Micromonosporaceae bacterium
TGCTGACGGCTACCCGAACAATCGGGGCGCGCTCGTCGGCACCTACACGGTGCGGGTCACGGTCCCGGCACCGGAGCAGTGGCAGAGCGGCATGTGGTCGGGAACGACGTCGGTGCCGCTGGTGCCGCCGCAACATCGACCGCGCCGGTCGCGGATGCGTCGGTTCCATGTGCTGTGGGAGGTCGAGGAGTGGCGACGGGTGCCGCCGCGCGACCCCGCGCTCCTGCGCCACATCCGCGGTGACCTCTGGTCGGTGGTCGCGACCTGGGACCTGACCGATCTCGAGCGTGCGGTCCTCGCCGGGACGCGCTGACCGTCGATGGAGCTCGCGCTCGGTGTCGTCGTCGCGGTCGTCGCCGCCGCCAAGCATGTGCGCACCTGCCGGTCGTGTGGGAAGCCGGTCCTGTGGGTCGAGACCGCCAACGGCAAGCGGATGCCGGTCGATCCCGAACCGTCGCCGCGCGGGAACCTGTGGTTGTCGTTCGATCCGGATCGGGCCGCGTTCACCGCGCACACCGCCGCCCGCGGCAACGGTGACGAGCCGGCGAGTGTCGCGCGGTATGTCGCGCACTTCGTCACGTGCCCGCAGGCCGACGACTGGCGACGGTCATGATCCGCTGCACGGCCGGCCGGGTGCGGCGGGAGCGTGATGGGTCGTGGGCGGCGCGCTGCCGGTGTGGATGGCTGACGTCGGGGTTCCTGTCGGAATGCTTCGCACGCCAGGCGTTGGCGCGTCATCGGTTGACGTCGGCCGCGTGGGCGGAGCTCGTCGAGGCGCACCGATGATCCGTCCCGATCGACATCACATGAAGCGACTGCCGTTGCCGGATCGTCAGCGTCGCATGGTGCGGTTCGACCGTACGGCCGCGCTGTTCATGGTTGCGTTCGCGATCGTTGCGGCGGTCGCCGGCGCATGGTCGTCGTCGATGCTCTACCTGGCGCTCGCGTTGTCGTGGGGCTCGAGTTCGTTGGTGCGGGCGCAGGCATGGCGGTCCGGGTACTACGACGGCCGCTTCGGCGTGTTCTCGTCGATGCTCGAGGCGGGACGGCGTGGCTGGCCGTTCGCGCAGTGGGTCGAGGCCGAAGCCGAACGGGACGGCATCCGACTCCCGAAGGACGACTGATGGGCGTCGAGGCGATCGCCCGCCGGTACGTCCGTGCGCACCGGGCCCTCGTCGCCGCCGACTACTCGGCGCTGCTCGACGCGCGTTACGAACTCGACGACGCGTTCCACGAACTGTGCGGCGCGCTCGGCGAGCCGTGCCCGGCGTGTGACATCGGCGAATGTCCCTACAGCGACGGCTACCTCGACGACCACAACATCACCGACGACTGGATGCCGCCGGTCGAGCGTGTCGTCGACGTTGCAGGTCTGCTCAACGAACCGGCGCCATGAAGACGCCCGGTCGACGAGCAATGACGGACGACACGCTCACCGATCTGCAGCGTGATCACCTGCGCGCCGCTTCCGACCATCTCGAAGCCGAACTCATCGCGGCGATCGGTGAACGACCCAACCCGTTCGACCGCTACGTCATCGACACCGTCCAGGCGCTGCGCGACTACACGGCGGAGGCCGCCGAATGAAGCTCACGACGAAACGGAAGATCGCGCTGGCTCTCGCCGGCGATCTCCGCCAGTGCGCGCAACTCGTCGACTCCGCGCTCGCTGAGCTCGCGCTTGTGTCGACGTCGGTCGCGGCGAACAACGCACGGCAGAAACTCGAGGCCGCCCGCGCGATCCTGCGAGGCGAATCGTGACGCTCACCGACGAACAGCAGGCGCGGCTCGCCGCCGGCCTAGACCTCATCGGCCGCACCGGCGCCCAGTCCTTCCAACTCCGCTACAGCGACGACGAGCAACCGACCGTCTGGTTCGTCGTCGCGCTCTACGACAACGACCAATGGGAGACCGACGCCGCACGCGACCCGATCCGCGCCGTGCTGCGGCTGTGTGAACGGCTCGTCGACGGCGGCACCTGCACCCACTGCCACCGGCCCGCCGGCCTCGACCCCGACAGCATCGACACGATGCCGCTCGACGAGCTCGTCTGCTGGTACCAGTACGACCCGGAGCTCAAGACGTTCCGCCGCGGCTGCGAAGGCGAACCACCGATGGACGGCGTCGTCCAGTGACTGCGTCGTCGTTCACCTGCCCACGCTGCGGCACCGTCAGCTATCACCCCGACGACATCCGCTTCGGCTACTGCGGCCGCTGCCACTGGTGGACCGGTGACGCGCTCCTCGCCGACCAACAGCCGGCCGACGTCGACGACGCGCGAGCGTGGCCGCCGTGAGGTTCCGTCGTCGCCGACCGGCCGAGCAGTTGCGCGCCCAACTCGAACCGATCGCCAGCCGCAACGGCTACGCCGCGCTGTTCCTGCTTCGCCTCACCGTCGCCGCTGATCCGGACGCCGAGGCCGCACAGATCCTCGAGGAGCTCACCCGCGCCGTGCAGACGTTGATCCCGGCGATCGCACAGGTCACCGCGGCGATCGAGGCGTACGCGGCGGCCGGCATCGCCGACCTTGAGCGAGAAGCGAACCGGTGAGACCCGAGTCGTTCGTCGTCCGTCTCGAGCCAGGAATGCTCGTGCTCGAGGACGGCGTGCCCGACGTCGACGGGCTCGTCACCGACGAGATCACTGTCGCCGGCGTCCGCTACATGCAACGCCACTACGTCGCCCGCGCGTCCGGCTACTCGCTGCGGCTGCACCATCTTCTGGTCGATGACGCCGGCCGCGACCTGCACGACCATCCGTGGGATTACACGACCATGCTCCTCACCGGCGGCTACCGCGAACACACACCCGACGGTGTCGGTGAGTATCGGGCGCCGTGCCTGCTGTCGCGCCGTGCTGAACAGCTGCACCGGCTCGAGCTCCTCGACGGACCGATGTGGACCTACGTCGTCACCGGCCCGATCCGCAGACGATGGGGATTCCAGACCGAGCTCGGCTGGGTCGCCGAGGCCGACTACCACGATGCCGGCGACTACGTGGAGCACCGATCGTGAATCGTGGTGCGACGACGACTGCCCGCGGGTACGGCGCCGGATGGCGACGACGCGCAGCCGCGATCAAGCAACGCGACCGCGGCATCTGCCACTGGTGTCGACTC
>DATFRR010000189.1:0-6663 GCA_035263025.1 Micromonosporaceae bacterium
GCTGACCGCGGCCGGTGCCCACGTCTGCCCCTTGGCGAGTTTGGTGCTGACCCACAGCACCAGCGTGGTGTCGAAGACCGCGTCGCCGACGAGGGAGACGGCCTGCCCGCACCACAGGCGGGCGTAGTCCCGGTTGATCAGATAGCGGTCGACCGATCCCATGGGCACCATGCGTACCACTCGCCGCCCCGCCGCGCTGCCCCGTTCCGGCCGTGCGCGATCGTGCGCGCGCTTGCGCGAAGCTGGTCCTGGAATCGCTCCCACGAAATCGTGCAAGCGAACCCTCTCGCAACTTGGGTGCGCATTCTCACCTGGCATCGCGCCTGCCACGCCGCGTGGCTTAACGTGCGTTCATCCGGTGTTTGGATGTCCGCCGGATTCCATACGCTGGAGTTTGCCGTTGTCGGGGGCGGGGGACTCCACCGAGTCGGACCGGCAGCGCGGGAGGGCCTCACCGTGGAGACGACTACCAAGTACGTCTACGACTTCGCCGAGGGAAACAAAGATCTCAAGGACCTGCTCGGCGGCAAGGGGGCGAACCTCGCCGAGATGACCAACCTCGGCCTGCCCGTGCCGCCCGGCTTCACCATCACCACCGAGGCGTGCCAGGCATACCTGCGCGACGGCACCGAGCCACCGACCCTGCGCGCCGAGGTCGACCAGCACCTCGCCCGGCTGGAGCGGACCATGGGCCGCCGGCTTGGCGAGCCGGCCGACCCGCTGCTGGTCAGCGTCCGGTCCGGCGCGAAGTTCTCGATGCCCGGGATGATGGAGACGGTGCTCAACGTCGGGCTCACCGACGCGAGCGTGACCGGCCTCGCCGCGCAGGCCGGCGGCGACGAGCGGTTCGCGTGGGACTCATATCGCCGGCTCATCCAGATGTTCGGCAAGACCGTGTCGGGCGTCCCGGGCGAGGAGTTCGAGCACGCCCTCGACGACGCGAAGCGGGCCAAGGGCGTCCCCAACGACGTTGACCTGGACGCCGACGATCTCCGCAAGTTGGTCGACGTCTATAAGAAGACTTATTCCGATTATGCGGGAAGAGATTTCCCCCAGGATCCCCGCGAGCAGATGGACCTGGCCACCAAGGCCGTCTTCGACTCGTGGAACGCCGAGCGCGCGGTGCTCTACCGCCGCCAGGAGCGCATCCCGGCCGACCTCGGCACCGCGGTCAATGTGGTGTCGATGGTCTTCGGCAACCTCGGCGCCGACTCGGGCACCGGCGTCGCGTTCACCCGCGACCCGGCCAGCGGCGAGCAGGGCGTCTACGGCGACTACCTGCAGAACGCGCAGGGTGAGGACGTGGTGGCCGGCATCCGCAACACGGTGCCCCTCGACAGCCTCGCCGACATCGACTCGAAGAGTTTCGACGAGTTGATGGGCATCATGGCCACGCTCGAGGGCCACTACCGCGACCTGTGCGACATCGAGTTCACGATCGAGCGCGGCAAGCTGTGGATGCTGCAGACGCGGGTCGGCAAGCGCACCGCCGCCGCCGCGTTCGTGATCGCGTCGCAGCTCGTCGACGAGGGCGTCATCGACATGGACGAGGCCCTGACCCGCGTGACCGGCGCCCAGCTCGCGCAGTTGATGTTCCCGGCCTTCGACGTGTCGAGCGATCCCGCGCAGCTCACCCGTGGCGTGGCCGCGTCGCCGGGTGCGGCGGTCGGCAAGGTCGTGTTCTCCTCGCAGCGCGCGGTCGAGGAGGCGAGCAAGGGTGAGAAGGTCATCCTCGTGCGCCGCGAGACCAACCCGGACGACCTGCCGGGCATGATCGCCGCGCAGGGCATCCTCACCAGCCGCGGTGGCAAGACCAGCCATGCCGCGGTGGTCGCGCGCGGCATGGGCAAAACGTGCGTGTGCGGCGCCGACGAACTTCAGGTCGACACCAAGGCCGGCCGATTCACCGCCGGCAGCGCCACCATCGTCGAGGGCGATGTCATTTCGATCGACGGTACGTCCGGCCGGGTGTACGCCGGCGAGGTGCCCGTCCAGCCATCGCAGGTCGTGAAGTATTTCGAAGGCACGTTGGACACATCGACGGGGGAGGACCGGCTCGTCGCCGCCGTCGACAAGATCGTGCGGCACGCTGACACCCGGCGGCGCCTCGGCGTGCGTACGAACGCGGACAACGGCGAGGACTCGGACCGCGCTCGCCGCTTCGGTGCGGAGGGCATCGGCCTGTGCCGGACCGAGCACATGTTCCTCGGCGACCGACGTGAACTCGTCGAGCGGCTGATCCTGGCGCACGACGACGACGAACGGCAGGCCGCACTCGACGCGCTGATGCCGTTGCAGCGCACCGACTTCGTCGAGATCTTCCGGGCGATGTCCGGACTGCCGGTGACGATCCGCCTGATCGACCCGCCGCTGCACGAGTTCCTGCCGCCGCTGGAAGACCTCGCCGTGAAGGTCGCGCTCGCCGAGGCCGAGGGTCACGTGGACGAGCACGACAAGACAGTCCTCGCCGCGGTGCGTCGCATGCACGAGTCGAACCCGATGCTGGGCCTGCGGGGCGTACGCCTCGGGCTCGTCATCCCCGGCTTGTTCACCATGCAGGTGCGGGCCATCGCTGAGGCGGCCGTCGCCGTCAAGCAGGAAGGTGGCGATCCGCGTCCGGAGATCATGGTGCCGCTGGTCGGCGCCGTACAGGAACTCGAGACCGTACGCAACGAGACGGACGCCGTGCTGCGTGCCGTCGCGGCGGAGTCCGGAGTCGACGTACACACGTTGATCGGCACGATGATCGAGGTGCCGAGGGCCGCGCTCACCGCCGGCCAGATCGCCGAGGCCGCCGAGTTCTTCTCCTTCGGTACGAACGACCTGACGCAGATGGGCTGGGGGTTCTCTCGTGACGACGTGGAGGGTTCGTTCTTCACGCGCTACCTGGACCTCGGCATCTTCGGTGTCTCGCCGTTCGAGTCGATCGATCGCGACGGGGTCGGCCGGCTCATCGACATCGCCGTGAAGGAAGGCCGCGCCACCCGGCCGAACTTGAAGATCGGCGTGTGCGGCGAGCACGGCGGCGACCCCGACTCGGTGCACTTCTTCCACCAGGTCGGGCTCGACTATGTGTCCTGCTCGCCGTTCCGCGTCCCGATCGCGCGGCTCGAAGCGGGTCGCGCCTCGGTCGAGTCGGCGACCTCCGACACCCGGTAGGCGCGTGTGAGGGCCGCGCCGGCAAGCGTGCTAATTCGGTTGCCGGTAGCGGTCGTTCCCGACTTAGCTACCGGCATGACCGACCTGACCATCCGCCCGTACGCACCCGGTGACGCTGCCGCGCTGTGCGACGTCTTCACCGAGGTCGAGGTCGCGAACGGCGGCGAGCCGGAGCACACCGAGGCCGACATGCGCAACCTGGTCGAGGCCTGGGTCCGCGACCACGCGAACGACACCCGTCTCGTGATGGCCGGCGATCGCATGGTGGCGGCGGGCTTGCTGCTGACGCCGCCACCGGGCGGGCAGCGCATCGATCTCCTCGGCGCCGTGCGCCCGGACTTCCAGGGCCGCGGCATCGGTCGCGAGATGCTGACCTGGCAGTTCGACCGCGCACGGAGCATCCACGCCGATGTCGCCGCCGACCACGACTGGCACGCCGAAACCAGCGCGAACGCCGCCGACAAGTCGGCCATCGCACTGTTCGAGCGCTTCGAGATGAGCCCAGTGCGGTATTTCTTCGGCATGGAAGCCTCGCTCGACGGCGTGCCGAGCGTCGAACTGCCGGACCGGATCCGCGTGACGCCCTACACCGACGACCTGAGTGAGGCGGTGTACGAGACGCACATGGCGGCGTTCGCCGACCACTGGGGATTCCAGCAACGCCCGTACGAGATGTGGGTCAAGGCGACGCTGCAGTCCGAGGAGTTCCGCCCGGACTTGTCACGCATCGGGTTCGACGGTCCGGACATCGCCGGCTACGTGCTGGCGTACAACGCGCCTGGGAACGTCGAATACGTCGGTCAGGTCGGAACGCGGCGCGAGTGGCGCCGACGAGGGCTCGCCAGCGCGCTGCTCGCGGAGTCGATGGCGGCCGGCGCGAAGGACGGGAAGACGAGCGCCAAGCTCGGCGTGGACGCCGACAGTCCGACCGGTGCGGTTGGCGTCTACGAGCGCGCGGGGTTCCGTACCTGCCAGAAGTACGTGGTTTACCGCACTCCGCTGGAGCAAGCATGACAACCGGATCAGAGATCCGCTCGCCGGCCGACGCGCCGGTCGACACACCGCCCACCGAGTTCACCACGCGGCCATATCAGGCCTCGGACGCGACGAGCGTCGCTGAGTTGCTGAACGAGCGCGAGGTGTCGTTCGGCGGCGATCCGTACTTCACCGATACCGAGATCCGCGACATGACCTCGTCGTGGGTACGAACGATCGACACGGACACCCGGCTGGTGTTCGCGCCGGATGGCCTGCTCGTCGGCATGGCGATGGTCGCGCCGCCGGAGGATGGCGGTTCGATCGGCGACACGTTCGGCGGCGTACGGCTCGGTTTTCTCGGCCGCGGCATCGGGCGCGCCCTGCTCTCATGGCAAATCGAGCGGCTCGGGGAGTTGCGCGGGGATCGCGCGCCGGACGCGGCATGGACGGTGGACGTCGGCGCAAACCTACGCGACGAGTCCGCGGCCCGATTGTTCGAACGGTTCGGCATGGCGCCGGTGCGCTACTTCTTCGAAATGCTGCTGCCGATTGCCGATCTGCGGCCGGCCGCGATGCCGGACGGATTCCGCGTCGTGCCATTCACCGGCGATCTGATCGAGTCGCTCTACGAGGCCGACGACGAGGCGTTCAGCGAGCACTGGGGGCACGAGCGACGAGCATTCGAACGATGGCGCGCCGGCGCGATCGACAGCGACCTGTTCCGGCCGGAGCACACCCGCATCGCCCTCGACGGTGACGCGATCGCCGCGTACGTGCTGGCATACGACGACGGCATCGGCAGCCACTACATCGGCAAGGTCGGCACCCGGCGGCCGTGGCGTCGGCGCGGTCTCGCCGCGGCGTTGATGTCACAGACGATCGAGGCGGCCGGCTCCGATGGCAAGACGCTCGCGTCGCTCGGCGTCGACTCGGAGAACGCGACCGGCGCGCTCGGCGTCTACGAACGCCTCGGCTTCGCGGCGCGCCAGCGCTTTGTGATCTACCGAAGGACGCTGACCTAGCGCAGGTTGCCGGACGGCGCCGCGTCGGCACGTGCCTGCGCCGGCTCGCGCTAAGGTGATCACCGATGGCCAGCCCAGACCGCATCGGCGGGCCGCATCCCGACGACGAGCGCTACGTCGAGGAGCCGCCGAAGGATCCGACCACGTTGCCGATTGACGGCCGCCGGTCGCCGTTCCAACGCGACCGCGCGCGCGTGCTGCACTCGGCAGCGTTCCGCCGCCTCGCCGCGAAAACCCAAGTGCATATGGCGGGTACGGACGACTTCCTGCGTACCCGCCTGACGCACTCGATCGAGGTAGCGCAGATCGCGCGCGAGATGGGCCAGCGGCTCGGATGCGACCCAGACGTGGTGGACACCGCCGGTCTCGCGCACGACCTCGGCCACCCACCCTTCGGCCACAACGGCGAGGACGCGCTGAACGAGGTCGCCCAGGCGTGCGGCGGCTTCGAGGGCAACGCGCAGACGCTGCGCGTCCTGTCCCGGATCGAGGCGAAGGTGATGGACGCCGACGGCCGTTCGGCTGGGCTGAACCTCACCCGGGCGACGCTCGACGCGTGTTGCAAGTACCCGTGGTCGGTCGACGCCGGCCAGCGCAAATTCGGCGTGTACGACGACGACGCACCGGTGTTCACGTGGTTGCGTGCACAGGCCACCGAGCCACTGCGTACCTGCCTCGAGGCGCAGGTGATGGACTGGGCGGACGACGTCGCGTATTCCGTACACGACGTCGAGGACGGCATCCATGGCGGGCATCTGCGGCTCGAGTTGCTGCGCGACGACGAGTCCGAGCGTGCGGCGCTCTGCGCGGACGTGGCGGACGCATATTCGGTGGAGACGGCGAGCGATCTCGCGGGCGTACTCGACGAGTTGCTCGACGATCCGGCACTCGCGCCGATGTACGGATTCGACGCCAGCCACGCGAGCCTCGTCGGCCTGAAGCAAGCCACGAGCGTGTTGACCGGTCGTTTCGTCGCGGCCGCGCTGACCGCTACGTTTCGTACCAGCGGAGAACGACCGCTAGCGCGGTACGACGCGAATTTCGTCGTGCCGAGGCGCACCCGGGCCGAGTGCGCACTGCTGAAGGGCTTGGCGCTGCGCTATGTGATGCGCCGGCCGGGCGCGAAGGAGCGCTACGCCATGCAGTACGACACGCTGGTCGAGCTGGTGGCGGCGCTGACCGACCGAGGTGCCGACGCGCTCGATCCAGTGTTCGCACCGTTGTGGCGCGCGGCGCCGGACGACGGTGCACGGCTACGCGTAGTCATCGACCAGGTCGCGAGCCTCACCGATCCGGCCGCCATCGAGTGGCACCGCCGATTGCTGCCCTGATCCACGGCGGCGCGACATCGCGCCAACCCGTAATCGCGCGGCAGGTCCTAACGCGCAGCAACGCGAAGCAGTCCGGTGGCCGGCTGTCCGTCCAGAGTCGACGGATCCACGCTCCACGTCGCGGCCACCTTCATCACGTCGGATTCGTTGACCATGACGACCGGCCGGTCGTC
>DATFRR010000190.1:0-23283 GCA_035263025.1 Micromonosporaceae bacterium
CTGGTCGGGCATCCATCACCTGACCGAGCGTGACGACCTGGCGCGCCTGAGGTCCCGCGATGCGCAGCAGGTCCCGAAGCCACGCGACTGCCGATGTCGCGCCGTCCTGACGGGGAAGATCCCGTCCGGAGGCCTCATGAATGAGCATCGCCGACGCGGCGGTCGCGATAGACGCGAGACGGTGCAGGTCAACTACAGCCGTGCGAAGCGTGTAGTCCGACAGCGCATAGGCGGGCCGCGACGCCAGCTCGCGAACGGCGTCGATCGCTTGTGGCAAGAACGCTTGCGGCACCGATGCTTGTGACACCGAACCTTCCGGCACCGATGCTTGTGACACCGAACCTTCCGGCACCGATGCTTGTGGCACCGAACCTTCCGGCACCGATGCTTGTGGCACCGAACCTTCCGGCACCGAACCTTGTGGCACCGAACCTTCCGCCACGAACTCGTCCACGAATCCACGTTCGCACACCCGTACGACAAAACCTCGACCCGCGTCGATGTCGTGATCCCGATCCGACACGTTGGGTCCGCGGTGTGCGAGCCTTGCGGCTACAGCTACGCTGCGGCGGTGATGTTGGCGCCTTGCGGCTACAGCTACGCTGCGGCGGTGATGTTGGCGCCTTGCGGCTACAGCTACGCTGCGGCGGTGAAGCCGGGATGGCCGCAGTCTAGATAGGCTCGTTGGCATGACCGTGCGAACCGCGCTGACACCCGGCACGCTGGGCCCCTGGCGGCAGGTGCCGTCGAGCATCGCCCGCCCGGAGTACGTGGGCCAAAAACGCCCGCGGCCGTACCACGGCCCGCACGTGCAGACGGCCGAGACCATCGAGAAGATGCGGCTCGCGTCGCGACTGGCGGCCCAAGCTACGCAACTCGGCGGCGAGCACTGCAAGCCAGGCGTGACCACGGATGAGATCGATCGCATCGTCCACGAGTTCCTGTGCGACCACGGTGCGTACCCGTCGACGCTCGGCTACAAAGGCTTTCCGAAGTCCAGCTGTACGTCGCTGAACGAGGTGATCTGCCACGGCATCCCGGACTCGACGGTGATCGAGGACGGCGACATCATCAACATCGATGTCACGGCATACCTCAACGGCGTGCACGGCGACACTGACGTCACGTTCTGCGTCGGCAACGTATCCGAGGAAGCGCGGCTGCTAGTGGAGCGTACGCACGAAGCGATGATGCGTGGCGTACGGGCATGCGCGCCGGGGCGCCCGATCAACGTCATCGGCCGGGTGATCGAGGCGTACGCGAAGCGGTTCGGTTACGGAGTCGTACGCGAATTCGGCGGGCACGGCATTCACACCACGTTCCACAGCGGGCTGTTCATCCCGCACTTCGACAATCCGTCGATAAGTACGGTCATGGAAGAGGGCATGACGTTCACGATCGAGCCGATGATCACACTTGGCACCGCGGCCTTCGACCTGTGGCCCGACGGCTGGACAGCGGTGACGAAGGATCGAAAGTGGACCGCACAGTTCGAGCACACTGTCGTGATCACCGAGGACGGGGCGGAGATCCTGACGCTGCCATGAGATCCTGACGCTGCCATGACCGACGCCGCTGAACCCACCGCATCGCCCAACCCCGCCGCCTCGCCCGCCACGGCCAGCCGAGCCGGCGAGCCCAACCCCGCCGCCTCGCCCGCCATCGCCAGCCGAGCCGGTGAGCCCAACCCGACGGCCGCAGCCGCCGACCACCCGATGTCGTCTGCGTCTCGGCCGGCAGCGCTGGACGCGCAACATCACGCCGACGTATCCGGCGGCTGGCTGCGCCCGGCCGTGTTCGGCGCGATGGACGGCCTCGTCACGAACATCGCCTTAATCAGCGGCGTGGGCGGCGGCGGTGCGTCGCGACACGCGATCGTGTTGACCGGCGTCGCCGGTTTGGTGGCCGGCGCGATCTCCATGGGCCTCGGCGAATACACCAGCGTGCGCACCCAGAACGACCAAGTCGCCAGCGAGGTCGCGAAGGAGCGCCGGGAACTCGAACGGCACCCGGAGGCCGAGGCCGAGGAGCTGGCGCAGCGGTGGATTCAGCGCGGTCTGCCGCCGGATCTCGCGCGCCAGGTGGCAAAGGCGGTGGCCGAGAATCCGGAGGAGGCGCTGCGCGTCCACGCGCAGGAGGAGCTAGGCGTCAACCCGCACGACGTACCAAGCCCATGGCTCGCCGCGATCTCGTCGTTCCTGTGCTTCTCGATCGGCGCGGTGATTCCGTTGTTGCCCTACTTACTCGGGTTCAACAACCTGTGGCCGGCATTGATCGTCGGCGGTTGCGGCCTGTTCCTCGCCGGCGCGTTGACCGCGCGGTTCACAAACCAGCGTTGGTGGTACAGCGGCATGCGCCAGCTCGTGCTCGGTAGCGCGGCGGCCGCCGCCACGTACGGCATCGGGCACCTAGTCGGCACGGCCGGCGTCGGCTAAGCGCGGCCGCCCGGCAATGTCAGCGTCAGGCCGGGCGATGCCACGTGCACCGGCCCGTCGTACGAGTCGCGGGCGGCGTCCAACATGTCGGCCGGCCGTACGCCCGGCCAGAGATGTGTCAGCAACAGCGCCTTGGCTCGTGCCTCCGTTGCGTGCACGCCGGCCTGACGCGCGCTGGATAAGTGCGGCGTACGCGGCTGCGGCACGTCGTCGGGGAACGTCGCGTTCGCGATCAGCAGATCGGCGCCGTCGGCGAGCTCGGCCACGACCGGAGTCGGACCGCAATCACCGGTGTACGCGAGCACGCTAGCCGCCGCACTGATTCGTACGCCCAGATTCGGCACCATGTGGGGCAGATCGCGGACGGCGAACCGGAACGGGCCGATGTCGAAGGCGTCGCCGTCGGCCACTTCGCGCAGCGCGTACGCGCCGTCGATCGTGCCCGGCTGGTCGATCGCGAGGATCGCGGTGAGGGCGCGAGCCGGTGCGATCACCGGAAGCGCATCGGCGGCGGTGTGCACGGTCAGCGCCCGCGCCCGCAACAGCGGCTGCAGATCGGCGCAGTGGTCCGGGTGACCGTGGCTGACCCAGACCGCGTCGATGTCGGCCGCCGCGAGGCGCGACAGCAACGGCTGGATGGTGGCGTAGCCGGGATCGACTAACAGCCGGAAGCCGTCGCGTTCGACGAGGAACGCGTTGCATCCGCCCTCCGCGGTCGGGAACGCACCGAGTCCGCCGAGCACCGTGACACGCATGCCACCAACCTATGGGGCGGTTGGGTCACCCGCCGGCGCCAGCCGGAAGATGCGCATGTCACGGCCGCCGGACCTAAGCTGGTACGTCTGGTACGCCGGCCACATCGACAGCAGTAGTGCAAACAACCGATCGCGCTCGACGCCAGTGGCGAGGCGCGCCACGACCGGGACGGTCCGACCGGCCACCGTGACCGTCGCCTCGGGATGGGCGAGCAGATTCCCCGACCATGCGGGCTGATGGGCTTGGCCGAAGTTCGAGCCGATCACGACGTACGCGTCGCCGTCGCGCGCGTAGAGCAGCGGCACCGTCCGAGGTTCGCCGGATCGTCGGCCGACCGTGGTGAGCAACAACGACGGGAACGTACGGCTGCCGAACGCCACCAGCCGACCACCCGTGGCGTGCGCGACGACCACGTCTATCGGCACCACGACTCGTCGTAGGAAGACCGAGAACCAGCCGCGATGGCCCAGCGAGCGGACGCCAGCGACGAGCGGATGGGCGTGCAGTCGGGACACATGATCATTCTGCCGGACCCGGGCGCCAACGCGCTGTCCCGTCTCGGCTCGAACGTCAGTCCGCGCGCCGCTCGCTCGGCAGGCGCGACCTCGTCAGCAACCCGGCACCGAGCATCGCCACGAGCGGTACGGCGACGAGCGCGACGGCGAAGTTCAGCCACGGCACGGTGATCGGGTAGTACGCACGGCGTGGCCACACTTGTGCCCATTGGCGGTCGATCGCGATCAGTACCGCCACCGACATGCCGAAGCCGGCCAGCACGCCGATCAGGCTGCCGGTGCCGGAGATCACCGCGGCCTGCGCGAGCGAGAGCATCCGGCGTACCCGTGGTGTCGCACCAACCGCGCCGAGCGTGATCAGGTCTCGTCGGGAGTCCGCCGCGGCGAGACCAGTGGCGATCGCGGCGGCGCCGAGCGCAATGACCCCAGCGGCCAGCGAGAGCAGTAGCGCGACCGACGGGTCGTGCCCCGTGACGTGGCCGCGTTCCACATAGATGTTGATGTCCGGTGCGGCGTCGAGCGTCAGCGCGTTAAGCGCATCCTCGGCGGCCTGGGTCGGAATGCCGCGCGGCGTGGCGAGGATGCCGGTCTGCACCGCGGTGTTGTGTGTGATGTTCAGGAGCTCCGGGCTGTACACCGGTTCGAACCACTGCACGCCGGTCTGCACGGCGTAAGCCGGCACCCGCGTCGTTTGCGTCGGTCCGTCCGCGCTCGCGAGGTCGAGCGTCGCCATGCCGTTCTCGACGTACGAGGCGTCCGAGACGAGGATCCCGCCGGTCCGAAGCGTCGCGGTCGCGGCTTCGAGTTGGGAGCCGGTGAGTCCAGACACCGCGGCCACCACGCCGGGGGAGTCGGTGACCACGGTCTGTGTGTAACCGAAGACGGCATTGGTCGACGTGTTGCAGCGCGGATCGGCGAGAGCCTCGCGAATCTGCGCTTTGGTCAACGAGGGGAACGCCTCGAACGGGCACTTCCGGTCGATCGGCAAGACGAGTTGCGCGCCGCACAGCCCGGACGGTTCCGGACCGTTCGGGGCGTACGGACAACTCAGCACCTGGAACGGCACGACCGTCGCACCGGGCAGCGCCGAGTGCGCGGCGGTAGTCAGGGCCGTCACCGGAGCAGTCGCGTAGTTCCCGGTGCTGGGCTGCATGGCCCATACCGTCACCGTGCCGAGCGGCGTGCCGAATGCGTACGTCTCGACGTTCGCGGCCCGCTGAGCCGCCACGTACACGGTGATCGCGACGCTGCCAGCGACGGCCGCCATCACCGCGGCGATCGCCGGAGCGGTCGCTGATCGGCGGCGGGCGGCGTCGCGCAGCGCGAGCCGCGGCGCGAGCGGCAGGAAGCGGCCCAGCCCGGCGATCAGCCCGACCAGCGCCGGCGTGCACATGACGAGTCCGAACTCGACGAGCGCGAGCCCAGCGAGCATCGGACCGGACCGTACCGCCACGGCACCGTACCCGGTCAGCACCGCACCGAGCACGATCAGCGTCACGCCGCCGATCACCCATCGACGCCGTACGTGCGTCACGCCGCGGCGACCGGACAGCGAGGCGACGATGTCCTGCCGACCCGCGCTCACCGCGGGAAGCAGCGCGCCGAGCAGCCCGATGCCGATCGCGACCACGACGACGCCGCCGACCGCCCATGGGAACACGCGATAGCCACCGAGGTCCGAGCCGAAGAAGTGGCTCTCCAGGAACGACCGGCCGCCGAATGCCAGCCCGAGTCCGAGTGCCAAGCCGCTGGCCGCCGCGATCGCGCCGCACACGACGCCGTCGGCCAGCATGATGCGTCGCAGCGTCGACGGCGGTCCGCCGCCAGCGGCGATGAGCGCCAGGTCGTGCTGCCGGCGGCGCGCGCCGACCGCGAACGCGGGACCGGCCAGCAGCACCACCTCAAGAACCGCGAGGCCGACCAGCAGTGTGCCGACGCCGAAATTCTGCACATCGTCGCCGCTGGGTGCGTGGAATGCCGGCGTCGGCGGCGGGCGCAGCACGAGCTGGCGCGAGACGACGAGGAACCCCTTGGCGTTGAGCGACTCGATCTCATGCCCGACCACCGGCGTACGTTGACCGACCAGCCACCGTGACCGGTACGCGCCAGTCTGGGTGGCCGGTCGCGCGGCCGGCTCGAACAGCAGCGTCTGATCGTGCTGACCGCCGATCTCCGCGATGCCGACGATCGTGTACGAGTCGTTCGAGCCCAGCGCTCGCACCGCTCCGCCGATGTGTGCGCCGAGCCGTTCGAGTGCAGCCGGCGATGCGGCGACCTCGTCGGCGGCCCGCGGCACCCGGCCGGCGAGGACTCGCACCATGCCACGCGTGAGCGGGTTCGCCGCGTCGATGCCCTGGGCGTTCACCGCGCCGATGCCAGCCGCGGTGCGTACCGCGATCCGCGCGGACCAGACCTCGGTCACGGTGCCGCCGGCCGGGAGCAGCGCGATTAGATCTGCGGAAGACGGTGCGCCGGTGAGCGGGCCGCCGGCACCGATGCTGCTCGCGTCTCCCGCTTCGGTCGGGCCTTGCCGTATCTGGTCCGGTGTCCATCGGACGGCCGCGGCGGCGGCGCCCATCTGCCGCGTCAGCTGCTCGCTAGGTGTGAGCCGTGCCATGTCGATGACGGCCGCGGCGAGGCTAAGCACGGCGATCGGCAGCCCGATCATCGCCACGACAAGCGCCGTACGTCCCTTGGCACGCCGAGCCTCGCGGCGGGCAATGCGTAGCGCCACGAACCATGTCCGCACGTTGACCGCTCCTTAGCCGCGCGTGATCAACAAGTCGTCTGGTGTGGACAGCGGACCCGACGCGTCGACGACGACACCGTCCCGCAGGAACACGACGCGATCAGCCCAACCGGCGTGCCGCGCCTCGTGCGTGACGATCAATCCGGCGGCTCCGGCATCCACGCGCGACCGCAGCAAGCGCAGCACCGCTTCGCCAGTGACCGAGTCGAGCGCGCCGGTCGGCTCGTCGGCGAGCACGAGGCGGCGTCGGCCGATCAACGCGCGCGCGATCGCGACGCGCTGCTGCTGGCCGCCGGACATGTCGTCGGGGAAGCGGGCGGCAAGCGCCTCGAGGTCCACCTCGGCGAGCGCCGCCATCGCCGCGCGACGCGCTCGTCGTAGGCCGACGCCGTCGAGTTCGAGCGGCAGCGCCACGTTTTCCGCCGCGGTCAGGCTCGGTACGAGATTCAGGTCCTGGAAGACGTACCCGACGTGCCGGCGTCGGAGCGCGGCGAGTGCGCTGCGGCTCAAGTCGCCGAGTCGGTGACCCTCGACGGATACCTCTCCGCTCGTCGGACGATCCAGGCCGCCGGCGATGTTGAGCAGCGTCGACTTGCCGGACCCGGACGGTCCCATCACGGCGACGAGTTCGCCCGGCTCGACCGTCAGGTCGACGCCGGCGAGCGCATGCACCGCGGCGGCGCCGCGGCCGTGTGTGCGGTGCACCGACCGCATGTCGAGCAAGCTCATGGCGAACCCACTCCCTGCTTGGGGTCGGCGGACGCGGTGCCGGCAACCGGTGTGGTCGAGCCGTCCGGCTTCGATCTGTCCGGCGTCGGCGTGACCGGTGGTGCGTGCCGGATCAGCGCGGTCTCGCAGTGGTCCAGCCATCGCGTCTCGGCCTCGGCGTGGAACAACATCGCCTCCAAGGTGAGCCGCCACGGCAGGTCGTCCGGCTGATCGGCGCGCGCTTTGAGCCGCGTGTACTCCTGGAGCGTGCGGATCGTCGCGGTCCGTTGTGCCTGAAGCACGGCGCGTACGTCGACGTCGGGTGTCGTTAGCGCGAGTGCGATCTTGATGGTCAGCTCGTCGCGTGGCCGATCGGCGCGCTCGACTGGCGTCGCGAACCAGGCGGCCAGCTCGGCGCGTCCGGCAGCGGTGATCTCGTAGGACCGTTGCCCCCCGTCCTGCTCGGGCAGCGGGCTCACGAACGCGTCACGTTCGAGCCGGTTCAACGTGGTGTAGACCTGACCGATGTTCAGTGGCCACGCGCCACCGGTGGATGCTTCGAACGCCACACGGAGCTGGTAGCCGTGCATCGGGCCGCGCTCGAGAAGCGCCAGCAGACCGTACTTGACCGACATGGTTACTGAGTATGCATACGCAGTATGCATATATTCAAGACGCGCCGAGGTAGCTGGCACGGACGCGTCGCTACCTGCGCTTCCAGGGTCGGCAGCGGAGCAGGTGCCGTGCCCCGCCACGCAGTCAGGCGGGCGAACGGCGGCCAGGCAGTCCGGCGGTCAGGCACTCAAGCGATCAGGCAGTCAAGCGGTCAGGCAGTCAGGCCCGGGAACGGAACGGTTCCCGGCACCGCGCCGCCGGCGCGCCGTAGTGCCGCGGCTCGAAGCGCGGTATCGGTGAGCACGGTTAGCGGGGACCGGCGATTCGCACCGCTCGACGCGACCACGACCGCGCGCCACAACACGGCGCAACGATCCTCGACGTAGACCGCGAGCGCGATGGCGCTCGGTGCGTCGTTGACCGGAAACGGCAGCGCGTAGATGGCCTCCGCGGCCGGCGGGGTTGTCAACGTCACCAGTAGCGAGTCGCGCTGCGTACGGTGTGCCGCCTCGTACTGCAGCGCCAGTGCCCGGGCCGGCCCGACCAAGCGGGGGCCGACCACGGCGTACGCGAAGATCGCCGCGTACTCGCCGCGCAGCGCATCGCCGAGGGCGCTTTCCAACGGCGTGGTCATCGGAGCGCCGCCACATGGGTTGCTCGGCTAGCGGCGATCGACGCAAGGACGGCGACGCGATCCGACGGTGCCGTGACGCACGCGGCGACGGCGTTCGTCTGTGCGGACTTCTCCGCCGCCGACAACGCGACTCGGGTCGCCGCGGCGGCGTCCGCGCTGGTCGATGGCGACACGGACGTACCGCTCGAACCCGACCCGGACGGCGCGACGCTGGACGGGCCTTGGGGCGAGGTGGAACTCCCGGCGGCTGGACTCGACTCGGCGGGATTCGTCGGCGACTGCGATCCGGCCGGTGGCGTTGCCGGCCGACCGCTGGCCGGGACCGGCAGCGGGATGCCGCTCGGATTCGGCCCCGCGGCGATCGATGGCGTCGGGATGCTGATCATGGACGCGAGCGCGATCAGGTGCCGACGGTTCTCTTCGCGCAACGGGCCGAGCAGACCATTCAGCGTCGGCGCGGCCGTCATCGCCTCGTCGTAGCGCGAGATCAGGAGCCTCGTCTCGTTGTAGAGCGGGCCGAGCGGGTCGGACGAGATGAGTTCGGTGGCCGACTCGGTGGCCGGCTGTGACGTGCACCCCGCGAACGCAAGCCCCGCGGCGCCGAGCGCAGCGAGCCCGGCCACGCCCGCGATCGCGTGTCGCCGGCTCAGTCGCCGCTCGTCCGGCACTGGCTGGCGCAGGTTTGCGGGGCCGAACGGCGTCCGTTGCGCGGGCACCGGGCAATCCAACACCATCGACGCGAGCCGCCGAAACCCGAGGTACCGACATTTCGGTTCAAGGCGCCGGAGCCGGCCGCAGCGAGACCCGGCGCGGCCCGGGCACGAGCGACGTCGCGGCACGGGCTCGGCGCCGCGGTACGGGGTCGGCGCCGCGCTCGCGCCAATCGCGGCGACCGAGTCGGAGTGTCGATATTGCGGGGTTGACGCGTGCCGATCTGACGTGCGGCGACGCGGCGGGTTACGCTTCTATGCCCACCGCCGTGCGCTCCGTTCGCCCGGCGGAAGGGCCGTATGTAGCTATTTCGCCTCGGGAGGTGGATGGCATGGCGACACGTGGCCGTGCCTCCGGTCGGTCCGGCCGCCCGGCCGGTCACGGCTCGCGCCCGGCCGGCGACGTTACCCGCCCGCCAACCGGCGGTCCCACGAGCGGCGACCTCGCCGCCTACAAGCTACGGCTACGCGAGGTGGTCGGCCCGGTCGCCGGCTCCGCGGGCTACGACCTTGAAGACCTTGCGGTGGTACGGATGGGCCGCCGCTACGTGATCCGCGTGACCGTCGACCGCGACGGCGGCGTCGGCTTGGACGCGGTCGCCGAATTGTCGCGTGACATCTCGAACCGGCTGGACGCCGCCGAGTCCACGGATGGCGAGTTCATCGCCGGCGAATACCAGCTCGAGGTGTCGTCGCCGGGCACCGACCGACCGCTGCGCCTGCCGCGGCACTGGCGGCGCAACGTCGGGCGGCTGGTTACGGTACGACTCGACGGGAGCCTGGTGACCGGCCGGATCGTCGCGGCCGACGACGACACCGCGACGCTTTCCGTGGATGGCGACGAGACCACGCGACCGTACGCCGAACTGGGTCGTGGCCGCGTCGAAGTGGAGTTCAGCCGGCTCGACGACGTGGACGACGACGACCTGATCACGTTCGGTGAGGACGGCGAGGACGACGACTTCGACGCGCTCGCGGCACACGTCGCGGACGCGTCCGGCCACGATGTCCGCGCGGACCGGCCCGCGATGCACGACGATGATCTCAAGTCCGGCGATGTCCGGTCCCGAGATGGCCGCTCCCGAGATGGTGACCAGACCCGCGCAGCCCGCAGTTCGCACGCCGAAAGGCAGTCCGCACGCCGAAAGGAGGCCGAACAATGAATCTTGACCTGGCCGTCCTTCGCGCGCTGGAACGGGAGCGCGAGATCCCGTTGGAGACCATCATCTCGGCGATCGAGACCGCGTTGCTGACCGCGTACCGGCACACCGAGGGCGCTTACACCCACGCCCGCGTGGAGATCGACCGTAAGACCGGCGCAGTAAGTGTGTTGGCCGCGGAGGTGGACGAGGAGGGCGCCGTCGTCCGCGAGTTCGACGACACGCCGAACGACTTTGGCCGGATCGCGACGATGACCGCGAAGCAGGTCATCCTGCAGCGCCTGCGGGAGGCCACCGACGAGGCGCACTTCGGCGAGTACGCGGGCCGCGACGGCGACCTGGTGACCGGCGTCATCCAGGCGCACGAGGGGCGCGCGGAGAAGGGCATCGTGAGCGTCGACCTCGGCAAGATCGAGGCGATGCTGCCGCCGAGCGAGCAGGTGCCCGGCGAGTTGTACGAGCACGGCAACCGGATCAAGTGCGTGGTGCTGCACGTGACGCGTGGCTTCCGCGGTCCGCAGGTCACGCTGTCCCGGACGGATCCGCACCTCGTCCAGCGCCTCTTCGAACTCGAGGTGCCGGAGATCGCGGACGGCACCGTACAGATCACGAAGATCGCCCGGGAGGCCGGCCACCGTTCGAAGATCGCGGTGCGGTCGACCGTACAAGGCGTCAATGCCAAGGGCGCGTGCATCGGTCCGATGGGACAACGCGTGCGCGCAGTGATGAGCGAGCTGAACGGCGAGAAGATCGACATCATCGATTGGTCGGAGGACGCCGCGACGTTCGTCGGAAACGCGTTGTCGCCGGCCAAGGCGCTGCACGTCGACATCATCGACGAGATGCGCGCGCGGGTGATCGTGCCGGACTATCAACTTTCGCTCGCGATCGGTCGTGAGGGACAGAACGCACGACTCGCTGCGAAACTCACAAACTGGAAGATTGATATTCATTCCGACGCCGATCAAACCGATCACGCCGGTGGTACCACAGAGCAGCCGGAGGGGTAGACTTTTCCGTGGTACGTCGTGCGTATCCGGTGCGCACCTGTGTGGGTTGCCGGACGCGTGCGCCAGCCTCCGAGTTGCTGCGGGTTGTCGCCGTCACTGGTGACACCGAGGGCGGCGCCGGTCCGGACGGTACGACTGACGATGCAACGACGTCAGCCACCGGGCGGTTCGACATCGTCCCCGATCCAACCCGCAGGCGCCCCGGTCGGGGCGCGCACCTGCATTTCGATCCCGCCTGCCTAGCTCTAGCGGCCAGACGCCGTGCGTTCGGGCGTGCGCTGCGGGTCGAGGGTGTGATTCGGACCGACGCGGTCGCGGAGTTCCTCCGCGATCACGCCGAGCACGATGGCTAGGCACAGCACGATGTGTAGAGCACGACCGATGGTGGAGCGACCAGGCCTCACCCCGGACAGCGAAGTAGGACGACCGACATGAGCACACGATGAAGCTGCAGAAATGACCAGGCTTCTAGTGGACAACTGAGGTCGCTGCGGGCCCGCCCGCACGGCCTCACAAGTGAGGAGTGCAGTGGCAGGCAAGGCCCGCGTACACGAGCTGGCGAAGGAACTCGGGGTCGAGAGCAAAACCGTACTCGCGAAGCTGCAAGAGATCGGCGAGTACGTCAAGTCAGCGTCGAGCACGGTCGAGGCGCCGGTGGCGCGTCGACTCCGTGAGGCGATGGCGGCATCCGCCCCCACCGCGGCGGCACCGGCCGCCGCGAACAATGCGGCGAAGACCGCGGCGAAGCCCGCGCCGCCAGCGAAGGCGGCCGCGCGGCGCAGTGCGCCGCCCGCCGCACCGAGCCCATTGAAGCCGGCGAGCGCGCATGACATCGAGGTGGCGGCCGCCGAGGCCCGCGCCTCCGCTCTGAAGGCCGAGCAGGAGGCCGCGGTCCGTGCGGCGCAGGCGGCCAAGCGGCAGGGGACCGACGGCGGCTCACTGCTGCCGCCGCCTCCGAAGCCTGGACCGGCGACGCCCGGCGCGTCGCGACCGACGCCCGGCGCGATGCCGGCACGTCCCGGCACCCGCCCGACGTCGCGCAGCGCCGGCAACAACCCGTTCGGGTTCACCCCGCCGGGTGGGGCACGCCCGGGCGCCGGCCCGCGTACCGGCGCAGGTCCGGCGGGCATGCCACGACCGAACCCGGCGTCCATGCCGCCGCGGCCGAACCCGTCGCAGATGCCGACCCAACGCCCGACGCGTTCCGGCTACGGGGCACCCGGTGGGCAACGGCCCGCCGGACCCGGCGCGCCCAGCGGTCCTGGCGGTCCCGGTGGATACCGCGGCGGACCCGGCGGGCGACCGGCCGGTCCGGGTGGCGGCTTCCGCCCCGGCGGACCGGGTGGCGGTGGCGGCGGCGGTTATCGCGGTGGTCCCGGCGGTGGCCCGGGCGGTGGCCCGGGCGGCGGATACCGTGGCGGTCCCGGCGGTGCACCGACTGGCGCTGGCGCGCCCGGGCGTCCGGGCGGCGGCGGCCGAGGACGCGGCGGCGGTACGGCCGGCGCGTTCGGGCGCCCCGGCGGCAAGCCGACCCGCGGTCGGAAGTCGAAGAAGCAGCGCAGACAAGAGTTCGACAATCTCTCCGCGCCGCAGATGAGTTCGGGCGCGCCGCGCGGTGCGGGCCAGGTGGTCCGGTTGCCGCGTGGAGCGTCGCTGTCCGACTTTGCGGACCGGATCAACGCCAACCCGGGCTCGCTCGTCCAGGAGATGTTCAACCTCGGCGAGATGGTCACCGCGACGCAGTCCTGCTCGGACGACACGTTGCTGCTGCTCGGTGAGCACCTCGGGTTCGAGGTCCAGATCGTCACGCGCGAGGAGGAGGACCGCGAGCTGCTGGCCCGGTTCGACATCGACCTCGACGCGGACGTCGACGACGAGCGACTCGTCACGCGGCCACCTGTGGTCACCGTGATGGGCCACGTCGACCACGGCAAGACGAAGCTGCTCGACGCGATCCGGCAGACCAACATGGTCGCCCGCGAGGCGGGCGGCATCACCCAGCACATCGGTGCCTACCAGGTCCAGGTCGAGCACGATGGTTCGGAGCGCGCGATCACGTTCATCGACACCCCGGGCCACGAGGCGTTCACCGCCATGCGTGCCCGTGGTGCTCAGGCCACCGACATCGTCGTGCTGGTGGTGGCCGCGGACGACGGCGTGATGCCGCAGACCATCGAGGCGCTGAACCACGCGAAGGCGGCCGACGTGCCGATCGTGGTGGCGGTCAACAAGGTTGACAAGCCGGAGGCCAACCCGGACAAGGTGCGCCAGCAGCTCACCGAATACGGTCTGGTCGCCGAGGAGTATGGCGGCGAAACCATGTTCGTCGACGTGTCGGCGAAGAATCGGCTCAACATCGACGGTCTGCTGGAATCCGTACTGCTGACCGCAGATGCGTCGCTGGAGTTGCGCGCACCGATCGACGGCCAGGCGCAGGGCATCGCGATCGAGGCGCACCTCGACCGCGGTCGTGGGCCGGTCGCCACGGTGCTCGTCCAGCGCGGCACATTGCGGGTCGGCGAGGCGATCGTGGCCGGCGACGCGTACGGCCGCGTGCGCGCCATGCTCGACGAGAACGCCGAGCCGGTCGCGGAGGCCGGTCCGGCACGTCCGGTCATGGTGCTCGGCCTGACGTCCGTACCGGGCGCCGGCGACTCGTTCCTGTCGGTGACCGAGGACCGCACCGCGCGGCAGATCGCCGAGCAGCGATCGGCTCGCGACCGTGCGGCGCAGATCGCCAACCGCGGCGGACGGGTGACGCTCGAGAACCTGTTGGATCGCATCAAGGAGGGCGACAAGACCTCGCTGGCGCTGATCCTGAAGGGCGACGTGTCCGGCTCCGTCGAGGCGCTGGAAGACGCGTTGGTGAAGATCGAGGTCTCGGACGAGGTCCAGCTGAAGATCATCCATCGCGGCGTCGGCGGCGTCACGCAGGACGACGTGAACCTGGCCAGCGCTTCGGATGCGATCATCATCGGCTTCAACGTGCGCGCCGAGGGCAAGGTCCGCGAGCACGCCGACCGGCTGGGCGTGGAGATCCGCTACTACACGGTGATCTACCAGGCCATCGAAGAGGTCGAGGCGGCGCTCAAGGGCATGCTCAAGCCCGAATACGAAGAGGTCGAGCTCGGCTCGGCGGAGATTCGCGAGTTGTTCCGCTCGTCGAAGATCGGTCTCATCGCAGGCTGCATCGTGCGCACCGGCCTGATCCGGCGCAACGCGAAGGCGCGGCTGTTGCGAGACGGCGCGGTGATCGCGGACAACGTGACGATCTCGTCGCTGCGACGGTTCAAGGACGATGCCACCGAGGTGCGCGAGGGCTTCGAATGCGGCTTGACCCTCGGGACGTATAACGATCTGCGGGTCGGCGACGTCATCGAGACGTTCGAGATGCGCGAGAAGCCGCGCGCCTGATCACCGAAGTGTGTTGGGGCCCGACCGCCGAAGGCGGTCGGGCCCCAACACTTGTCGCGGTTGCACTCCCGCGTCGCCGTAGAGTGAGCCGGTGGCCCGCTACGCGATGTTGATCGCGCCGTCGACGAACCGGGTGTACGCCGACGCGGCGTCGCGGTTGGCGGCGGCCGAACTCGCGGTGTTCGCCGCCACGGTGCTGCGGGCCAAGGTCTCGGGCGCCGAGCCGACCCGCATCGGTGGCGTTGCCTACCTCGCGTTCGACACGGACGCGCCGTTGGACGAACGTGACATCGCCTACCTGTCGAACCTGTCGTCGGCGTACGCCCTCTTCGAACACCTCGACGGCGACCTGCTCCGACCGGTCCGGCTCGATCCGCTGGCCCACTTCGATGACGATCTGCTCACCATCCAGAAGTACGCCGGCAAGACCAACGAGCAGTTCACCAAGTTGCTTCTCAACGTCGCGCTGCTCGCGTCAACGTACGCCGACCGAATGCTCGACCGGCGGCTCACCGTGCTGGATCCGTTGTGCGGCCGGGGTACGACGCTGGACCAAGCACTGATGTACGGCTACCACGCGATCGGCATCGACACCGACGGCAAGGACTTCGACGCGTACGCGGCGTTCATCCGTACCTGGCTGAAGCGCAAGCGCATCAAGCATCGCGCGGAGATCACGCCGGTCCGCAAGGACCGCCGTACGCTCGCGCGACGGCTCGCCGTCACGATCGCGGGCGAACAGTCGCTGACCGTGTTCCATGCCGACGCCATCGAGGCGCGCGAGTTCCTGAAGGGCGGCGTCGCGGACGTTATCGTCGCGGATCTGCCCTACGGTGTCGCGCACGGCAGCCGTACCCACCATGGCCTGTCCCGAAGCCCGGTGCAGTTGCTCGCCGTCGCGATTCCGGTGTGGACACAGCTGATCCAGCCGGGCGGGACGATGAGCATCTCGCTCAACACGCATGTGATCGGGCGCGAGGCAGCGGCCGAGATCCTCGAGCACCATGGCCTTCGCGTGTTGCGCGGTCCTGGGTACGACGATTTCGCGCACTGGGTCGACCAGTCGATCAACCGCGACGTGCTCGTCGCTCGGAAGCATTAGCGCCATCGCAGCGCCCTGAGAAGTGCGTGTGCATTCCGTTGTTTGGGTCGTTTACCGACGCGGGCGCCGAGCGTACCCTCGATGCTGACATGGCCGAGTATTGGTGGTCGATCGAGGTTCTCGACGCCGAGTTGCCGGCGAGCCGGTGGCGCGACGCCTATGCGGCTGCGCTCATCGAGGCGGCAATCTCGCACGGCGCGAAGGACTGGAACTGGAACCACTTCGACTGGGGCGTGATCTTCGAGGTCGCGTTCGAGGACTGGGACGCCTGGACGACGTACCGCCACCTGCCGGCCGTGATCGCGGCGCTGGATGCGACGCCGGATCCGATCAACGGCCTGTTGATTTATCCGGGCCGGGGTGGCAGCGCGGGTGACCGCTCGCCGCGCAAGCCGCGGCCACAAGCCGGCGCGGGTGCCGCGCCGCTGCCGGAGAGCCCGCCGCCGCGCAGCACCCGCTACCTCGAGGACGTCATCGAACGCTGGCTGGACGAACCGCCGGCAACGCCGCCGGGCCATCCGGAACACGTGGCGCCGATCGGCCCGTGGCGTCGGCACCGCGCCGCCTGACAGCCACGTCCCTTCCGGCGGTACGCTCACGCGTTGTGTACACCGCGACCGCCGTGTTTGACCTGCTGTTGCCGGACGATTCGCGGTCGTTGAAGATCAAGCGCTCGTACGTTCGGCCGATCGTCGCCGCGTTGCGCAAGTTCGAGGTCGCGGTCGCCGAGGTCGGCGCGCTCGAGTTGCACGGTCGCACCGAGATCGGTGTCGCCGCGGTCGCCGACAGCGCGGAGCACGCGCGCGAGGTGGTGGCGTCCTGCGAGCACCTGGTCGCCGGGCGACCGGAGGTGGACATCCTGTCCGTGCGGCACCGGCTCTACGGCGCGGACGACTGACCGCGCACGACCGTGCACGATTCAGATCTCAGTGCCTCGTTGCTGGGACACGTGTTCGACGACATCACGTAGGCCGACCGTTCCGGTGGCGCGGACCAGGGGTGCATGCGCGAGCCAGGTAGAGTCACGAAGGGTCCCCACCGAGTCACGACGGCCCGTCGTCGCGGCGCAGCGACGAGCCCGACCGGCACGCGACATGTCTCGCGGCGAGCCTCGCGACGAACACTGCGGAGGTGCGTCATGACGGATCCGGCGAGGGTTCGCAAGCATTCTGAACGGGTTCGGGAGCTCGTTGCTTCCGCGGTTCGTACCCAGGTGAAGGACCCGCGACTCGGGATGATCACGATCACCGACGCGCGGATGACCGGCGATTTGCGCGAGGCGACAGTGTTCTACACGGTGCTCGGCGATGCGAGTGCGAAGGCTGACACGGCCACCGCGCTAGACAGCGCGAAGGGCTTGTTGCGCAGCACGGTCGGGCGCGCACTCGGCCTGCGCCACGCGCCGTCGCTTGCATTCGTCCTCGACGAGGTCCCCGACCACGCGAAGCAGATCGACGAGCTGCTTGCTGTTGCGCAACACGCGGATGCCGAGGTGCAACGTCAGGCCGCCGGTGCGCAGTTCGCCGGCGATCCCCAGCCGTACAAGGTGGAACGCACCGATCTCGAGGATGCCGCAGACATGGATGCAGACATAGATGCGGACATCGATGACGTCGACGCGGACGAAGACGACTAGGCGACGGTGGGTTGAGCCCGCACGCCCTGAGCTCGGTTGACCGAACTCGGCGGATCGGTGGCGGCCGAAAGCTGGGCGCCGGCTGAGTCGGCCAGGTCCGCCTTGGGGAGTAGCCGCGACGGATCTTCCGGTCGTGCGTCCGGTTGGCGACAATCGAGGCATGGAACCGCGGCCGGACTATGCCTTCGAGCTGGAGGCCGTTGAACTCGAGGCGATCGAGGGCATCGAGCAAGAGACATCGTGGGCGCGCCCGCTCGTTCTCGTGCCGGCATTTGCCACGCTCGCGTTGATTGGCGGGTTGTTTCCGTCGTTCTCGGTTGCGGCGAACCTCTATGTCCTCGTGCTCGGTGCGGCGTTGATGTGGCTCGGGCTCGCGAATCGGACCGCGAAGCGGGCATCCCCGTGGCGCCTCGGCCGTGCCGCGGGATGGTGGCTGCTGCCGGCGGGCATCTTCGTGGCGATCGAGTTGGTCAACTTCCTCTACGGCTCGACGTATGCCCATCCGACGTTCTCGGTGCTCGTCGCCGAGCCACTCGCGCACTATCCGGTGCGGAGCCTCGCGTATTTCGTGTGGCTCGGCGGCTTCTGGGGTCTGGTGCGGCGATGAGCGTCACCCGCATCGTCGCGATCGGCGCCTTCGCCATGATCACCGTGCTCGGCTCGGCGATCGAGATGGTCGCGCGTCGGCCAGGTTCGAAGGTGCCGACGCTCGCGGACATCGCCGGCTTCGTGATGCGATATCAGGCCGGCCGCATTCCCGTCGGCCGCATCGCCGTCTGCGGCTTCTGGTGGTGGCTCGGCTGGCACTTCTTCGCGCGCTGAGCGGCCGACACGTCTCCGGGGCGCCGTTGCGCATCGTGGAACCGATCGCCACGCTGTGTCCACCATGCGGGAAACCGTCGCAGGATGTGGTACCTGAACGATAGTTTGATGGGGTGATACCGGGGCCTAACCAGGCTCGGTAGCCCACGACCACCCAATTCCGGCGATCCCGGACGGCGGTCGCGACGGCATTTCGAGCAACACGTCGCAGACGCACGCCTGTTCAGGAGATCTTGCCATGCCTACGAATCGCAAGCGTAAGCACACGCCCACGATGCCCGCGCCGGCCGAAGAGGCCCGCCGCGCGCTGCAGGTGTCGATGGACACCCGGCAGTAACGGCACCCATCAATAGCCGCACCCCCAATGAACGACACCCGGCATTAGCGCGGGTTGAGCGCACGTAAGTCATCACGCGGCGGCGACTTCCCGACAACCTCCCCGATCGCCGCCATCGACGGCACGAAACGTCGAAGCCTGGGCGCCCGTCCCGGCCGGTCCCGCGGCCGACGGGCGTCCAGTCTGTGCGATCGGCCAAACTGGCGCCGCCACCCCGTCTGGCAGGATCTGACGTCGTGAGTGAACCGGCCGGCGGCGGCACCGTAGAAGACACGCTCGCCATCGCGCCGGCGGAGTCGCCGGACGAGATCCGAACCGATGCCCGTCGCATTGCCGCTCTCGCGCTGCCCGCGCTCGTCGTGTTGGCCGCCGAGCCGCTCTACGTACTCGTCGACACGGCGGTGGTCGGGCATCTGGGCGGGACGGCACTCGCGAGCCTCGCGGTCGGCGGCACCGTCATCTCGTTCTGTGCGTTCCTCGGGTCGGTCCTCGCCTACGGGACGACCGGTCGCGCCGCGCGGCGGTACGGCGCCGGAGACCGCGCCGCCGCGGTCTCGGAGGGCGTCCAGGCGTCGTGGCTGGCGTTTGCCGCGGGCCTGGTGATCCTCGTCGGCGCCCAGTTTGCGGCCGGCCCGGTGGTGCGTACCCTCGGCGGGTCGAACCCCGACGTGACGCACGGCGCGATCGTCTGGCTGCGCATCGCGGCGCTGGGCGCACCCGGACTGCTGCTGGCCACCGCCGGCAACGGCTGGATGCGCGGTGTACAGGACACTCGGCGGCCGCTCTACTACGTGCTCGGCGCAAACCTGCTCTCCGCGGCGCTCTCGCCGGTGCTCGTCTACGGCGCGGGGCTCGGCCTAGCTGGTTCCGCCGTTGCAAACGTGGCGGCGCAGACCACGGTCGGCGTGTTGTTCGTGACCGCGTTGCTGCGGGAACGCGTGCCGCTCACGCCGCACACCGGCCTGCTGCGCGCGCAACTCAGCGGCGGCCGCGATCTGCTCATCCGAGGCAGCGCGTTCCAAATCTGTTTCGTGTCGATGACGGCCGTCGCGTCGCGCTTCGGGTCGGCTTCGCTCGGCGCGCATCAGATCGCGTGGGAGCTATGGCTGTTCTGCTCGTTGTTGCTGGACGCGATCGCGATCGCCGCGCAGGCGTTGGTCGGTGCCGTGCTCGGTGCGTCCCAAGCTGATCAGGCGCGGGCGTTGGCCCGCCGATTCGTCCGCGTCGGCCTGGTCTGCGGGGTGGCGCTCGGCGCGCTGATCGCAGCCGGCGAGCCCGTCGTGCCGCACCTGTTCTCCGGCGATCCGCACGTGATCGCACAGGCGCATGTGGTGTGGCCGTGGTTCGCCGCGATGCAGCCGGCGGCCGCGATCGTGTTCGCGCTCGACGGTGTGCTGATCGGCGCCGGCGATCTCGCGTTCCTGCGCAACGTCACGTTGGTTGCCGGCTTCGGCGCGTTCCTGCCGGCGATCTGGCTCGCACTCGCCCTGCACTGGGGACTCGCCGGCATCTGGTTCGGCTTGACCCTCTTCGTCGTCGTACGACTCGTCGGCAACGGCGCGCGCGTGCACCGCGGGCAGTGGGCCGTGACGGGCGCGGTGCGAACCTGACAGGCTGGCGTGCATGACCGCCGAGCAGGACGCCGGACCGGTCGGGCTCGTCATCGTGGACAAGCCCGCCGGCATGACGTCGCACGACGTGGTGTCCCGGATTCGGCGTCTGGCCCGGACGCGCCGGGTCGGCCACGGCGGCACGCTCGACCCGATGGCGACCGGACTTCTCGTGATTGGCGTCGGTCGCGCGACGCGTCTGCTGACCTATGTGATCGGCGCGAACAAGCGGTATCGCGCCACGATCCGGCTCGGTGAGTCGACGATCACTGACGATGCCGAGGGCGAGGTGGTCGCGCGCGTGTCGGCGGCCGCCGTCACGGACGCCGAGATCCGGGCCGGCCTCGCCGCACAGACCGGCACGATCGGCCAGGTGCCGTCCGCGGTGAGCGCCATCAAGATCAAGGGCCAGCGGGCGTACGCGAAGGTACGTGCTGGCGAATCCGTGGAGCTGGCGGCACGTACCGTGACGATCTCTGCGATCGACGTACTGCAGATCCGACGGCCGGTTGGCCCGGACTCGGCAAGTGTCGACGTTGACGTGGATGTGGCCTGTTCGACCGGGACGTACGTGCGCGCGATCGCCCGTGATCTCGGCGCCGCACTCGGGGTCGGGGGTCATCTGACGGCGTTACGCAGGACCGCGGTCGGCGGCTTCACGCTGGCCGAAGCGAGCACGCTCGAGGAGTTGGCCGCGCGGGTCGAGTCCGGCGGTACGCCGATCGGGCTGACGCTTGACGAGGCAGCGGCACGGTTCTTCGTACGGCGGGATGCCAGTCCAGACGAAGCGGCCACGCTGTCGCATGGTGCGCCGCTGTCGACGGTGGGGATCGACGGGCCGTACGCGGTGTTCGCCCCGAACGGCTCGGTGATCGCGGTGGTCGCCGAACGGGACGGCAAAGCGCGTGCCGAGGTGGTTTTCGCGCCGGCCTAACGGTTGGTGTCTGTCTGGGGCAGCGCTAGGCGCTCTGCAGATACTTGAGCACCGCCAGCACGCGCCGGTGATCGACGTCGGTCGGCGGAAGATCGAGCTTCGCGAAGATGTTCGTCACGTATTTCTCGACCGCGCTCGGGCTCACGCGAAGTGCCTCGACAATGCCGTGGTTCGACCGGCCTTCGGCCATGAGCCGCAGCACCTCGGACTCTCGCGGCGTCAGCCGGTCCATCGGATCCGTACGATGCCGCACCATCAGCTGTGCGACCACCTCCGGGTCGAGCGCCGTCCCGCCTGCCGCGACGCGGCGCACCGCATCCAGAAAGTCGGTCACGTGCGCGATGCGGTCCTTCAACAGATACCCGACCGAGCTCGTGGCGGCGGACAGGAGGTCGGTGGCGTAGCGCTCCTCGACGTATTGCGAGAGCACCATCAAGGCGACGCTCGGGTGCTGACGACGGATTACCAGCGCGGCGCGGATCCCCTCATCGGTGTGCGTCGGCGGCATGCGTACATCGATCAGCGCAAGGTCCGGCGTGTGTGCTGTGACCGATCGGAGGAGCGCTTCCGCGTCGGGTACCGCGTCGACGACCTCGAATCCACCTTCGGTCAACAACTTCGTCAGTCCGGCGCGCAGGAGCACGGAGTCTTCCGCGATCACGACCCGCATAGCAGCTCCGCGGTGATCGTGGTAGGTCCGCCAGCCGGGCTGTCGATGGTGAGAGTGCCGTCTACCGAAGCGGCACGCTGCGCGAGGCCGCGAAGTCCGCTGCCGTCGGTCGTCGGCGTGGCACCGCCGTGGCCGTCGTCGGCGATGATGACGCGCAGTTGGTCGCCGTCGCGCGTCACGGTCACTTCTGCGCGGCTCGCCGACGAGTGCTTGGCAACATTCGTTAGCGCCTCGGCGACGATGAAGTAGGCGACCGCTTCGACGCTCGGCGAGCAGCGCGACGGTACGTCGACGGTGAGCCGGACCGGCACCGGTGTCCGCGCGACGAGCCCGGACAGCGCGGCGTCGAGCCCGCGGTCGCTGAGTACGGCCGGGTGCAACCCGCGTACCAGTGCTCGCATCTCGGCGAGCGCGACCAGCGCCTCGTCCTGTGCGTCCGCGATGGCCTGACGCGCCGGCTCCGGCGCGTCGGTCATGGTGTTGTGCGCGATGCCCAGGTTCATCGCGAGCGAGACAAGCGTTTGCTGTGCACCGTCATGCAGGTCACGTTCGATACGGCGCCGCTCGGCGTCGGTCGCCTTGATGATGTCGGCGCGACTTTGCGCGAGCGTCTCGACCCGGCGAGCGAGTTCCTCGTTGCGGCTTGGGCCAAGCAGTGCGCGCGCGAGCCAGAGATCCCAGCCGGTCACGAGTACCGCGAGCCGACCAGCGACGACGACGAGCACCAACGCGATGAACTCGCTGGCGATGAGCACTGGATACGGGAGGTGCCAGGCGAGCACCCAAGCGACGACGAGCACCGGCGACAACCAGCACGCGAGCACCGCCGCGCCGCCCACCCCGCCGATCCCGACCGTGGCTAGGTGGAACGCCAACGCGCGCCAGGTCGTCACGGACCGCCATGGCCCAAGCGGCCACCGCCGGTTGTCCGTGCTCGGCGTCGTTATCTCGACACCGGCGGTTAGCCGGATGCGGGCCCGTTGGACGTCGGCCAGGCCCTGGATCGCCCACAGCAGCAGGATCGGCGAGGCGAGCACCACAGGCGCGTAGAGCGCGCCATGAGCGACGTCGCCCGGGCCGGTCGCGAGGCTCCATAGGGCGGCGCCGCCGACCACGACGATCAGGCCCATGACGACGAGTGCGACGACCGCGAGCGCGGCGGCGGCCATCGCGTTCAGCGTGGCCCGCGCTTTCCGTACCACAGCGCCTCGCGGCATCGCTACGCGTTGGCGCAGTTTCATGGCGCCTCGCGGCATCGCTACGCTTCGGCGGCTCATGGACGACACGATAGGGCTCCAGGCGACCGCGTTCCATTGTGGTGCGCCTGCGCGCGACGTGGGGGAAACCCCAATACGGTGCCGCGGTACGCCACAATGACCGGACCGCGCGGCGCTGCGAACGTCGAGCCCATGATTGAGATTCGTGGACTGACCAAGCGTTACGGAAAGACGACGGCGGTCGATGAC
>DATFRR010000191.1:0-7684 GCA_035263025.1 Micromonosporaceae bacterium
CGAGCAGGCCGGAGATGCGCTCCGAGTCGTGCGTGTTCATCTGACAGCCGTACGTGATCACGCGGTAGCTTCGCGGCACCTGTCCGCCCTCCCTTCGGCAACACCCCAGCGTACCGGTGGATCCGGCGATGCCATCGGCGGCCACTTCTGGTTGAAGCGCCTGGACCTCCCGGTCGGCGCACGGGCCCCCCAAGTGATTGCCGACAGCATCAGTCAGACGTCTGGCTGAAGCGCGCCTGGACCTCCGGTCGGCGCACCGGCCCCCCAAGTGATTGCCGACAGCATCAGTGGGATGTTCTGGACGCGGTCGTTCACCAAACCGACGTAGTGTCGCGATATGACCTCGGTACCCCCGTCACCCACCACGCTCGGCGCGCTGCGCGGCTCCGGCTACGTGTCCCGGACCGTGAAGGAAGAGATCCGGACGAACCTTGTCGACCGCCTGCGCTCGGGCCAGCACGCGTTCCCGGGCATCGTTGGCTTCGACGACACCGTGCTGCCGGAGTTGGAGCGGTCGTTGCTCGCCGGGCACGACGTGGTGTTGCTGGGCGAGCGGGGACAGGGCAAAACGCGCCTGATGCGTACGCTCGCCGGCCTGCTCGACGAGTGGAACCCCGAGGTGGCCGGCTGCGAGATCCACGACGACCCGTACACGCCGGTCTGCGTACGCTGCCGTCGCCTCGCCGCCGAGCTGGGCGACGATCTACCGGTCGATTGGCGGCACCGCGACGACCGGTACACCGAGAAGCTTGCGACACCCGACACCAGCGTCGGCGACCTGATCGGCGACGTTGACCCGGTCAAGGTCGCGCAGGGCCGTACCCTCGGCGACCCGGAAACCGTGCACTACGGCCTGGTGCCGCGCACGAACCGCGGCATCTTCGCGCTCAACGAGCTGCCCGACCTTGCCGAGCGCATCCAGGTCGCGTTGTTCAACGTGCTCGAGGAGCGCGACATCCAGGTGCGCGGCTATTCACTGCGCCTGCCGCTCGATGTGCTGCTCGTGGTGACCGCGAACCCCGAGGACTACACGAACCGCGGCCGCATCATCACGCCGCTGAAGGACCGCTTCGGTGCCGAGATCCGCACCCACTATCCGACCGAGGTCGCCGACGAGATTCGGCTGATCAATCAAGAGGCGGAGGTCGTTGCCGAGGTTCCCGAGCATCTCCTCGAGGTGCTCGCACGGTTCACCCGCTCGCTGCGCGAGTCGACGTCGATCGATCATCGCTCCGGCGTATCTGCGCGGTTCGCCATCGCGGCCGCCGAATCCGTCAGCGCCTCGGCGCTACGCCGTGCGGCTCGCGTCGGAGACGCGGAGATCGTGGCACGCGTCTGTGACGTGGCGCCCGTGGTGCCGACGTTGCTCGGCAAGATCGAGTTCGAGATGGGCGAGGAGGGTCGCGAGGTCCAGGTGCTCGATCACCTGCTGCTGGTCGCGATCGCGGACACGTTCCGGTCCCGTACGGTCGGCCTGGATCTGACCGGGTTCACGGATCTGTTCGCGGAAGGCTCGTACATCGAGACCGGCCCACTCGTACCCGCAACCGAACTACTCGGCCAGTTCGGCAGCATTCCCGGTCTGTCGAAGCTCCTGGACCGCCTCGGACATGGCGACGACGCATCGCCCGGCGAGGTCGCGGCCGCCGTCGAACTCGTACTCGAGGGTCTGCACCTCACGCGGCGCATCGACAAGACCATGGTGGACGGCCGTTCCGTGTACGGAGCCTGACGTGGCTCGTACTCCGCCGCCGAATGGACCCGGCGGTCCACCAGGTAACCAGCCGCCGGGTAACGAGCCGCCGGGCGGGCGAGGGTTCGGCGACCGCCGCCGCGTCCGTTACGGACCGTGGTCGGGCGGGCCCGATCCGCTGGCCCCGCCGTACGACATCCGCGCGGTCGTGGACGAGGTCGGCCGCGAGGTCCTCGAGGGTGGCAGTTTGCGCGATGCGCTCCGGGAGATCATGCGGCGCGGCGTCGACGGTCGCGGCGGGCTGGACCGGCTGCGGCGGCAGATCCGCCGTATGCGGGAACGTGCCCGCCGTCGCGGCGATCTCGCCGGCACGCTCGACCAGATCCGTGCCGCGCTCGATCAGGCGCTCGCCACCGAGCGCGACGCGCTCGCGGGCGCGACCGACGACGAGGCTCGCATCGCGGAGATGGAACTCGAAACGGTGCCCGACGACGTCGCGGGCGCGGTGCGAGCGTTGGCCGACTACAACTGGCGGTCCGACCAGGCACGCGCGATCTACGAGACGATCGCGGAGATGCTCCGGCGCGAGGTGCTCGACGCACAGTTCGCCGGCATGAAGCAGGCCCTGAGCGGCGGCGACCCGGCGATGATGGACCGCGTCAAGGACATGCTCGCCGACCTGAACGCGTTGCTCGCCGCGCACGCCCGCGGTGAGGATACCGACGATCGGTTCCGGCAGTTCATGGAGCGGCACGGCGAATTCTTCCCCGAGAATCCGGCCAACATCGACGAGCTCATCGACGCGCTCGCTCGCCGCCAGGCCGCGGCGCAGCGGTTGATGGCTTCGTTGCGGCCCGACCAGCGCGAGCAACTCGCCCAGCTGCTCAGCGAGGCGCTGTCCGACCCGGATCTCGCGTCGCAGATGGCGCAGCTCTCCGACAATTTGCGGGCGTTACGCCCCGGTCTCGGTCGCGGACAGCCGATCGAGATGGCGCCGGGCGGCGAATCGCTCGGCTACGGCCAGGCAGTCCAGGCGGTCGCGGAGCTTGCCGACCTGGAGGCGCTCGATCGACAGCTGTCCGACAGCGAGTCGGGTTCCTCCCTCGACGACGTTGACGTGGACACACTGGAGCGTCATCTGGGTTCGGCCGCGGCCGGCGATCTCCGTGCGCTCCGCGAATTGGAGCGCGAGCTCGAACGGCAGGGGTACGTCCAGCGCGGCGACGACGGGCTCCGGCTCACGCCACGTGCGCTGCGGAGACTCGGCGAGAGCGCACTGCGCCGAGTGTTCGCGCAACTCGACGCGTCATCGCATGGCGACCACACCGACCATCGCACGGGGTCCGCCGACGAACCGACCGGCCTGACTCGCCCGTGGGCGTTCGGCGACGAGTTGCCCATTGACACACCTCGTACGGTCGGAAATGCGCTGCGTCGCGGCGGGCTGCCGTCGTCCAGCCGCGACCGGCCGCGGGTCGGTGTCGCGCTGCTGGCCCGGGACTTCGAGGTGGTCGAGACCGAACGCCGTTCGTCGGCCGCCGTCGCACTCTGCGTCGACTTGTCGTTCTCGATGGTGCACGAGGGCCGGTGGGGGCCGATGAAGCAGACCGCGCTCGCGCTGTCCCACCTCGTCGAGACTCGGTTCCGTCAGGACGCCCTGCAGATCATCGGCTTCGACCTGGTGGCGCGCAGGCTCTCGTCGATACAACTCGCCGAGGTCGAGCCGGAGTGGGTGCAGGGTACGAATCTGCAGCATGCGCTGATGCTCGCGGGCCGGCACGTACGCCGGCATCCGGACAGTGAACCCGTCGTGATGGTGGTGACCGATGGCGAGCCGACCGCGCATCTCGAGGACGGCGCGCCCTACTTCCAGTGGCCGACCACAGCCGACACGGTCCGGGCCACCGTCGCTCAGGTCGACGAGTTGACCCGCTATGGCGCGACGCTCAACGTCTTCATGCTCGGCGACGACGAGGGTCTGGCGCGATTTGTCGACGCGGTCGCGCGGCGCGCCGGCGGCCGCGTGTTCACCCCTGACATCGACCGCCTCGGCGAGTATGTGGTTGCCGACTACCTGCGAACGAGGCGCGGGCGCCGCTGAGCCCGCGGGCGCCGCTGAGCCCGCCGCCGCCGATCCTTCCGCCGCCGCACTGGGCGGCCGCCGAGCGGCCAGCCGCCAGCGGCGAGCAGTGACTACCGGGCGATCTCGGTGACGCGTGACTCGCGGACTACCGTGACGCGGATCTGGCCGGGATAGGTCAGCTCGGACTCGATCTGCTTCGCCACGTCGCGGGCGAGCACGGATGCGCCGATGTCGTCCACGTCGTCCGGCTTGACCATTACCCGGATCTCGCGGCCGGCCTGCATGGCGAAGACCTTCTCGACCCCGGTCTTGCCGGCGGCGATTTCTTCGATGCGTTCGAGCCGCTTCACGTACGCCTCGAGGCTCTCCCGGCGAGCGCCCGGCCGACCGCCCGAGCACGCGTCCGAGGCCTGCGTCAGCACCGCCTCGATGGTCTGCGGCAGCACTTCGTTGTGGTGCGCCTCGATGGCGTGCACGACCTCGTCGCACTCGCCGTATTTGCGCGCCACGTCGGCACCGATCAGCGCGTGGCTGCCCTCCACCTCGTGGGTCAACGCCTTGCCGATGTCGTGCAGGAATGCGCAGCGCTTGATCAGCGTCGGGTCGAGGCGCAGCTCGGCGGCCATCACCCCGGCAATGTGTCCGGTCTCGATGAGATGCTTGAGCACGTTCTGTCCGTAGCTCGTGCGGTAGCGAAGTCGGCCGAGCAGGGTGACGAGTTCCGGGTGGATGTCGGTGATGCCGACCTCAACGAGCGCATCCTCCGCCGCCCGCTGGCACAGACGCTCGACCTCGGTCTTGGCCTGCTCGTAGACCTCTTCGATGCGGTGCGGGTGGATTCGCCCGTCGAGCACCAGCTTGTCGAGGGTGAGCCGGCCGACCTCCCGCCGTACCGGGTCGAAGCACGACAGCAGGACCGCCTCTGGCGTGTCGTCGATGATGAGATTGACGCCGGTGACCGACTCAAACGCGCGGATGTTGCGGCCCTCGCGTCCGATGATCCGGCCCTTCATCTCGTCGCTTGGCAGGTGGAGCACGCTGACAACGCTTTCGGCGGTCTGTTCGCTCGCCACCCGCTGAATGGACTCGACCACGATGTGACGCGCGCGCTCCTCAGCGGTCGTCCGCGCTTCGTTCTCGATATCGCGAATGAGCAGGGCGGCCTCGCGCTTCGCCTGCGTTTCGATCGACTCGACGAGTTCCAGCCGTGCCGAGTCGGCCGTCAGCCCGGCAATGCGTTCCAGCTCGCGGCGGCGGGTTTCCTCGGCCGCCGCGGCAACCGCCTCGCGCGCGGCCAACGTGTTCTCCCGTTCGGCCAACTCCTGCTCGGCAACGCCCACGCGACGGTCGCGCTCGGCGACTCGTTCCGCGTCCTCGGCCTGCAGTCGCTCCCGCTCGTCGAGTCGGTGGTGCCGGCGCTCGGCGTCGGCGATCTGCTCCTTGATGGTGGCGGTCAGCACCTCGATCTCGCGCTCACCGGCTCGCCGGCCGGCCAGGCGCGCCTGCTCGGCATCCTCCTGAGCCTGGCGATGACCTCGCTCGATGATGCTTTCCGCCTCGGCGTGCGCCCCGCCGACGATGCGTTGCGCCTCGGCCCGAGCCGCGCTCGCCTCCGCCTTCGCCGCCGCTGCCTCGCTGCGGGCCGCGCTTGCCGCCAGCCGTGCCTGCTCGACCGCGGCCGTCGCGCTCTCGGCCGCATCGCGCAACGCGGCGAGCGACTGTTCGCGTTGATCTTTCTCGGCGAGAAAGGCGTCGTCGGCCTTGGCCCTGGCTGCGCCGGCGCCCGCACCGAGGCGAGCAATGAGTCGACCAAGCCACATGAACGCGCCCGCGATGACCGCGATCAGCACGGCCACCACGACCACGAGGATCGTCTCGCCGGTACTCACGAGCCACCTCCTGCCGTTCGCGCGTCCAAGATGCGCCGGTCGCGGCGGAGCCACGAACGAGGCATGCAGCGGCGCTGCAACCGGTGAGAAGCGTCTAACCCGACGGTCTTACGTGTACGGCGATGCGACCAGCGGCCGCTGTGCCGTAGGTGGGCCTGTCGAGGGGGCAGATTCGTCTCGGCCTTGACGACTGCCGTGCGAGGACAACCGCCGCGTGGGCGGCTGAACTGTTGTCGTTCTGTTACGCAATCTATGTTGTGCGGTATAGCCCGCGGTGGGTGACGTCTTCTCTTGGTAGTTCGAGGTTAGGTTGCCGAAGCGGTTCGGTCAAGAATTCATGATCGCGTACGACGTGGACAGCGACCGTGGCCGCGAGCCACCACTTAGTACGTCCAGCCGCCCGGCGAGGGACCTCAGTCACCCTCGAACTGGGCCGCCGCCTCGTCGTCCAGCTGCGCGACCGCCAAGTCGTCGACGTCGAGGTGTGCCATGGAGGCCGACGTCGACTCACGATCGGCGAGTGCGTCCTTGACCACGCCGATCGCGAGCCCGGCCGGATAGCCCTTGCGCGCCAGCATCGACACGAGGCGACGGAACGCTGCCTCCGACGACGCGGAGCCCATGCCGCGCAACCGCCGCTCGACGAGACTGCGTGCGGTGGCCGCCTCGGTATCGCCGTCGAGCGTGTCGAGCGCCGCGTCGACGGTTCCCGAGTCGACGCCGCGTTGTCGCAACTCGCTGGCCAGCGCGCGCCGCGCGAGTCCGCGTCCGTGGTGCCGGCTGGAGACCCAGGCACGCGCGAACGCGGCATCGTCGATCAGCCCGACCTCGTCGTATCGGTCCAGCACGGCGGTCGAGACCTCGGCGTCCATGCCTCGCTTGCGCAACTCGGTCGCGAGTTCGGCTCGCGTCCGGGGACGGATCGACAGTGCACGCAGGCAGATCTCGCGAGCCACTTCGTACGGGTCCCGTGCCTCGCTTCGTTCGTCAGTGCCGTTGGTGCCGGAGCGCCTGGCACCGGCCCGTCTAATGTCAGAGCGCTTGGCACCGGCGCGCCCCGCGATCGCGCCGCGTCCGGAGCGCTCATCGGTCGAGTCATACTGCTGTGCGCGGGGCGGGCTCGCGTCCCACCCTCGGCCCGCTCGGGCCCGTCGTGCCGGCATGAGCCCGGCCGGCTAGAAGTCGACCGTGATGATGTCGCCGCCGTTGGCCGCGTCCGCACCGGCCGGCGCGCCGACACCGAGCTTCTCCAGGATCTTCTTCTCGACCTCCGCCGCGACGTCCGGGTTCTCCTTGAGGAACTTGCGCGCGTTCTCCTTGCCCTGGCCGAGCTGGTCGCCGTCGTACGTATACCACGCACCCGACTTGCGGATGATCATCTGCTCGACGCCGACATCGATCAGCGAGCCCTCGCGAGAAATGCCCTGGCCGTAGATGATGTCGAACTCGGCTTGCTTGAACGGCGACGCGAGCTTGTTCTTGACGACCTTGACACGCGTCCGGTTGCCGACCGCGTCGGTGCCGTCCTTGAGTGCCTCGATGCGCCGGACGTCAAGGCGGACCGAAGCGTAGAACTTCAGCGCGCGGCCACCGGTCGTCGTCTCCGGAGAACCGAACATGATGCCGATCTTCTCGCGGAGCTGGTTGATAAAGATCGCGGTGGTATTTGTGTTGTTCAACGCGCCGGTGATCTTCCGGAGTGCCTGGCTCATCAATCGCGCCTGCAGGCCGACGTGGCTGTCGCCCATCTCGCCCTCGATCTCGGCGCGCGGCACGAGCGCGGCGACCGAGTCGATGACGATCACGTCGATCGCGCCGGACCTCACGAGCATGTCTGCGATCTCCAGCGCCTGTTCCCCGGTGTCCGGCTGGGAGACGAGCAGCGCATCGGTGTCAACGCCGAGCGCTCGCGCGTAGTCCGGGTCGAGCGCGTGCTCCGCGTCGATGAACGCGGCGATGCCGCCGGCCGCCTGCGCGTTGGCCACCGCGTGCAACGCGACGGTGGTCTTGCCGCTTGAC
>DATFRR010000192.1:0-38458 GCA_035263025.1 Micromonosporaceae bacterium
CAGCTGCGCGTGATAAACCACAGCATCAACGGCCCGGTGTTCTCCGGCCCTCAGCAACTTCCGTTCATCTGCCAGACCGAGGCGTTCGGTCTGCCACCCGCGACACAGCCGGAATGCGCGGTCGCGACGCAGGGGTCGTACCTGTATAAGAACACCGCAGGCGCGTTCCTGCCGCTCGCCGATCCCACCACGCGCCCGGCGGACCTCGCGTCCGCGCTCGTGAACGGACAGCCGGTGCCCTACATCATCCGGCTCGAGCAGGGCACGATCGACCGTGCCGTGTACCAGATCGCGGCGCTCTACGACGGCTCAGACCCGTCGCCGTTCACACCGGACACCAGTTGGAACCGCCGGCTCGTCTACACGTTCGGTGGCGGTTGTGACGCCGGATTCCACCAGGGCAACGCAACCGGCGGCGTGATCAACGACCTGTTCCTCGCGCAGGGGTACGCCGTCGCGTCGTCAACCCTCAACGTACTCAACAACAACTGCTCCACGATCATCTCGGCGGAAGCCGCCATGATGGTCAAGGAACACTTCATCGAGGCGTACGGCCCGGTCGCGCACACCATCGGCTGGGGCGGCTCCGGCGGTGCGATCCAGCAGTACGACATCGCCGACCAGTACCCGGGCATTGTCGACGGCATCGTCCCGGGCATCTCGTTCCCCGATCCGTTCACCACCACCGGACCGGTCACCGACTGCCGGCTGCTCGACAACTTCTTCGGCACCACTGGCAACGGCTTCACGCCGGATCAGATGCGTGAGGTATCCGGCTTCCGGTCGTACGACTCGTGCGTGTCCTGGGATGCCACCTTCGCCAATCGCATCACTGCGACCGACAGCTGTGACCCGTCGATCCCGACCGACCTGTTGTGGGACCCGGTCACCAACCCGCACGGCGTGAAGTGTGCGGCCGCCGAGCAGTATGTGACCCAGCTCGGCGTCAACCGGCAGACCGGCTTCGCGCGCAGTCCGCTCGACAACGTCGGCGTGCAGTACGGTCTCGGCGCACTGAAAGCCGGGCAGATCACTGCCCAGCAGTTCGCCGATCTGAACGTGGGCGTCGGAGGGTTCGATTTCACCGGCGCGCCGGTGTCGACCCGTACGACCGCGGATCCGAAGGCGCTGGCCGCGTCGTACCGGGATGACCTCGTCAACAGCGCCCAACAGGGTCTGCGCGAGACCCCGGTGATCGACCAGCGGATCGACCTCGATCTCGCTGGCTTCGGCAACGACATCCACACCACCGACTGGTCCTACGTGATGCGAGCCCGCATGACCGCGGCCGGCGACGTGGCGAACCAGGTCATCATCGAGAACGGTCTGACGACGATCGCGCAGGCGAGCATCTACGAGCTGGCGGCGATGGACCGCTGGCTGACGGCCATCGACGCCGACGCGTCGCACCGACCGCTGTCGGTGAAGGTGTCGGCGGACAAACCAACCGACATCACGGACGGCTGCTTCGCAACCAACGGCACGCTGATCCACGAAACGTTGTCGTATCAGGGCATCGGTCAGTGCGCGACGTTGTTCCCGGTCGCGGCGAACACCCGGCTCGTCGCCGGCGCACCGCTCGCGATGTTGACGTTGAAGTGCGCGCTCGAGCCGATCGACTGGGCCGACTACCCGGTCACGTTCACCGACGCCCAGAAGGCGGAGTTGCGGGCGGCGTTCCCGACGGGTGTCTGCGACTACGCCAAGCGCGGACCGCAGCAGCAGCGTCCGATCGGCAGTTGGTTGAACTACGGCGGCTAACCGGTGACGCGCCGGGCGCCCACGCGCGCCCGGCGCGCCATCTCGGCGTCAGGGCGAGTCGTCCGTGCGCACCAGATGTGCGAGGTAGGAGTCGCTCCGGACAAGCTCAGGGGCAATCTTGTAGCGCAGCTTGTGGACGAATGACGCGGCGAGCAGCGTGGCGAGTTCATCCGGGTCGTACGGCTCCAGCATCGCGTGCTGAAGCTGGTGCGGCGGCCCGGAGCTCATCCGCGTACCCTTCGCCCACGCCTCGTGGAAATCGTCGTCGAGGTTATAGAGCATCTCGAAGACGTGGTGCAGCAGGTAGTAGTCCATGAGTTCGCCGCGCTTCTCCCACCACAGGAACAACGCGGCCCGCCACAGATAGATCGGGTAGCACCGTGGTCGGCAAGCCAGGAACCAGCTGGAGATGAAGGCGCCGTTGTAGTTGAACGCAAACAGATCGCTGGTGGCCAGCAGCAAGTCCAACCGCGGCAGCATGGGTTCGGTCACCAGGCACGTCGCATCGATCCAGATGCCGCCGTATTTCTCCAGCAGGGCCAGCCGGAGCAGGTCGGAGCGGTGGGTCGGGTTGTCACCGACCGCCGCCAGCATATCGGCGGGCAGGTCGACCCAGTAGGGGATCGTGTCGTCGGTCAGCTCGTGGACGTCGGCGCTCCGGTTTTGCCGGCGGAGCGCCGAATGGCACCGTCGCACTACCGGTGGCGCATCGGCGAAACCCTGCCCCCAGTAGACAAAGATCGGCGTACCGTCGTTATCCCGCGCGGCATCCAGACGCTGCCGTGCCTGGACGCGGATCTGATCGAGGTATTCGGCGAGGAAGACACCGACCTCGCGCCGCGCACCAACCGCCTTCGCCTCGACCGCGACCAGGATGTCGCGGTCGAACGGCAACTCGTGATCGAGCGCCAATGCCGCGCGGGCCACTGCGTCGTGCTCCGTGCGTCGGCGCGCCTCCAGGACGGCGGCCAACTGGTAGGCACGCGCGCTGGACTCGGGCTGGGCAGCCACCGCCGACCGGAGCCACGGCTCGGCGGCTGCGCTACCTCGGTGTGCGCGCAGCACCTTCCCAAGGTCGAACGCGGCGTCGCCGCGCGGGTCCGCGCCCTGCGCCGCTGACCGCAATGCAACCATCGCGGCGTCGATATCGCCGCGTGCCTGCAGGCCAGCCGCGTCGGTACGCAGCCGTAGGCTCACGCGTTCGGTCCGGTCGGCGGCGGCGAGCAGGGCGTCAACCTCGACGGCTCGACCCGACGCGGCGCTTCGCACGGCGTGCTCGGCAATCGCCGCGGCACCGCCTTTCATGCGGGCAAGCTCGGTGACGGATCGCAGGGTGCGTCGCGAACGGGACGCGTTCCGAGGTCCCGCCCAGGTGTACTCGTACAAGTCGTCGTCGGGCGTGTCGCCGTCGAAATACCCGACCGGTCCGGCGGACTCGGTGAGTGTCAGCGAGTGCCAGTAGACCTCGCCGTGCCCGGCCGACATTCCGCTCACCAGACGTACGAACGCGGACGTCGCGGTGTCCGGCACGGTGTAGGTCACACTGATGCGATGGTCGCCGAACTCGTTACGAGCGGGGTGCGACCGTGCGAATGCCCATTGGACGACGGACCCCTCCATCGTTCCGATCACGATCCGCAGCGCCTGCCGATTGAGGTGTCCGGTCAGCGGCCGTGGCAGGTGAACCGACACCTCACAGGTGTACGTACGACCGGGCCGCATGCCGAGGCGAAACGTGTTGCGCCGATCCCGGCCGCCGGGCGCGACGTGCGTGTCGTTGTTCCCGTTGACGCCGCGTACGAGCATGCCCATGACACCGTCTAACCCGGGCACCGGCGCCTGGTGTCCGACATTGTGCTTGTGCACATAGACGCCGCCAGCGGCGACCGGTTGGTCGAACAGGTCGACGTCGATGCTGGCGCCGTCGACGTCGACATGCGCGCGCGAGCCCACGGCGCGGAATCCCGGATTCGGCACGAGGTTGACCATGCTCGATGCCAACTTGAGCCGGCCATGCGCGCTCGTGCGCGACAATGCCGCCTGCAACCGCCGCGCATTCTTGCGCAGTCGGCGCCGGACGCGCGGTCGCAGGCGCGAAAACACCCCGGCCATCGGACGGCCCCTTCCCCCGCGCGCGCACAGCATACCGGGCGTGCGCCAGGCGAGGGGTGTTCCGGCTTGGCCAGCTCTCAGGCCGGCGCGATCGACACGCTCAACTTCGTCGCGGTGAATGCCTCGGCGTAGCGGGACCGGCTTTCCATGCCGCGCAGCCGCATCAGGCCGTAAAACACTTCGTCGTCCCACCAGTCGTGGACCTTCTGGGACGGGAAGTGCGTGTTCAGCAACTCGACCTTGCGGGCTGCTTGTTCGGCGGTGAGCGGGATGTAAACGTTCGGCTGCCCGAGGTCGCCGTCCCACTTCGGAATCTCGTACTGAATGACGATCTGGTCGCGGAACGCGGTGATGGCGAGTTCGCCGAGCAGCCGATGGTCCTGGTGCGCATCGGATCGCGACGGCACGATGACGAGATCGGCCGGCGTGACGGCGGCGTCCTGCATGATCTGCTTCACCCGGTTCCAGTGCCCCGGCAGCCGGCCGTCCGGCAGATCGTGGAGATCGAACGTGACCCGTGCGTACGGCAGGAAAGCACTCGCCGCCGCACGCGCCTCCGCCTGGCGGGCCGGCGCGCCGCCGCACAGCACGTACCGGACGGTCAGGTCGGGCACCGCTTCCACGAGCCGGAGCAGCAGGCCGCCGGCGCCGATCTCGATGTCGTCCGGATGCGCTCCAATCGCCACCACGGAGCGCACTCCGGCGAGGCTAAGGCTCAGCATGCGGCTATCCCCTCTAGATGCCCGCCCCTCTAAATGCGGGCCGGCTCGGATTCCGGCGCGAGCAGTTCGGGACGCGGCTGTGGCGGGCGACCGTTCGGCTTCCACAGCATCCACGGCGCCGTACCGCGGCGGTAAAGGTCCTCCATCTCCGCGCGGTCCTTGAACGTGTCGACCGCGCGCCAGAAACCCGTATACCGCTGGGCGAGCAACCGTCCGGCCGGGTAGAGCCGGTTCAGCGCGTCCGGCACGATCTCTTCGCCGTCGCGCAACACGTCGAAGATCTCCGGCCGCATGATGAAGTAGCCGCCGTTCTCCCACTGCGTGATACTGCGGAACTCGCGGATACCGGTGACCGCGCCGGCGTCGTCAATCTCCACCACGTGGTGCGACGAGAACGGCGGTACGGCCAACATGCTCGCGGTTGCGTCGCTGCTCGCGAACAAGTCGATCATTTGGTCGAGCGGCGCGTCGGTGAGTGTGTCGGCGTAGTTCGCGAGGAACATCGGCTCGTCTTCGACTTGTTCCCGGACCCGCATCAGTCGCTCGCCGATCGTCGAGTTGAGCCCGGTGTCGATGAACGTGATCTTCCAGTCGGTGATGTCGGACGAGAACAGGCGGATGTCGCGGCCGCCGGCCGTCATCGTGAAGTCGTTGGACAGCGTCTCGTCGTAGTGCAGGAAGTAGTCCTTCACCACTGAGGCGCCGTACCCCAGGCACAGCACGAAGTCGGTATGGCCGAAGCACGCGTAGTAGCGCATCACGTGCCACAGCAACGGGCGGTCGCCGATGATCGCCATGGGCTTCGGTGCGTCGCTCGTTCCCTCGCGCATCCGCATGCCGAGACCGCCGCAGAACAGCACAACCTTCATCGCGTCACACCACCGCGAGCTCGGGGATCGGGAACACCAGCCGCCCGCCCCATTCGCGGACGTAGGACAACTGCTCGGTGATCTCGGCGCGGAGGTTCCACGGCAGGACCACGATGTAGTCGGGCCGGTCGGCGGCGATCCGCTCCGGCGCGTGGATCGGAATGTGCGTACCCGGCAGGAACCAGCCCTGCTTGTGCGGCGAACGGTCGACCGTGTATGCCATCAGGTCCGACCGGATCCCGCAGTGGTTCAGCAGCGTATTGCCCTTGCCCGGCGCGCCGTAGCCGACCACGCGCTTGCCGTCGGCGCGCGCGGAGATCAAAAAGCCGAGGAGATCGCTCTTGATCCGGAACACCGCGTCGTCGAACCCGCGGTGTCCCGTCAGCGTGTGCAGGCCAGCTGCCGACTCGGCGTCGAGCACTTCCTTGACGCGTACCGACTGCTCGCCCGCCGCCTCCGCGTGCATCGCGTGGACGCGCAGCGAGCCACCGTGACTGGGCAGCTCGTCGACGTCGACGACGGTGAGCCCGGCGGTGGCCAGCGCGCGGGATGCGGTGAGCAGCGTCAGGTATTGGTAGTGCTCGTGGTAGATCGTGTCGAACTGGCGTTGCTCGATGAGCCGCAGCAGGTGCGGGAACTCGAGCGTGACCAGGCCGGTCGGCTTCACGAGCGCGGCGAGGCCGGCGGAGAAGTCGACGATGTCCGGCACGTGGGCGAAGACGTTGTTGCCCGCGACGAGGTCGGCGCGGCCGAAACGCTCCGCGAGGTCGGTGCCGGTGGCGGCGCCGAGGAACGCCACCTCGGTCCGGATGCCCTTGCCGCGAGCCACCTCGGCGACATTGCCGGCCGGCTCGACGCCGAGCACCGGGATGCCGGCCGCGAGGAAGTGCTGCAGCAGGTAGCCGTCGTTGCTGGCCACCTCGGTCACCAGGCTGTCCGGGCCGAGACCGAGCTCGCCGGTCATCCGGACGGCGTATTTGCGCGCGTGTTCGACCCAGGATGTCGAGTACGACGAGAAGTAGGCGTAATCGGAGAAGATGTCCTCCCCGGCCACGTACGCCGGCAACTGTACGAGCAGGCACTGGCCGCAGATGCGCACGTGCAGCGGATAGAACGACTCGACGCCGTCGAGCCGGTCCGCCGGCACGTAGCTTTCGCAGAGCGGCGACATGCCGAGATCGACAAACGTGTCGGTCAGGGCAGCGCCGCACAGGCGGCAGTTGACGTTGTTCACGCACACTCCTGTCGGGTTACCGGGACGTACCAAGTCTTCTTACCGTACGTAGGACGCGCCGTCGCGGTCACTTGTCAACCTATCGGGCAGATATGCGCTGGTCGTTGGGTTGACGCGCCGCATCCGTCGGGTCCTGCGCATAGCGAGGAACAAATTTGTATGGTGTAACGCGGCTAGGGGTGCCGGGGTGTCGCAACGCGGACACATGCCTGATCGGCGCCGAGTCGATGCGGCTCGGCACCCGACGCTAAACATGCCTGAACTTGGGGGGTTACCTTGCGCGTACTCGTGACCGGTCACGAAGGATATATCGGAAGCGTTCTGTCGGATCGCCTACTCGATCTCGGCCACGACGTCGTCGGCCTGGACACCGGCTACTTCGCCGAATGTCTGCTCGGACCGGGGCCGCGCGAGATCCCGTCGATGCATGTCGACCTTCGCGACGTGACGCCCGAGCACCTCCGGGGCCTCGACGCAGTGGTCCACCTGGCGGCGCTCTGCAACGATCCGCTCGGCAACCTCAACGCGGATCTCACCTACGACGTCAACCACCGGTCCTCGGTCCGGCTCGCCGCCGCGGCCAAGGCGGCCGGCGTCACGCGATTCCTCTTCTCGTCGTCCTGCTCGCTCTACGGTTCCGGTGCCGCCGACTTGCCGCCGGAGCAGCGCCCGTTCCTCGACGAGACGGCCGAGTTCTTTCCGGTCACGCCGTACGGCGAGTCCAAGATCCTCGCCGAGCAGGGCATCGCGGAGCTCACCGATGACGACTTCTCGCCGGTGTTCCTACGCAACGCGACGGCCTACGGCTTCTCGCCCCGGCTGCGCGGCGACATCGTCGTCAACGACCTGACGGCCCACGCGCTGTTGACTGGCGAGGTACGCCTGCTCTCCGACGGACGTGCATGGCGACCGCTGATCCACGTCGAGGACATCTGCGCGGCATTCGAGGCGCTGCTGCGGGCACCACGCGAACGGGTGCACGGCAAGGCGTACAACATCGCGCAGAGTGCGGAGAACTACCTGATCCGCGACGTCGCCGAGATCGTCGCCGACGTGGTGGTCGGAAGCCAGGTGAGCTTCGCCGGGGGAGCGGGCACCGACCTGCGCAACTACCGGGTGTCGGGCGATCTTGTCGCGCAGGAGGTGCCGGAGTTCCGGCCGCAGTGGACCGTACGCAAGGGCGTCGAGCAGCTTGTCGAGGCCTACCAGCGGCACGGCCTCACGATCGAGGACTTCCGTGGCGAGCCGTTCCAGCGGCTGCGCCGCATCGAGGCGCTGCGCGGTGCCGGCAAGATCGACGCAGACCTGCGCTGGACGAGCTCGTGAGGTGCCTCGCCTGCGGCGAGCGTGACCTGGTGGAGTTCGCCGACCTCGGCGAGATCCCGGTGCTGTGCGGCGTGCACTACGCCAGCGAGGCGGAGGCGCTCGCGTCGCCGCTCGGGCGGATGCTGTTGGCCTACTGCGGCGAGTGTGCGTACGTCCGGAACGTCGCCTTCGATGCCGACGCACTCGTCTACGACACGACGATGGACACGAACCTGCACCACTCGCCGGCGTTCCAGAGCTTTTCGGCGGACCTGGTCCGGTCGCTCGCGTCCCGATTCGACTTGGCCGGCAAGACGATCCTCGACGTCGGTTGCGGCCAAGGCGAGTTCCTCCGCGAACTGTGCCACACCGCTGGTGCGCATGGGTTCGGCTACGACGCGATGTACGCCGGCGTCGAAGGCCCGGACCCGTCCGGCGCCCACTTCACGAACGGGTTCGCGCCGCTGCGCGATCCGGACCTGCCCGCGTTCGACTTCGTCACGTCGCGCCACTGGTTCGAGCACATCGACGACCCCTACGACTTCCTGGTGGCGCTGCGCGACCGCGCCGGCGACCGACCGGTGTGCGGCTACTTCGAGGTGCCGGACGCCGGATATGACCTCGCCACGGCCGGCTGGGAAGTGATCTACCCGCACGTGTCGTATTTCGAGTCTGTCTCGCTCGGTCGAATCTTCGAGCGCGCCGGGTGGCGGGTGACCGGCGGCGGCACGATGTTCCACGGCATGTTCCGCTTCCTCGAGGTCGCGACCGACGCCGCCGGCCGCGCGGTGGCGCCCGCTCCAGGAGCGGGGGTACGGGACCGGCAACTGGACGCGGTCGCGGGGTTTGCCGCGCGGCAGCGCGCCGAGGTGCACCGCTGGCGTAGCACCATCGACACGGTTGCCGCGAGCGACGGCCGGCCGGTGCTGTGGGGCGCCGGATCGCGCGGCGTACAGTTCCTGACCTTTGCCGACCCGGACCGGCGATTGGCCGCGGTGGTCGACGTAAACCCGCGCAAGTGGGGGCGTTACCTGCCGATGACCGGACACCAGGTGCTGGGCCCGGAGGTGCTGCGCGACATCCAGCCCAGCACAGTCGTCATCACGAACCCGGCATACCGCGACGAGATCGGCAAATCGCTCTCCGAACTCGGCGTCGCAGCCGAGATCCTCGTTGCATAGCCGCCCAGATTGGCGTGCCGGTGAGGCACTCGGGTGGCTCGCCTCGCGGCGTGTACGCTGCGCGATCGCGCCGTTTCGCGTAGCTCGGTACGCACGGGTCCGGGTGTTACCCTCAGTGCGCACGCAAGGTAGAGCGAAAAGGGGCTTGGATGCGCCCAACGGACCCGCCCGACGCGTACTCGCGCGGCGGCCGAGAGGTCCAGGTGTCGTACGAGCACCCGACCCAGATCTCGCCGGTGTATCAGCATCCGAACCAGACCACTGTGCTGCCCGCACCGCCGGATGCCGGCCGTCGTCGGTTGCGTGCGTGGTGGCTCGGCCTTCTCGCGCTGCTGCTCGTCGCCGGAGGTAGCGCCGCATACCTGACCATCGGTCGCTCGCAGCCCAACGGCTCGCTCGCCTCATCCACGCATGGACCACAGGTTGCCACCCAAGGCTCCCAGGCGGCGTCGCCGTCAACGTCGTCCAAGCCGAGCGCCTCGTCGTCCGCCTCCGCCAAGCCGTCGGCGTCCGCCGGCAAGCCCCAGCCGGAGCCGCCGGTGACCGGTACCACGATCCCGGACCGTACGAACTGCGCGCCCAACCCAAGCGCGTGCGGAATGCCCGACGCGGGCAACACTGGCGTACCGGCCGGCACGAAGCTGACCACCGTCAACGGCAGTATGACGATCACGAAGGCCGGCGCCGTGGTGCAGAACAAGGACGTGCACGGCTGCATCAACGTCGAGGCGCCCAACGTGACGATCCGCGATACGAAGATCAGCTGCACTGACTACTACGGCATCTCGAGCTTCACCAGCTCGTACAAGGGCGGCGGGTTGCTGATCGAGGACGTGGAGATCGACTGCATGGACCACAACAGCACCGGGGTCGGCTCCTATGGCGTGACCGCTCGCCGGCTGAACATCCACGGATGCGAGAACGGCTTCGACGTCGACTCCGATGTCACCGTCGTCGACAGCTACATTCACGATCTCTACGAGGGTGCGACCGGCCATGCGGACGGCGTACAGCTGTCGATCGGCATCAACGTCACGGTGCAGCACAACACGATCTTCAACCCGAACGGTACGTCCGCGATGATCAGCAACGGAAGCGACATCGAGAACGTACTGGTAGCCAACAACCTGCTGTCCGGCGGCGCGTACACGCTCTACTGCCCGTCCGGCGGGAGTACGAACTACCGGGTGATCGGCAACCGCTTCAGCAAGCTCTACGGACCCAACGGCGGCGAGTACGGCGCCATGAACGACTGCGACAACGTCGCGGTGCGAAGCGACAACCTCTGGGACAACAACCTGAGCCCGGTGGCCAACGGGTAACCCGAAGTGCCTGGCCGCGGCTAGCCCGAGGTGCTAGTTGTGCTGCTGCGGTGGCGGGATCGGCTTGCCCGTGTCGACCCAGACGTTGCCGGAGTTCTTCGCCAGACTGACGCCGAGGCTGAGCAGGATCGGGCACTGGTAGGCCGAGTGGCGGCCGAACCGGTTGTTGGTCACGACCATGCCGGTCAGGCTGGTGCCCTGGTTAGCGAAGTTCAGCGTGCAGCCGCCGCCGTCCAACCAGTTGTCGTCGACCGTCGAGTTCGGCGACGCGTCCTGCCATGCGGCGTTGGGGTCCTTTGACGTCGACATGTCGATCGTGTTGTGCCGAAGCGTGATGTTGGACGAGTCGGCGAAGGACTGGACGCCATCGTTATGCGTGGCGCCGCCGCCCTGGTTCGGATCGCTCGCGAACCACGAGGTGTCGTGGATGTACGAATCCTGCACGAGCGTGTTCGAACCGGCCTTCATCCCGTCCACCGAGCCGTGAATGTTGGCGCGGTAGATCTTGGTGTTCTTCGTCCAGATGCCGTCGATCGTCGCGGCCGGGTGCTGCGGGACGAACTCGGAGTCCTCGACGATCGTGTTGTTGCCGCCCTCGGTGTTCAGCAGTGCGTTGTTGCCGCTGGGCGTACCGCCCCGGAAGATGCAGTTCTTAAATGTGATGTTGCTGCCGGTCACCTTCACGTACCCGTGGAAGTCCTTGCCGCTGATGACCTGGCCGCTGGTGTGGAACGTCTGGCTGCCGCTCACGATCGTCAGCTGGGTGCCCGGCACGACGCCGGTGTTGCTGGGGCCTGGTTTGCCGGTCCGCGGCTTCGTCGAGGTCGGCGCCGGCTTGGGCGTGGGTGGCCCGGACTTCGTTGGCGACGCCGTCGGGGTGCCCGACGCGCTGGCCGCGCCACTCGGGCTGACGAGCCCGCTCGCCCCGGGCGCCGGCTGCACCGCCGAGCGGAGACCGACGTGTGCGGATGCTTCTGGTTGGGCGCACGCGGCGAGGATCGCGAGTGCCGCGGCGCCGACCAGCACACCGGCTTGTGCTCGAGTACGTCTGCGCATCGACGGCCTCCGGGGGTCGGTCGCACCGTGGGGACGGTGCTGCAGCACCCGAGACTAACTCCGGACCAGGGAATTTGCCTGTTCCAGCTCGCGATCGAGGAACCACTTCGTGGTTGACGTCCGGATCGTGCGGGTTGGGTGTGTTAGGCGCCACACTGTGCCGCAGAGGCCCAGGCACAGTCCGAGAGTCATCACATACGTGCTGTAACCGAACGAGTCGAACGTCGCCGCGGACGCGATCGCGATGAGCTGAGTCGCGATCAACGCGGCGCACAGGTGTCGTACCTCGGGCGAGGAACTGCGCCGCATCGCCTTCGTGGCGAGCACGATTCCGGTCACGTAGAGCCCGAGCATGGCCGCCACACCGATGATCCCGTTGCTCATCAAGGTGCTCAGCCACTGGTTGTCGAGCACTTGATATTGCGGAGACACGTACGTGCCGGTGCCTCGGCCCAGCCAGGGTGATTCGGCGAAGTAGCGGAAGACCATCGGATAGCGCCCGGTCCGTGCCTGTATGGAGGAGTTCTGCGAGGTGTCCGCGAACAGCCGCACCAGCGTGCGAAAGAGGCCCGGTCCGGCGACGCCGACGGCGAGGAACAGCCCGATGGACGTGACGAGCATGTTGTAGCGAACCCGCCAGGTCCACACCGGGAAGAGTGCGAGGAAGGTCAGCACGATGCCGATGATGCCGGTGCGCGAGATCGTCGCGGCGTTGCCGGCCGCGATGAGCACACCGAAGATGAGGCCGGCCCGGCGATGCGCCTTGCTGTGGCCGTAGAGCGCCTGGTGGATGGCGAACGGCAGAGCGAGCGACAGGAAGGCGGCAAGCTCGATGTAGTGCGCGGTCGTGGCGGCCACCCGGAACGCATCGCCTCGCTCCATGAATCCGAGCGGCGGTGTCTTGGCCTGCAGGCCGGGGATCTGCATGTAGGTGGTGGCGTCGATGCCGGTGACGTACTCGAAAACGGCGATCAGCCCGACCAAGCCGGCCGACCAGACCAGCACGTTGAGAATGTTTCGCAGCCGGAACCAGTTCGGGATGCCGTCCGCGGCCATCAGAGTGACGCCGGCGAGCATGAAGAAGAACAGCAGCACCCGATCGGCACCGTTCTTCTCGATGCTGGTCAGGCTGCGCATGAACGCGACGGCGTAGGACGCGATCGCGGACATGAGGAACGCGAATATCGCCCACCGCATCGGCTGGGGTCCGGTCATCACAAGATGGCGGGTGAAGCGGACCAGCAGCCACCAGCAGAACAGGACGAACGCTACGACTAGGCCAGGCCGGCCGATATCCGTCATGCCGGGAACGATGAGGTTCGCTGGGATGAGGCTGATCAGCACCAGCATCAGGCTCAGCAGGGCGGCCGCGTCGACGTACGTGAGACGGCGTCGCGTCACGTACGTCCGACCGGATACCAGCGACGGTTCGAGATCGTTCAGTGGCGCCCTAACCCGTGGCGCCTTCGCCCGGTGCGCGCCGCCCCGGTCCGACTTGACCCGCTCGGACTTGGTCGGCACGGTGGCGGAAGGCGGTGGCGCCGATGACAACGTTTCGGGCACGCCCAACTCTCTTCCGACCGTTCCGAGCCGATCAACCGTTGCGAGCCGAATTTATTTGTCGCGCGTGAGCACGGCCTTGGGCAGGACGACGGTGGCGTCGGCTGGCAGATCGTACATCGCGTCGCGACCGCTCTGCGTGTCATTGGCGCGTGCCGCCGAGTCCCGAGGGTCGGCTTGAGCCTGGCTGCCGCCGCGTTCCGGCGTAGTGGGTGTCGTGCTCGGCCGTTCCGGATTGGTGCGAGTCGCGGCGGGGTTCGCACGCTGCGACGACGCATCCGTGCGTGGGCCGACAGCGGTTGATCGGCCGGTCGGTGGCGACGGCGGTGTCGGTGACGTGGTGTTGCCGCTGCGGCTGTCCGACGCCGTACCGGTCAGCACCCGGGCGCCGGGGAAGCCGGCTACCTCGATCGTCGCGACCGCACGGCTCGCACCCTCCAACTCGGCCGGTGGCGAACCACCGGCGCGACGCGCTCGACGGCGCATCCAGGCGTCGGCGCCGATCGTGATGCTCGCGGTCAGCAGAAGTCCGAGGCCGATGACGACGACGAGCACCCGCTTGAGCGTGGAATAGGACAGCTTGGTGTTCGTGCCGTCGTCGAGACGCACCGAGGCGATCATGTCGGCCGGCCCGACGCCGTAGGACGTCTGCAGGGTCTCGATGCTGTCGTCGAAGTGCTGGACGATCTGTTGGGACGTACCGATGGCACTGTCGCGTGTCTTGGCCGTGACGGTAAACGTGATCAATGGCGTGCTGCCGTCGACGACGACCGTGAATTTGTCGCTGTAGCCGGCCGCCTTCAGCTGGTTGACGTAGGTGACGTCCTGCACGGTGAGGAGCGAGGCATTGGCTAGCGTGGTGATGCTCTGCGTCAGCCAGGGATTGCGGGGCGTCGGCGCCGTGGTCCCGGCCGGCACCGCGGCCGGCGTCGGCGGGACGAGTTCCACGTAAGCCGTGTAGACGTAGCTCGGCTTCACGTGGACCGCGGCAAGCACGGTCAGCACGATACTCAGCAGCAACAGTGGCAGTGAGATCCGCCAATGTCTGCCAAGCAGCTTCGTGATGTCCCAGAAATCCAACGTCGTCCCTAGTTCGGTTGCGGTGCCTGCCGGTTGCGGTGCCTGCCCGGTCGCGGTGCCTGCCCGGTCGCGGCGTGCCGGTCGACGTGCTCGCCGGGCGAGTCGGCCATCGCCATGGCAAGGACGCAAAGTCGTGCGTTCAGTATCCAGACAGATCCGATCGCGCAACAGTGCGGCCCGGCATTCGTCGGGTATCCGCCGATGCCGGGTGCGCGACACCTTCGCATCGCGCGGACGATTGCGCGCGCCGTTTGGCCAGTCGGGACTGACGATCGGCTATGGTCGGCACTCGACGAACATACGCGGCACACCTGTCGCCATACTGATAAACGCCTCGACCGATCTGTCGATTTTGTAATCGACAGATCTGACAGAGGATGCACAGGTTGGCGGGCTGACAACGATGGGGCGGTAGGTTCTTGGCGCGGTCGATAGGGCGTCGTGTGCGGCTGACGGCATCGCGCTGCGTCAATGTAACTTTCCACGGGATCGGCCCGATAAAGCGCACCCTCGAGCCCGACGAAGATCAAACCTGGGTCGATATCGAGCAATTTGAACGTGTGCTCGATGCCGTCGCGCAGCGCGATGACGTGCGGATCACGTTCGACGACGGAAACTCGTCCGACATCGAGATTGCCCTGCCGCGGCTGCTGGAACGCGGGCTGAAGGGACAGTTCTTCGTGCTCGCCGGGCGCCTCGGCGAGCCGGGCAAGCTGCCGCGCGACGGCGTACGGGAGTTGGTCGGCGCCGGCATGTCGGTCGGCTCGCACGGCTGGGCGCATCGCGACTGGCGCCGCATCGGCGAGTCCGAGGCGGCCGAGGAGTTGGTCGAGGCCCATCGCGTGCTGCGCGAGCTCACCGGGCAGCCGGTCACCTCGGTCGCGATCCCGTTCGGCTCGTACGACCGGCACGTGCTGCGACGCCTCCGGCAGGCAAAGGTGATCCGCGCCTACACGAGCGACGGCGGCCCCGCTCATCGTGAGTCGTGGCTTCAGCCACGCAACAGTGTGCGCCGTGATCTTGACGATGCTTGGTTCGCCCACGTGCTCAACGGCCGGGTCCAGCTGAAAACGCGCGTACGACGATTTGCCGCACGGCAGGTCAAGGGTGTACGAGGACGCCCGTGACTGAGAACTTTCTGAGCGTCGGCCAGACCGAGCAGTTGCCGCGGGTCGCCGTGGTGATCGTGAGCTACAACAGCGCCGACGTCCTCGGTGGCTGCCTACGCTCGCTGGCCGCGATCACGGGTGTCGACCTGAAGACCGTCGTCGTCGCCGACAACGCGTCACGGGACGACTCGCTTGCGATCGCCAAGGCGGCCGCCGCGGATCTGCCGATCCTCACCGTCGAGATCGGCCACAACGCGGGGTACGCAGCCGCGATCAACCGCGGCATAGCCGCGATGGGTACGCCCGACCTGGACGCCGTGATGGTGCTGAACCCGGACTGCGTGCTGCGGCCCGACACCATCGCCTTGCTGTGGCGTGCGCTGAGCGAGACAGGTCGCGGCATTGCCGTACCGCTGCTTCTCGACCCGGACGGCAGCCTGCAGCCATCGCTGCGCCGGATGCCCACGGTCGGCCGCGCTCTTGCCGAAGCCGTGCTCGGCGAGCGAGCCGGTCGGATCGGATCGCTCGGCGAGCTGATCTCGGATCCGAGGAAGTACGCCGAACCAGGCCCGGCCGTCTGGGCCACCGGTGCGGCGATGCTCGTGTCCACGCAGACGATGCGCGACATCGGACCGTGGGACGAGTCGTTCTTGCTCTACAGCGAGGAGACCGAATTCGCCTTGCGCGCGGCCGATCACGGTTGGGTCCTGTGGTACGAGCCAGCCGCGGTGGTTGAGCACAAAGGGGGCGAATCAGGCACTAGCCCGAAGCTCGCGTCGCTTCTCATCGTTAACAAGGTCGAGCTATTCCGGCGCCGGCACGGCTTTGCCCGCTCCACCGCGTTCTACCTGGTCACGCTTTTCGGTGAGTCGGCGCGGGCACTGATTGGTCGACGCACGTCGCGTGCCGCCGTGGTCGCGCTGCTCAGGCCAGCCGCGCGCACCAGGGTGCTCGCGGATTAGTCGGGGATGGGAGGCGCGATGGCCAGAAATGCGACCGGCTCGGTTCGAACCGAACTGGGCGGATCGGTCCGCATCGCGTCCGCACACACCAGGTCATTCGACGCTCTCACCGACGCGGAGATCGACGCGTGGCACCGCCTGCGCGACGCGAATCCGCAGCTCGACAGCCCCTACTTCCACCCCGGATTCGCCGACGCGGTCAATCGGGCCGGCCAGCCGGTCGACGTGATCATCGGGCAAAGTGCCGGCGGCGACATCGGACTGTTGCTGCCCTGCCACCGCGAACGCTCGCTGCTGCGCCCGGTCGGCTGGCCGGGCGCCGACTTTCAGGGCCCGGTCGTCGCGCCCGGCACGACGTTCGATCCGCTCGATTTACTGACCAACGGCTCGCGTGCGTTCAGCTTCGACCACTTGCTCGACGCGTACCCGGACTTCGGTGGATGGGTGGAGACGGCCAGCCCGTCGCCGTACGTGGACACGTCCGGCGGCCTTGCCGGGTACCTCGGCCGGGCGTCCGGCAGCGGCAAGGACAACATGGGTCAGGCGCGCCGGAAGGCGGCCAAGGCGGAACGGACCCACGGCTCGTTGCGCTTTGCCGCCGACATCGTCGACGAGGCAGCGCTGGCCCGCGTCATCGAGCTCAAGCGCTCGCAATACGCGGCCACCGGTGCGAAGGACTACTTCGCCGAACCGCAGCGCGTCGAGTTGCTGACCCGGTTGCTCCACACGCGCGCGACCGAGTTCGGTGGCGTGCTGTCCACGTTGCACGCCGGGCCACATCTGATCGCCGCACACTTCGGTTTGCGCGCCGGCAACGTCCTGCACTGGTGGTTTCCGGTCTACGACCCGGCGTTCTCCTCGTTCGCGCCGGGCTGGATTTTGCTGCGGGAACTCGTCGAAGCGAGCCCGTCGCTCGGCATCACCCGGATCGACTTCGGGCGTGGCGACGACGAGTACAAGCGTCGCGCGAAGACCGGCGAAACCATCGTCAACCAGGGCATTGTCACGCGAAGCACGACACGCCGAGTGTTGCGCAGGACGCGTGATGCGCTGATCGCGACCGCAAAATCATCACCATTAGGCCCTGGTTTGCGACGGGTCGCCCGTAGACTCCGTTGACCACCCGGTAGCAGCACCCGCAAGGAAGGCACGTTCCCCCATGAAAATCAGTGTTTTCGGGCTCGGCTACGTCGGCTGCGTGTCGGCCGCGTGCCTCGCCTCGCAGGGCCACGAGGTCGTCGGCGTCGACGTGAACCCGACGAAGATCGAGCTCATCAGCCGGGGGCAGGCCCCGTTGGTCGAGGAGCGCATCGGCGAACTGACCGCCGAGGTCGTGGCGAGTGGCGCGTTGCGCGCCACCTCGGACCTTGCCGCCGCGGTGTCGGGCACCGAAATATCGCTGATCTGTGTGGGTACGCCGTCGGCGCCGAGCGGCAACATGTCGACGGAATACCTCGAGCGGGTGGCCGAACAGATTGGTACGGCGCTTGCCGACCTCGGGCGCTGGCACACCGTGGTGTTCCGCAGCACGATGCTGCCCGGCACCTGTGCGAATCTGTTGATCCCGATCCTGGAGAAAGCTTCCGGCCGCACCGCCGGCGTGGACTTCGGTGTGGCGGTGAACCCGGAGTTCCTGCGCGAAGGCTCGAGTGTCCGCGACTTCTTCGAGCCGCCGAAGACCGTCATCGGCGAGATCGACACGCGCAGCGGCGACGTCGTCGCCTCGTTGTACGAAGGGCTGCCGGGCCAGGTGTTCCGGGTACCGATCCCGGTCGCCGAGATGGCGAAATACGCCGACAACTCCTACCACGGCCTGAAGATCGCGTTCGCGAACGAGATCGGCGCGGTCAGCCAGGCGCTCGGCATCGACTCGCACCGCGTCATGGACGTGTTCCTCGCCGACACGAAGCTGAACGTCAGCACGGCATACCTGCGACCCGGTTTCGCGTTCGGCGGTTCCTGCCTACCGAAGGACCTGCGTGGCCTGGTGTACGCCGCCCGACGCGCCGACGTGTCGCTGCCGCTGCTCTCGCACGTGCTGCCGTCGAACGAGGAGCATCTGCGGCGGGCGTTCGAACTGATTGCGGCAACCGGCAAGCGACGGATCGGCCTGTTCGGGCTGTCGTTCAAGCCGGGCACGGACGACCTTCGCGAGAGCCCATTGGTGGAACTTGCCGAGCGACTGCTTGGTAAGGGGTACGACCTGCGCATCTACGACGCGAACGTGACGATGTCGCGACTGATGGGCGCGAACCGGGAGTTCATCGACGGACGGCTGCCGCACCTCGGCGAGCTGCTCGGATCCTCGATCGACGAGGTGCTCGCGCACGCCGAAGTCTGTGTCATCGGGTGCAAGGATCCCGAGCTGCTCGAGGCCCTCGAACATACGACAGACCGCACGATCATCGACCTTGTCCGCCTTCCCGACGCCGAGGCGCGGCGGGCTCAACCGGGGTATGTCGGCCTTGGCTGGTAGAGCACTCATCCTCGTCGAGAACCTGTCGGTGCCGTTCGATCGGCGTGTCTGGCAGGAAAGCACCGCGTTGCGTGACGCCGGCTGGGACGTACACGTCATCTGCCCGCAAGGCACGAAGCGCGACACCGAGTCCGAGGCCGAGATCGACGGCGTCAAGATTCACCGGTATCCGCTTCGGCCGGCGGCCGGCGGGCCGGTCGGCTATCTGAAGGAATATGCGACCGCGCTGTGGCACACGTGGCGGCTCGCCCGCCGCATCGGCCACGTGGACGTCGTGCACGCCTGCAACCCGCCGGATCTGTTCTTCCTGCTGGCCCGACGGTTCAAGCGTCGCGGTGCGCGGTTCGTGTTCGACCAGCACGACCTGGTGCCCGAGCTCTACCTGTCCCGGTTCGGCCGCGGCGAGGACGTGCTCTACCGATTCGTGTGCTGGTTGGAGCGACGTACGTATCGCGCCGCGGATGTGGTGATCGCGACGAACGAGAGTTACCGCGACGCCGCGCTGGCCCGCGGCGGCAAGCGGCCGGACGAGGTGTTCGTGGTGCGCAGCGCGCCGGCGGGTGGCCGCTTCACCCCGGTGGCGCCGGACCCGTCGGCCAAGCAGGGCAAGCCATACCTGCTGTGCTACCTCGGTGTGATGGGACCGCAGGACGGCGTCGACTACGCGCTGCGCGCCCTCGCGAAGCTGCGCGACACCCGGACGGACTGGCACGCCACGTTTGTCGGTGCCGGTGACACGTTCGACGCGATGTGCGCGATGGCCGACGACCTCGGCCTTGCCGATCTCGTGGACTTCACCGGCCGCATCCCGGATGAAGACCTGCTGCGCTACCTGTCGACCGCCGACGTGTGCCTCGCGCCCGACCCGCTCAACCCGCTCAACGACGTGTCCACTATGAACAAGATCATGGAGTACATGGCGATGTCCCGCCCGATCGTCTCCTTCGACCTGCGCGAGGCGAGGGTGTCGGCGGGTGATGCGGCGGTCTACGCGACGCCGAACGACGAGTCCGAGTTCGCCAAGCTGATTGCGTATCTCATGGACGATCCGGAGTTGCGGCGCCAGATGGGCGAGATCGGCCGGGCACGCGTTGCCGGCGAGTTGTCGTGGGACCATTCGCGGATCGCATTGCTGGCCGCGTACGAGGCCGCGGTGGCCGGCGGCGAGCGTTCAGTCGGTGCTCGGCACCGGCACGCGGCTGCTCGCGTCGCTGGCCCAGGCGCCGTGACCCCGACCGCGCAGCCGGACCATCGTCCGGTCGACGACCAGGACAGCGAGATAGCAGCCGGCGTCGACCACGCTCACCCGCCGCTGGGTCACCAGCGATCGGAGGGATCCGAGGCCGAGCCGGCCCTCGGGAGCGGCGCGGCCGAGCTCGGCGAGCTGTCGGTTGCCACGCCTCACCCGCATCCGCCTGCGGAGGTGGGCGGAGACAGTGCGAGCCGGCCGGACTAGCGACTCGGCCTCGGACACCACGACGCGTTCATGAACGGCGAAGCTCCCATGCGCCCACCCGTCGTCGGACAGCACGCCCGCCGGCATCGGGAAGACGCGTGCGTGCCCGTCCTCGTTGAGGACGTAAACCCCGACGCCGGCCAGCGCTCGGTTCGGCGCGATGAGTCGGTCGTGCACACGATGCACGCGCTTGACGATCGCACCGGCACCGGACAGATCAAGGCGGGGTACGGGTGCGCAAGCGAGTACGCCGGGTTGCGCCACCGCGCGGACCAGCGCCCGCACCGAATCCGTGGACAGCACGACGTCGGCGTCCAGGTATACGCGCGGAAACGCGTGGCACGCCTCATCTCCGAGGGCGATCGCGTGCGCCTTGCCGGGCACCGGCGTGTCAATCACGCGCACCGGAAAGGTTCTGGCCACGTCGCCGGTCCGGTCGACGCACGCGTTGGCCACCACGATGACGTCGAATTCGTCCGACGCAGCGGTCGCCAGAAGGTGAGCCAGGTTTGCCGCAATGACGGCTTCCTCGTTGTGCGCCGGAATGACGATACTGACGACCGGTCGCGGGCGATCGCTCACGCCCGTGGCTTCCGTCACGCCAACCTCCGACCCGACTCGCCCAACACCCGCATCGTTGTGCCGTTCGACAGGATATCCTCCGGCATCGTGACCAAACGGTCTAAAGAGGGGACCTCTTCGTTCATGACTGAGCTTGTCTCGGCCGCCCGACAGCCGGTCGTCACACCATGCCGTACGGCATCCGTTGTCGGTGGCGGGTCATCGTGACGTCGGTCAGCGCAGTCGCGCGCGTCGGGCAGCCCGCAACGGTAGCGGCGCCGCCGGATCGTCGGCGACTCGTGGGCCTGGACGGCATCCGGGGCATCGCGGCATTGGTCGTGGTGTTCCATCACTGCTACCTGCTCGCGTTTCCGGGCTACCCGAGAGTCACCGGACCGTGGTGGGCCGCCTGGCTGATCTTCGGCCACTTCTCCGTCGTCGTATTCATCGTGCTGTCCGGCTTCTCCCTCGCGGTGTCGCCCGCGAGGTCGGGATGGGACCTGGGTGGGAAGGCGAAGTTCGCGCGCCGCCGGGCATGGCGCATCCTGCCGCCCTACTGGGCGGCGCTGGTGTTCAGCCTCGCAGTCGCCTGGCTGATCGTTCCGCAGCCGGGCGAGGCCGTGCCGACCATGAAGTCGGTGCTGGTCAACGGGTTGCTGCTGCAGGACATCACCGGTGCGCCGAGCCCCAACGGCGCGTTCTGGTCGATCGCCGTCGAGGCGCAGCTCTACGTGGTGTTTCCGCTCATGTTGTTGATGCTGCGCCGAGGCAGCACCGCGGTCATGCTGAGCGTGGTCGGCGCCGCCGTGGCACTGATCGGCATCCTCGCACCGACCGTGTCACTAGCCCACGAGCTACTGCGTCTCACACCGCAGTTCGCAATCTTGTTTGCGATGGGGGCTGCCGGCGCGGGCGTGCTCGCAGCGACCGAGCGAGTCAAACGGTTGCCGTGGCACTGGTTCGCCGCCGCGGCCGCCGCGCCGGTGCTGGCGGCGATCGTGCTCCGCGGCTCGGTCTGGACGATCGACAACTTCTACTGGGTCGACATCGCGCTCGGGGTCAGCGTGGTGTTCCTGCTGGCGGGCGCGTCGATGGGACACCCGTCGCCACTGGTACGCCTGCTGGACACTCGACCGATCCGGAGTCTCGGCTCGTTCTCCTACAGCCTCTACCTGATCCACGCGCCGATCGTGGTCGTCGTCTACGAGAAGATTGTCGGACCGCACCTCGGCACGGGCGTGCCGGCGTTCCTCGTGACCGCCGCGATTGCCGGCCCGGTGTCGGTTGTCGGCGCCCGTCTGTTCGCCGCGGTGTTCGAGATTCCGTTCCAGAAGTACCGCAGCTGGGACCGGCTGCGGGCGGCGGGACAGGCCTGGCTTGACCGGCAGCGCGACCGCCTGACGCGACCGCGGCCGGTGGCTGTTGGCGCCGGTGACGCGCCGGCCACGCTGGGCGCTCCGGCAGACTCCGGCGGCCCGACCGGTCTCCAGTGATGTTTCGATCGGCCATTCCCGCCGGCCGACCCACGTTCCGCCGATCGGAGAGAGGCGCATGTCGTCGAGCGATGTACTGATTTCGGTCTGCCTACCGGTTCGCAACGGCGCGTCCACCGTGCCGGCCGTGGTCGAGTCGATCCTCGCCCAGGACTACCCGAACCTTGAGTTGGTCATTTCCGACAACGCCTCGACCGACGACACCGAGGAGGTGTGCCGCAAACTCGCGGCCAGCGACGACCGGATCGTGTACGTGCGCCAGCCCCACAACATCGGCCTGCTGAACAACTTCCAGGCCGCGATGCGGCAGGCCAGCGGGACGTACGCCCGCTGGATCGGCGATGACGACTGGCTGGCCCCCGAGTGCCTGTCGCGATGTGTCGAGGAGTTCCACCGCGACGACCGACTGATCCTGGTCACGATGGGCATGGATTACGTCGGCGACGACGGCGTGACGCGGTCCGACGAATACCACGGCACGGCGCTGCGGTCCGACGACCCGATCGACCGGTTCGCCGAGATGTTGCGGTTGCTCAACGAAAGCTACCTGTTGATCGACCCGCTCTACGGCCTGATGCGGCGCGACGCGATCGTCGATCTACCCCGCCGCAACATGCTGTGCGAGGACCAAGTGTTCGCTACCAAGTTGGCCATCGCCGGTCCGTGGTCGCATGTCCCGCAGGTGCTCTGTCGCCGCGGCTGGCGCACCGAGAGCGCGAGCACGCTCACTCGCCGACTGGGGGTGCCGGCGTGGACGGCGAGGGCTGCCTTCACGTTGCAGGGCATCGAAATGCGGCGCTGGGTGGACCAGGCCGGTCTCGATCCCGACCAGCGCCGTCGAGCAAAGGCCGCCGTCAATCGGTGGTACGTCCGCCGTCAGCGAGTCAAGATCGTACGGCGAAGCCGTCGGGTGGCACGGATGGTCGGGCTGGCGCATCCGCGGTAGTCGCTCGTTCTACTTGTCCTAGGGCGGCCGGGTCGCAGTCAGTCGTCGGCATCGTGTCGCGGTCAGTCGGCTTCGTCGGCCTGCGGCGGCGCGGGGCCGACATAGACGGTACGGATCGCATAGACCGTCCGTACCGGCGCCGAGCCGATGTACGTCGGCCACCGTGACATCGGGCTGAACACGACGCGGCCGCCGACGGCGGGACTGATCGGCGCCGGGAACACCACCGTGTCGGTCAACGCGTCGAACTGCACGGTCTCCGGGCCGGCATCCTCTGGGCGGACACCATTGGCGAACGCGAACTGTACGGTCGCCGGAGCGCCGTTCGCGAGGTGCGCGCCGTTGGCCGTCGCGAGCTGAACCGTGGCCGGACTGGCCCCGTCAGGGCGCGCGGTGGCCTGGCCGGGCGGCGACCCGATGCGGATGATGGCGGCCGGCTGGTGGAGTCGTTGCCACACCGGCAGGACGCGCTCCTGAACCCGTGCGGCGAACGCGCGCCGTTGCGGACCGGGCACGCAGATCAGTGCATAGCACGCGAGCCCGAGCGTGCCGGCCACGGCGAGCTGAACGATGGCGTAGGGCCCGACGACGTGTGCGACCGCCACTGTGCATGCCGTGCACGCCACGCCGGCGACGGCGGGTCGGATGAGCCGGTGCGGTATCTCGCCCATCCGTACGCCTGCGTAGTGCAGCGCCACAATCGCCAGCGGTACGGCGACGAACACGCCGATCAGTGCGTGCGCCATGGCGGTGCCCCGGATGCCATCGAGCCGGGTACCGATCACCAGTGCCGGGATCAGGGCGGCCGCCCATCCGATGTTCACCCACAACGACGACCGGGTCGCTCCGGCGCCGGTCAGAATGTCGAGCGCGATCCCGGTCAGGAGCCGCACGCCGGCAAGCACCATCAGGAACCGCAGCGCGGTCACGGCGGGCAGCCACTTGTCGCCGTAGAGCACGGCGACGACCTGCGGAGCCAGCGTCGTCATCAGGACCACGACCGGCAGCAGGACCGAGATCAGCACCGGAATGGATCGCTGTACGCCTCGGGACAGCTCCTCGGTGTCGCGGTCCGATAGCCGAGAGAACGCCGCGATGGATACGTATCGGATCGCCGTACCGATCATCCCCTGCATCCAGCCCGAGATGTTGAACGCGAGCAGGTAGTAGCCGAGCGCCACGACGCCGAGCAAGCGACCGACGATCACGTAGTCGGCGTTGGTCAGGATGGCCTCGACGCCGAGGCTCGCGGCGAGCGGAATGCCGAACCGCATGAGCTGCGCCGCGACCTGCCGGTCGACGCGGACCCCGAATGGCACCTTGGCCAGGATGAGGACGAGGACGCCGGTGATGGCGTTTCCAATCACCTGGCCGGCAGCGAACGAGTATGCGCCTGCGCCGGTCAGCGCGAGCGCGATCGCCGATCCTGCGAACGCCACGATGCCGACCAAGTTCGCGACGGTGAGCCGATCCTGCTGGAAATGCCGCATCAACGCGGCGCTTCGGACCGCGGTGATGCCGTCGATCAGGATGATCACGGTGAGCAGCCGGACCACGGGCGCTGCGGCCGGATCACCGGCCAGTCGTGAGAATGCCGGCGCCAGCAACCAGAATGCGCCGTAGATGACGACGCTGAATAGCGCGGCCAGCGTGGTCGCGGTCGGCGCGACCTCCTCGAGCTTGCCCCGCCATTGCACGACGGCCGCGATCAGGCCGGCATCGTTGATGTGCATGACGAGCAGGGTCGCGGCCGAGGCGATGGCGAACGTTCCGAAGTCGGCCGGCGTCAGCAGCCTGGCTAGCACCAAGCCCATGCTGAACGTGATGACCTTCGTGCCCACGGTGCTCGCGAGGCTCCACCGCAGACCCCTGCCGGCGGCCTTCCCGATGTTCGCGGGCGGAATGTTCGTCGCCTCCCCATCGGCCGCCATGGTCAGCCGCCGGGTTCCTCGACACGGTCGAGCCAGATCTCACGCCAGTAGGCCGGGATGCCGCGCGGGCAGCTGGCGTTATACGCGCCCTCGCAGATGACTCCCTCGAGCACGATGCATGGGCTCTTCATGTAGATCATCCGGCCGGTCTTTTCGTCGATGATGTGGTCGACGCGCCGGGCGACCCGCGCGGTCCGGCCGCAGAACCGCGCCATCTCCGCGTCGAATCCCATGCCCCGATTGAGAAGCTGCTCGTTGAGGGTCTTTTCGATCTCCGCCTTGGACTTGATCCGGACGAGCTCACCCGGTTGGAGATCCGATTGGCCGGTCGGCGTCTTGCCCGGCGTGCCCTTCAGGAATCCCCACGGAAGTCCGCCGCGGATCTGCAGCCACGTCGGCAGCCGGTGACGACTGTGGTCCTGATAGCGATTGAACAGGCCGATGAAGAACGACCGCCCCGACCATGCCACACCGACATTGCCGGTACGCACGTCGTCGACGTACTGCCCCAGGTTTCGCATCGGCAGCACGTCCGGCGCGGCGCGCAGCAGTTCGGTTGCCTGGCAGCGGAAGCGCGGCGCACCGTCCTCGTCGGCTGGACGACGGCTGATGTCGATGAGCTGAAGCATGATCGTCGGATTCGACTCGGTGATCGATGTCGGCGCTGTCTCGGACTGCTCAACCGGCCGCAGCCAGGCGGTCTTCCAGTAGATGAGGCACGCCGCCTGGCAGCCGTCGTGCTGTTCGCCGCCACACCGCACGCCGTCAAGGTGGACCGCGTCGGCCATGCGGCGCATGCCGCTGCGAGTCATGGTGTCGCACAGCTTGCTGGCGATCTTTCCAACGGTGAGTCGCTGGCCGCAGTATTGCAGCATCTCCGGCATGAACGGCAACGCGCCCAATTCGCCGTTCTCGTCGAGCGTGGCCATGATCTCTTCCGCGCTGCGCACCTCGACGAGTTGGCCCACCCGGAGCGCGACTGAGCTGTCGCGCACGGCATCGACTGTCGTCACCGTTCTATCTCCTTCGGTTCTAGACGACCTACCGTGCAACCGCCTAGAGCGAAGGACGGTACGGGAGGCCGCGGACGCTGGATGCACTGCGGGCCGGCCCTGATGAGACGTCATGTACGGCTAGTTTCGCGCTGGCGATGAGCATCGCAGATCGTACGATGGCTCGGCGTGTCGGCGACCTAACCAATGGTCATACTTGCTAGTCGTGTGGTCCATGGCGGGCCGTACTAATCGGTAGCTAGTCGTTCAGCGCCGGCGTTGCCTTGGGCAGCACGACGGTGGCATCGACCGGAACGTCGTAGTCATCCGGCCGTCTGCTGCCAGGCCGTGCTTCCGGCCGGTCGGCCTGTGCTGCTTCGCGGGGCGGCCCGCCGTTGGTTGGGCCGGCCATCAGCCGCGTCATCGTCAGCGTGTTGGCCCGCCGGGTCTCCGGCTCCGGCAGCGCGGCGACGGCCGCCGCGGCCTCCACCTCTGGCTCGTCGGCCGTCACGTCCGCCATCGCGGCCAGGCGACGACGACGCAGCCAGGCGTCCGCGCCGACGGTCACCGCGATCGTCATGAGGATGCCCGCAAGGCCCACGGCAGCGATAGCGCGCTTTACGTTCGAGGTTGACTTCACGATGTTGTTGCCGGCGTCGAGCCGCAGCGGCGTGATCAGATCGACCGGCGCGACACCGCGGGTGGTCTGCAGGGACTCGATGCCCTGATTGAACTTGTCGACCAGCTTGTTCGCCGTCGCGAGGGCCTGGGCGGCCGACTTTCCGGTCACCTGGAACGTCACCTGCGGTGCGTCCTGGGACATGGTTGCGGTGAAGGAATCGGTGTATCCGGCGTTTTTCAGCGATTCGACGTAGCCGACGTCCTGGACGCTGACGAGAGCGGCGTTGCCGAGCGTCGATAGATCCTGTAGGAGCCAGGGGTTGCGTTGGACTGGCGCGGGTTGGCCGTCCGGCACCGCGACCGGCACCGGGGGCACCAGTTGCACGAAGGCGGTATCCACGTAGTCGGGCTTGACATGCGTGAATATGAGAGCTGTGAACGCCATCGACAGCGCAAATAGCGGCAGCGAGATTCGCCAGCGCCTACCCAGCACTCGGATGAGGTCCCAGAAATCCAACGTCTTTCCCCTTGTGAGCCGAGATGAGCCCACGTAAGCGGGGCCACCGTAGCGCGTCGACTACGCGGTAGTAGCCGAGACAGTTTCTCGCGGCGTTCACCAGTGGGCAATGCCGCGATCCGAATTGCATCGACAATCTACCGCATAGAGGGCACTCGTCCATGTCGATCGACGATGGATGGCGCCCTACCGCTACGGTACGCGACCGCTGACCAGGCGTCTGACCGGCCACCCGCCGCCTAATACGCTCCGGAACTCCGGAACACCGCGAGAACGGTGCGCGCGAGGATCGTCAGATCCATTGGCAGCGACCAGTTCTCCACGTAACGCAGGTCGAGGCGGATGGCATCCTCCCACGACAAGTCGGATCGACCGGAGACCTGCCACAGACCCGTCACGCCAGGCTTGACCACCAGGCGACGGCGCACGTCGAAGGCGTATTCGGCGACCTCGCGAGGCAGCGGCGGCCGCGGCCCGACCAGCGACATGTCGCCCTTGACGACGTTGAGGAGCTGGGGGATCTCGTCCAGCGAATACCGTCGTAGCCAGCGCCCGATCGGCGTGATCCGCGGGTCGCCACGCATCTTGAACAGCACGCCGTCGTTGTCGTTAAGATGCCACAACAGGTTCAGGCGTTCCTCAGCATCCGGGTACATGGTCCGGAACTTGTACATGGTGAAGTGTTCGCCGCCGCGCCCGACGCGTGTCTGGCGGAAGATCAGCGGGCCGTCGCCGCCCTTTGTGCATTTCACTAGCACGGCGATGGCGATCGCTAGCGGTGCCAAGGCGATCAGCCCGGACAGCGCCGCTGCGCGGTCGAAGGCCTCCTTGACCATCCGGCGCATGCCCTTCAGGCGCGGGTGCTCCACGTGGAGCAGCGGCAGGCCGTCGACGGGACGGATCGTGGTGCGGTCGCCGGCGATCTCGAGGAGGGCGCTGGCGAGGATCAGGTCGATGTCGTCGCGCTCCAGCTTCCAGGCGAGACGGCGGATGGCCGACGCGTCCAACTCGGGGCAGGGCAGCACGATCACGGTGTCCGCCTGCGCGGTCGCCACCGCGTTGGCCACGTGCCGCACGTCGAGATTGACGTAGACCGGGGGACGCTCGTCGCCGGCCGGCAGCATCGACCCGGCGAGCACCGGAGGCCGGGGCAGGCAGACGCCGACGACGTCCATGCCGTGGTAGCGCTCGCGACGCAGCTTGCGGGTCAGTTCCCAGACGGACTGCTCGTGGCCGGCCAGCACGACCCGCCAGAGCCGACGGCCGCGGGCCCAGGCGCGGTGTTGGAAGCGGCGCATCGCGTAACGAGTGACGAGGCTGAACAGCACCGCCCCGGGGATAGCGATCAACGGGTACACACGAGACAGGTGCAGGTTCCCGGCGAATGCAATCAGTGCCGCGACCGCGGTGAGGATGATGCCCGACCGAACCACGCGCTCGGATTCGTCGCTGCCGACGAACAGGAAGCGTGACTCGTACGCCCGGCTCACCGCGAGGGTGGCGATCCACCCGAACGGGAACGCGATGGTAATCCACCAGTAGTCCCGGTTATAGGCCGCGTCGAGCGTGCCGCCGAAGCGGACCACGAGTGCGGTCGCGCCGGCCGCAGCGCCGACGAAGAAGTCCAGTAGGACAACCCACCGTATGTAGCGCGCCTCCCAGGTAGCCCGCGCGAATCCCGCCGAGTTCGGCATGTCGACGGGGGCGAGCACCTCGGTTACGGCGGTCCGCTCGCCGCGAGTGTCGCGCGCAGAGTAGGCCTCCGTCGCAGTCACTGTCGACCTCCTGTTCTGCTGACCGAGGTTGGTTTGCCACGTCGCGTCGTCGGTCATGGCGATGCCAAGCCCAACCCGCCACAAGAAGATTGGGACCAGGTCGCGGATTTCGCCATAGTCCGTACCGACACCGGTGTCCACCTGTCGCCTACACGACATCGGAACCGGGGGTCAGTATGCACCTGGACCGTTCCGGCAGTTGATCTGTTCCCAGTTCGACACACCGTAGGTAATTCCTCACACGTGTCAATCGTCTTGACGACTAAACAGCGTCGCCGTGTGGGGGACATCGACACGTCACACAGCGACGTCGATGCATATCCGCCTGGGGCGGCGGCTAAACACCCGGTGGCTGAACACCCGAAGCGGCGGCTAAGCACCGGCCGGGTGAGCGCCGGTCGTAATCACCGCGGCGCTTTCCGGCGGCAGCGTGACGGCATGCCCGGCGACGTCAAGTCTCGCAACCGTTGCGAACAACAACGCTCCAACGCCTTCGGGTACGTCGATCGTGGCGGGCGTGGCACCGAGATTCGCCATCACCAGACACCGGCCCCGACGGATCACCACATCGTGCTCGCCGTGCCACACCTCGACGAGATCCAGACGCGGGTCGGATAGGTCGCCGGTCCGGCGGCGCAGCGCGATGAGCTCGCGGTAGGTCGTCAGCATCTCGGCGTGTTGGCGGCGTTCCAGCTCGGTCCAGTCCAATTTCGAACGAGTGAACGTCGCCGGATCCTGCGGGTCCGGTACGTCGTGTTCACTCCAGCCATGGCGGGCGAACTCGGTGCGCCGACCGTTGGCGACAGCGGCGCCGAGTTCCGGCTCCGGGTGGCCGGTGAAGAACTGCCACGGTGTGCTGGCTGCCCACTCTTCACCCATGAACAGCATCGGCGTGAACGGTGCCGTGAAGAGCAGCACGGCGGCCGTCTTCAGCAGCGCCGGTGAGAGTGTCGCGGTGAGCCGGTCGCCGGCCGCGCGGTTGCCGATCTGATCGTGGTTCTGGAGGTACGCGACAAAGCGGTGGCCGGGGGTACGCGAGCGGTCGATCGGCCGGCCATGATGGCGCCCGCGAAACGTGGAGTATGTCCCGTCGTGTAGAAATGCACCGCGCCACACCTTGGCAAGTTGATCGAGGCCGCCGAAGTCGGCGTAGTAGCCCTGTTGCTCGTTGGTCAGCAACGCGTGCAGCGCGTGGTGGACGTCGTCGTCCCATTGCGCGTCGAGGCCGTAGCCGTTCGCGTCGCGGGAGGTGACGATCCGAGGATCGTTCAGGTCGGACTCGGCGATCAAGGTCAGCGGGCGACGCAGGTGTGTGGCCAACGAGTCGGCCTCGACCGCGAGTTGTTCCAGCAGGTGTGTCGCACTCGAGTCGCGCAGCGCGTGTACGGCATCCAGGCGCAGCCCGTCGGCGTGGTAGTCGCGGAGCCAGGACAGCGCGCTGTCCACGACAAAGCGCCGCACACCGTCGGAGTGCGTGCCGTCGAGGTTCATCGCGGCGCCCCAGCCGGTTTCGCCGGTGGACAACATCGGTGCGAAGCTCGGCGCGTACGCCCCGGACGGGCCGAAGTGGTTGTAGACCACATCGAGGATCACGCCGAGCCCTTGGCGATGGCAGGCGTCCACGAATCGTTTCAGCCCATCGGGTCCGCCGTACGGTTCATGCGGCGCGTACCAGCAGACTCCGTCGTACCCCCAACCGTGTTCGCCGTTGAACGCGTTGACCGGCATCAGCTCGACCATGTCGACGCCGAGATCCGCAAGGTATCCGAGTCGCTCCGCGGCGGCGTCGAATGTCCCCTCCACGGTGAACGTGCCGACGTGCAACTCGTAGATCACCGAGCCGGGCAGCGTACGCCCGGTCCATGTGCTGTCGGTCCAGCGGAACGCCGCGTGATCGTAGGTGCGGCTCGGCCCGTGCACGCCGTACGGCTGCCACCGCGACCGCGGATCCGGGAGCCCGCGATCGTCGTCGTCCAGGAGGTACGCGTAGTCCGTGCCAGCGTCCGCATCGGCGACGTCGGCATGCCACCAGCCAGCGTCATCTCGCGCCAGATCCACGACGATCTCGTCGCCGATTTGTAGCCGGACACGTTCTCGCTCCGGCGCCCAGACGTCAAACCGGATCATCGGTCGACGTCCGGGCTGAGGTCCGACGCGTCCGGGTCGACCAGTAGCGCGACCGGATACGTCTCGAACAACGCGGCGAGCGCCAGCGACGGGCCGTCGAATTCTCGTTGCGTCAACACATCGCGCCATCGCCCACGCGGTACGTCAACCGTGTCGTCGCCTTGCCAGCCGCCGGTCATCGCCAGTCCGACGGGTCGTCGCGTCACGATCGTCAACGCGCCGCCCCGGTCGAAGCCAAACGCGTGATCCGCGTGCTCGCCGCGCGTTGCCAATGGGCGGTAGTCGCGCAACAGTGCGGGCCGATCGCGCCGTAGGCGGAGGGCGCGGCTCGTGACGAGCAGCTTGGCCGCTCCACTGTCGTCGACCGGCGGGAGCCAGCCGTCGTCGAGCCGGCGCAACAATGCCGCCCGTGCGTCGAAGTCGACCGGCCGTCGGTTGTCCGGATCGACAAGCGAGTCGTCCCAGATCTCGGTGCCCTGATATGTGTCCGGCACGCCGGGCATGGTGAGTTGCACGAGCTTCTGTCCGAGCGCGTTGCTCCAACCCGGCGCGACGATCCTCGCGACGAATGTGTCGATGGACTCGCGCAACGGGCCGTACATCGTGTCAACCAGATCGTCGATCGTGGCTTCGAATGTCGGGTCAGGATCGGTCCAGGAGGTCCGCGTCGCCGCCTCGCGGGCCGCCTTGTGCAGATAGGCGCGCAAACGTGCGGGCTCGCACGGCCAAGCACCGACCGCGGTCTGCCATGCGAGGTTGGCGAAGTCGTCGTCGTCAAGCGGTGCGGCAGCGCGCCAGCGCGCCATTTCAACCGCCCAGTCCTCGCCCACCTCCGACAGCACGGCAAGCCGCGCGCGGACGTCCTCGCCGCGCTTCGTGTCGTGAGTGGACAACGTGGTCATGCCGTGCGGCCACTCACGAACGCGCCGCATCGCCGCGAGGTGGAACTCGTGCGGCGACACGCCGAACCGGTCCGGCGCGCCGCCCACTTCGTTAACTGCGACGAATCGCGTCCATCGGTAGTCGGCGGTGTCCTCGACGCCCTTGGCCATCACCGCACCGGTGTACTGCTGGAACCTTTGCGCCACCTCGGTGTTCGGGTCGACGAGGCGCCCGGTGAGCGCGGCAACGGCCGCCGGGTAACGCCGTGCCGCAGCGCTCAACGCCGCGTCGAGCACGTCGCGTCCGGACGGCAGATACGTGCGATAGACCGGCAGATGGATCGCGATCTCGGCGAGCGCGTCGCGCGCGTGCGGCTCATCGGGCACGAGATTGGCAAGGCGGGTCAGCTCCGTCGCGAGAATCTCCGTCGCTGCCTCGCGCTTGCCGGTCTCTTCCGCGTCGGCGAATCGGGTACCGGCTGGGAAGTTTTGCTCGCCGGCCGGATCGACGAACAGTCCACAGACATCGCGCAGCGCGTCGTACCCCGTGGTTCCGGCGACCGGCCAGTCCTCGGGCGGCTGCTCGCCGTACGACAGGATCTTCTCCACCACGAGCCACGCGTTCGGTGCGGCGGACCGCAACCGGCGTAGGTATTCGCCCGGATCGCGAAGGCCATCCGGGTGGTCAACGCGGAGCCCGTCCACGATTCCATCGGCCAGCCAGCGCAGCACCTCGATGTGCGTCGCCGCGAACACGTCCGGATCCTCGACGCACACACCGGCGAGGTCGGAGATCCCGAAGAACCGGCGGTACGTCAGGTCGGTGTTCGCCCGCCGCCAGTTCACCAGGCGGTAGTGCTGGCGCGCGTGAACCGCGGCGACGGTGCCGCCTCCGGTGCCGGGCGCGATCGGGTAGCGGTGTTCGTAGTAGCGCAATTCCTCGCCGTCGACGGTGATCGGACCCGGGGATTCGTCGGCGAGCACCGGGATCAGCAGGGGACCGCGCGACCAATCAATGTCGAACCAATGCGCGTAGGGCGATTCGGGTCCGTCGCGCAGCACGCTCCACCACGCCGGGTTCGCGGACGGCACCGCGACACCGAGATGATTCGGCACGATGTCGACGACGAGTCCCATCGATCGCTCACGAAGGGCGGCGACCAACCGGTCCAACGCAGTGGCGCCGCCGAGCGCCGGGTTCACGTGTGTCGGATCCACGACGTCGTACCCGTGCTCGGAGCCCGGTGTCGCGGTCAGCAGCGGCGCGCTGTAGACGTGCGTGACGCCGAGCCGATCCAGGTAGGGCACCAACTCGGCCGCCGCGTCCAGATCGAACTCCGGCCGGACCTGCACCCGGTACGTCGACCTCGGCACCGCCGGGTTCGGCGCCGACCGCCCGCCCGCCGGGTCCCGCGTCGGCCGGCTGCCCGTCGGGTCCCGCGTCGGCCGGCCACCGGGCGCCGGGTCGGATGTCACTGCACGTGCTCCAGCACGATCAGGCACCGGTCCGGCACCCAGATGCTGGCGCCCGCCGAGACGGTCGGTGGCGAGTCGAGCGTCGGCTGGCTGGTGTCGATCACGCCTCGCCACTTGGCCGCGTACTCGCCGGGCGGCATGACGAACTCCGTCCACATCGGATTCGCGTTGAAACACGCCATGAACGACGAGTCGACGTAGCGCTCGCCGCGCGGCCCGCGGTCGCGGATGCCTTCGCCGTTGACGAACATCGCGACGGCCTGGCCGAACTCCTCGCTCCAGTCCTCCTCGGACATCGTGCGACCGTCCGGCGCGAACCATGCCACGTCAGGCACCGGGGTGTCCTGGCCGCGCCGCACCGGTCGGCCGGTGAAGAACCGGCGACGCATGAAGGCGCGATGCGCGGTGCGGAAACGCGTCAGCGACCTGGTGAACGCGAGCATCGTCTCGTCGATGTCATCCCAGTGCACCCAGGTGAGCGGCGAATCCTGGCAGTAGGCGTTGTTGTTGCCGAGTTGGGTGCGTCCGAGTTCGTCGCCGTGCCCGATCATGGGTACGCCCAGCGACAGCATCAGTGTCGCCATGAAGTTGCGGCGCTGCCGGGCACGCAGCGCAAGGATGTCCGCGTCGTCCGTCGGGCCTTCGACTCCGCAGTTCCACGACCGGTTGTCGTCCGCGCCGTCGCGATTGCCCTCGCCGTTAGCCAGGTTGTGCTTCTCGTTGTACGACACGAGGTCGGTGAGCGTGAACCCGTCGTGGGAGGTCGCGAAGTTGATGCTCGCAACCGGCCGCCGGCCGTCGGACATGTAGAGATCGGCCGACCCGCACAGTCGCGTGGCGAATTCGGCAAGCGTTTCGGGCGCGCCGCGCCAGAAGTCTCGCGTCGTGTCCCGATACTTGCCGTTCCACTCCGTCCACAGTGGCGGGAAGCCGCCGACCTGATAGCCGCCCGGTCCAACGTCCCACGGTTCGGCGATCAGCTTGACCGCGTTGATGACCGGATCCTGCTGCACCACTTCGAAGAATGTCGAGAGCCGGTCGACGTCATAGAAGTCACGCGCCAGCGTGGCTGCGAGGTCGAAGCGGAACCCGTCGACATGCATGTCGAGCACCCAGTAGCGCAACGAGTCCATGATGAGCTGCAGCATCTGCGGACTACGCGCGTTGATGCTGTTGCCGGTGCCGGTGTAGTCGAGGTAGTGCCGCGGGTCGTCTTCGACGAGGCGGTAGTAGGCGGCATTGTCGATGCCGCGGAAGGACAGCGTGGGTCCCTCGTGGTTGCCCTCCGCGGTGTGGTTGTAGACCACGTCGAGGATCACTTCGATGCCGGCCGCATGCAACGCCTTGACCATGTTGCGGAACTCGGAGACCTGTTGGCCGTACGCGCCGCCGGCGGCGTACCCGTGATAGGGCGCGAAGAATCCGATCGTGTTGTAGCCCCAGTAGTTCGACAGTCCCTCGTCGACCAGCCGATGGTCGTGGACGAACTGGTGCACCGGCATCAACTCGATCGCCGTGACGCCGAGCTTCGTGAGATGGTCGATGATCACCGGGTGGCCGATGCCGGCGTACGTGCCGCGCAGCTGTTCGGGCAGACCGGGATGCCGCATCGTGAGGCCCTTGACGTGCGCCTCGTAGATGATCGACTGGTGGTACGGAACGTTCGGCAGCCGGTCGTTGCCCCAGTCGAAGTATGGGTTCACCACGACGGCCTTCGGCACGAACGAGGCGGAGTCGAGTGTCGAGGGCCGATCCGGGTTGTCGACGTCGTAGCCGTACATCGCCGCGTCCCACACGATGTCGCCGTCGATCGCCTTGGCGTACGGGTCGATCAGCAGCTTCGCGGGATTGCAGCGCAGTCCGTGCGCCGGGTCGTAGGGGCCGTGCACCCGGAAGCCGTAGCGCTGGCCGGGTTCGATGCCCGGGACGTACCCGTGCCAGACGTACGCGTCGATCTCGCGCAGGCGAACCCGCTCCTCGTTCCCGGCCGCGTCGAACAGGCATAGTTCGACGCGCGTGGCAGCCTCGGAGAAGAGCGCGAAGTTCGTGCCCGCGCCGTCGAATGTCGCGCCCAGCGGGTAGCGATCGCCCGGCCAGACCTCTGTGGCAGCCAACGGATCAGTCCTCGGGCACGAGCCACAGCGCCCCGAGCGGCGGCACGCGCAATAGTGCCGAGGCCGGGAGCCCGTGCGCCGGGTGCCGGTCGGTCGCCTCGACGATGCCCATGTTCCCGACGCCCGACCCGCCGTACAGCTCGGCGTCGGTGTTGATGACCTCGCGCCATCGGCCGGCGGCCGGCAGCCCGAGCCGGTAGCCCTCGTGCGGGATGGCGGCGAAGTTCACGACGCACGCGAGCGTCTCGCCGCCGCTGCCGTACCGGAGGAAGGAGAACGTGTTGCGCGGCGCGTCATCCGGATCGATCCAGCGGAAGCCGCTCGGCGTGGTGTCCTGCGTCCACAGCGCCGGGCTGTCCCGATAGATCGTGTTCAGGTCGCGCAGCGCGCGTTGCACGCCGGCGTGCGCGGGATCGTCCAGCAGCCACCACGGCAAGCCGGTGCCTTCGTTCCACTCCCGGTCGTCGCCGAGTTCGGAGCCCATGAAGACAAGCTGTTTACCGGGGAACGCCCACATGAAGGCGAGCAGCGTGCGCAGCGTGGCGAGTCGCTGCCACCGGTCGCCAGGCGCCTTCGCGGCGAGCGAGCGCTTGCCGTGGACGACTTCGTCGTGGCTGATCGGCAGCACGTAGTTCTCGCTCCAGGCATAGACGCCGGCGAACGTCATTTGCGGGTGGTGGTATTGCCGGTGGATCGGCTCGCGCGCGACGTAGCTCAACGTGTCGTGCATCCAGCCCATGTTCCACTTGAAGCCGAAGCCGAGGCCGCCAGCGTCGGTCGGCTGCGTCACGCCGTTGAACGCGGTTGACTCCTCGGCAATCGTGGTCACGCCCGGCTGCTCGCGGTAGACCGTGGCGTTCATCTCTTGCAAGAACGAGATGGCGTCGAGGTTTTCGCGCCCGCCCGAGGCGTTCGGCCGCCACTGACCGGCCTTACGCGAGTAGTCGAGGTAGAGCATCGACGCCACGGCATCGACCCGCAGGCCGTCGGCATGGAACTGGTCGCACCAGTAGAGCGCGTTTGCGACCAGGAAGTTGCGCACCTCAGCTCGGCCGAAGTCGAAGATGAGCGTGCCCCAGTCCGGGTGCTCGCCACGCATCGGGTCGCCGTGCTCGTAGAGCGCGGTGCCGTCGAAGCGGGCCAGCGCCCACTCATCGCGAGGGAAGTGCGCCGGCACCCAGTCGAGGATCACCCCGATATTCGCCTGGTGCAGGCGATCGATGAGCAGGCGCAGCCCGTCTGGGTCGCCGAAGCGCGCGGTCGGCGCGTAATAGCCGGTGACTTGGTATCCCCACGATCCGCCGTACGGATGCTCCATGACCGGCAGCAGCTCCACGTGCGTGAAGCCCTGCGCCGCCACGTATTCGGTGAGTTGCTCGGCGAGGTCGGTGTAGGACAGTCCCGGTCGCCACGAGCCCAGGTGCACCTCGTAGACGCTCATCGGGTTGCGGTGCAACGGAGTCTGCGCGCGGCGCGCGAGCCACTCGTCGTCGCCCCACACGTAGGTGGACTCGTCGATGACCGATGCGGTGCGTGGCGGCGTTTCGGTGCGCCGAGCCATCGGGTCGGCCTTCTCGCGCCACACGCCGTCCGGTCCAAGGATGCGGAACTTGTACCGCTCGCCAACGTTCGCGCCCGGTACGTAGAGCTCCCAGACGCCGGAGGACCCGAGCGACCGCATCGGCCAACCGTCGTGCGCACCCCAGCCGGTGAAGTCGCCGACGACGCGTACCCCGTGGGCGTTGGGCGCCCATACCGCGAAGGCACATCCACCGACCCGCGGCTGTGCGCCGAGCACTGTCCACAACCGCTCGTGCCGGCCCTCGGCGATCAGGTGCAGATCCAACTCGCCGAGGGTCGGCAGATGCCGGTACGGATCGTCGACGCGCTGGCCGCCGATCTCGATCCGGTAGTCCGCGATGGTGCCGGGCAACGTGACCTCGAAGACGCCGTCGTCGTGGATGCGATGCATGGGTACGGTCATGCCGCCAGCGACGACCGACACCTCGGCCGCGCCGCGGCGCATCGTGCGAACCGTCGTCTTGTCGCCGTCCGGATGCGCGCCGAGGATCGAGTGCGGGTCGTGTATCGCGCCGGTGATCAGCACGTGTGCGCTGGCGCTCGGCACTATCGGCTCCTTCCACTCGGCACGTCGCCGGCGGCGTACGTGTGACCGTCATGGCTCCGCCTACCACCGCCGGTGGGCGTTCCGCCAGCCGGCCCGGGTCCGGGACCACTCGCGCCGACCCCGCCGATGCCGAACCCGCCGCTGGTCGGCCGTACGTCGTCGGGGGAGACCGTCTCGGTTTCCTCCGCGCTTGCCGGGATCTGCGTTCCGCCGCCGAGAATCCGCGCGATCGAGTGCAACGGGATCCACAGCCAGCTCGGGCGATGCCGTGTCTCGTACGCCGCCTCGTAGGCCGCCTTGTCCAGCTCGTACGCGGCAAGCAGATCGGCGTGCTCGCGCGGGTCCACACCGGACACCGCGGCGTACCCGTCGCAGAACGCCGCACGGTTGCGCGCTGCCCACTCTCGTGCGCGTTCGTCCAAGGCGGTGTTCTCGGTGTCGCCGACCAGCAGCTGATAGGCGGCGTAGTCGAAGGAACGCAGCATCGCGGCGACGTCGCGCATCGGCGAATCCGGCCGGCGACGTTCGTCGATCGGTTGACCCGGCTCGCCCTCGAAGTCGATGATGAGCCAGCTCTCCGGCGTGCGCAGTGCCTGACCGAGATGCAGGTCGCCGTGGATCCGCTGGATGATCGACGGGTAGGTGGCCCGGCGCAGGATCTCGGTCGCGGCGTCGATGTGCTGCGCGATCT
>DATFRR010000193.1:0-25553 GCA_035263025.1 Micromonosporaceae bacterium
GACACAGTGGACTTGCCCGAGCCGCTCTCGCCGACCACCGCGGTCACCCGACCACGGTGCAGTGCCAGCGAGACCCCTTCCGCGGCGCGCACCACGCCGGACCGCGCAAAGCGTTTGGTCCGCACGCGGTAGTGCTTGGACATGTCCACGGCCTCGAGGACCGGCGTCGCGTCGTCGCTCATGCCTGGGCCTCCGTCGTGGTCGTCGCTCCCACGCGCGCCGAGGCCGCGTCGTGGGTGAGCGCGAGTTCCGCCGGTACGGTGTGAGCCGAGTCGTGCAGCCAGCAGCTGACGTCGCGGGTGCCGAACGCGTCGGCCAGGCGCAGCATCGGCGGGTGGTCCACGACGCACTCCGGCATCGCATGCGCGCACCGAGGGTGGAACGGGCAGCCGGACGGTACGTGCCGCAGATCGGGCGGTGACCCCTTGATGCCGGTCATCGCGATGCGCGGTCCGTGCAGCGCGGGGAACGAGTTCAACAGCCCATAGGTGTACGGGTGCCGCGGCGCGCGGAACAGCGCCTTGGCCGGCGCACGCTCGACGATCTCGCCCGCGTACATGACCGCGATCGTGTCGGCGAGCTCGATCAGCAACGACAGGTCGTGCGTGATGAAGATGACCGTAAAGCCGAGCTTGTCGCGCAGGTCCATGAGTTGCTCGAGGATCTCGCGCTGGATCACCACGTCCAACGCGGTGGTCGGCTCGTCCATGATGAGCAGTTGCGGGTTGAGCGCGATGGACAGCGCGATCATGACGCGCTGCCGCATTCCGCCGGACAGCTCGTGCGGGTAACTGCGCAACCGGTCCGCGGTGATGCCGACCATGTCGAGCAGCTCGGCGGCGCGGTCACGGCGAGCCTGTCGGCTCATCTGCGGCAAATGCGCGGCGAGCACGTCGTCGAGCAGCTTGCCGACGGTGAACACCGGGTTCAACGCATGCAGGGCACTCTGGAACACGACCGCGATCTCGGACCACCGCACCGAGCGGATCACCGACTTGTCGTCGGAGAGCAGGTCGACGGCGCGCGGCGTCGGCGAACCATCGGTGCGCGAATAGAACGTGGCGTCGCCGGCCACGATCACGCCGGGGTCGCGAAGCAGCCGCGTCACCGCGTAGGCAAGCGTGGACTTGCCGCTGCCGCTCTCGCCGGCGATGCCGAGCACCTCGCCGCGACGTACGGTCAGGTCGACGTTCGCGACCGCGTGCACCGCGTTCGGCCCGATGCCGTAGTCCACCGACAGCCCGCGGATGTCGAGCACCGCGTCGTGCACCGGTGCCGCGTTGACGGCGGCGCGCGGCGCGTGGATGAACTCGAGGTTGGTCACCGGTCCACCTCCACGATGGCGGCCGGCTCGGCGATCGTCGTGGACGCGGCACGGTTGCGTCTGGTCACCGGCGTGAACCCAAGCTGCGGCGTACGAGGCACGCCGGCCCGCTTTGCGACCTTGCGCGACAGGCCGGCCGCGCGCAGGCGCGGGTTGATGAACTCGTCGATGCCGAAGTTGATGAGCGCGAGGCTGGTGCCGAGCAGCGCGATGCACAGGCCCGGCGGTACGTACCACCACCACTGCCCGGACACCACGGCCTGGCCCTGGGTCGCGTCGAAGAGGATCGATCCCCAGCTCCAGTTGACCGCCGGGTTCAGCACGCCCAGGAAGCCGAGCGCCACGTAAGTCCCGATCGCGTACAACACGGTGAACAGGAACGACGCGGCGAGGATGGCGACCAGGTTCGGCACCATCTCGGACATGATGATGCGCCAGGTGCGCTCGCCGCTGATCCGGGCCGCTTCGACGAAGTCCCGGTTGCGCAGCGACAGCGACTGCGCGCGTAGCACGCGTGCCCCCCACGCCCAGCCGGTCAACGCGATCACGCCGCCGACCAGAAGGTCGTTCGCGGAGTCACCCTTCGGCAGGAAGCTGCCGACCACGATCAGCAGCGGCAGGGCGGGCAGCACGAGGAACACGTTCGCGATCATGGACAGCACGTCGTCGACCCAGCCGCCGACATATCCCGCGGTGATGCCGATGACGATCGACAGGATCGTCGCGATGGCTCCCGCGAGGAACGACACCACCATCGTGGGCCGCGCACCGACCAGCAGCTGCGACCAGATGTCCTGGCCGAGTTGCGTCTGGCCGAGCCAGTGGTGCGCACTCGGGTCCTGCGTCGTGGATACCACGATCTTGCCCGGGTCGTACGGTGCGAGCCACGGTCCGATGATCGCGAGGATCACGAAGAGGCCCAGCAGGACGAGGCCGACGATCATCTTTGGCGAGCGCGGCAGCCACGCGACGCGGCGCTTGCGCGTGACTTCCGGAGCCTCGCCCTCGACCGGGGCGTTGGCGAGATCGACGACCGTCGTGACCATCGGCTCATGCCTCCTGGCGGGTGCGCGGGTCGAGGAACACGTAGACGACGTCGGCCAGCAGATTCGCGGCGAGCACGACGAACGTGATGATGAGGAAGATGCCCTGGATCAGCGGGTAGTCCTCACCGAGTACGGCCTGGTAGAGCACATCGCCGATGCCCGGATACGAGAACACGATCTCGGTCAGCAACGAACCGGTCACGACAAAGCTCAGTGCCAACGCGAAGCTCGACACGGACGGCAGGATGGCGTTGCGGGCCGCGTACCAGATGACCTTGCGCGGCGGCAGCACCTCGGCCTCGGCGAGCAGCACATAGTCCTCGTCGGCGACGGTGACCATCATGTTTCGCATGCCGATGATCCACCCGGCCAACGACGCACCGATGATGGTCACGCCAGGCAGGATCGCGTGATGCAGCGCGTCAGCCAGGAACGGGCCGTTGAAGCCGATGGTGGTGTTCTCGAACTCGTATCCGCCGTGGTTCGGGAACCACTGCAGGTCCTGCGCGAAGAACAGCAGCAGCAGCGTGGCCAAGAAGAAATACGGCATCGCCTGGAAGAACGTGCTGACCGGCAGCACACTTTCCAGCCACGATCCACGGCGCCACGCGACGACGGTGCCGATCGTCGTACCGAGCACGAAGCTCACCACGGTGGCGGCGCCGACGAGCAGGATCGTCCAGAAGATCGCGCTGTGGATGACGGTGGTGACCTGCGCCGGGTATTGCGAGATCGACAGTCCCAGGTTGCCGTGCAGGAGGTTGTCCCAATAACGCAGATACTGACCCCACAGGCCCTCGTGCACGTTGATGCCGAACTGCGCATAGAGACTCTCGGCGGCCTGCGGCGGGATCGCCCCGGCGTGGGAGTTGATGACCGCCTCGACCGGGTTGCCCGGGATCATGTGCGGGATGAAGAAGTCGAGCGTGATCGCGATGACCGCGGTCACCACGTAGAACCCCAGGCGGCGGAGCAGGACGACCACGCGACCTCCCTCCCATCAGGCGGTCCGTGCGTCGCCCTCCGTTTCGGCGGTGCCGAGGTCCGGAGAGCGGCGTACGGGAGCGCTCCCATGAGAGATTGCCGTTCGGGTACAGACGTGTCAAGGCCATGATGGGAGCGTTCCCATTTTGTTACGGCGCGAGGCCCGGCGAACCACCCTCGAGTCGACCCGACGGGCCAGCCGCGGCCACCGATCGGCGGATGCCCGCGAGCGCCGCGACCTCGGCGGCGCACCCCCACGCGAGCGTGACGCCCGAACCGCCGTGGCCGTAGTTGTGGATCAGCCGGGCACCGTTGCGCATCTCCAGGTCCAGGCGCGGGGCCGGCCGACCGGGTCGGAGCCCCACTCGATGCCCCACGATCCGCGCACCGCGCAGCCGAGGCTCGATCGCGGCGCACCGCTCCACGATCGCCGCCGCGGTCGCCGGATCGGCCGACCGGCTCCAGTTGCCGACGTTCGCGGTGCCGCCGAGCAGGACCGTGTCGCCGTGCGGGAAGAAGTAGGTGAGGTCCTCGGTGTCGTCCGGGCCGTCCGCGAAGAAGTGCGTGATGCCAGGATTCTCCGCGATCACCACCTGGCCACGCACCGGCATCAGGTCGGCGTCGCCGGTCAACTCGCGGGCGCCGACGCCGGTGCAGTTCACCACGATCGGCGCGACACTCGTCGTTTCGTCGAACGAGCGCACCCGGCGAAACTCGATCACGCCGCCGGCCGCCGCGAACCGGGCACGGAGGTATCCGAGGTAGACGGGCATATCCATGACGGGTACGCGAAGATGCCACCCGACGACGTACCCGGGCGGAAGCTCGTCGGGCGTACACGCCCGCAGGCCGTCGATCGGAGCGCCCCAGTTCGGCGCGGCGGCGGGCGTCCGGCTCGCCTCGATTCCGTCCATCAACGCGACGCCGCTCCTCGGGTCAGCCGCGAGCGAACGCAAGACGTCCAGCGAAATTGCGCTCCACACCGCCACGCGATCCCGCGCCGCGACGAGGTGCACGCCCCAGCTAGCGCCGGCGGCGAAGGACGTGATCGCCTCCGGCGGATCGGCCGCCCAGATCGTCGTCGGCGTGCCCGATTCGGCGAGCGTGATCGCGGTCGTCAATCCGACGACGCCCGCGCCGACCACGAGCGCGTGGTGCCACGCATGGCTGTCGGCTGGAGTCATCACGCGCACGACCGTACCCCGGACCTGCGCGGATGCAACACCGCCCGATGCACGGGCCGGCCCACCGGCGCCTGCTAGGAACGGGCGGTACGGTGGGGCGCCCAATCGTGGAGGTACCGATGCGCGCGCTCACGGTCCGACCCGGAGTGACGAACTCGTTGGCGTTGTCCGACCTGCCCGAACCGCCCGCGAGCGACGGCAGCGTGCTGGTCGAGACGCTCGCGGTCGGGCTGTGCGGCACCGACATCGAGATCGTCGCAGCGCAATACGGCGAAGCCCCGCCCGGCTCGGACGTTCTGATCCTGGGTCATGAGAACCTCGGTCGCGTGGTCGAAGCGCCGGCGGACGCCGCAGTCGCGGCCGGCGATCTGGTGGTCGGCTTCGTACGCCGACCGGATCCCGTGCCGTGCCCGGCATGCGCGGTCGGCGAGTGGGATATGTGCCGCAACGGTGGCTACACCGAGCACGGCATCAAGGGCCTGCACGGCTTCGCACGCGAACGATGGCGGGCGGCGCCGGACGCGGTCGTCGCGCTCGACCGTGGGCTCGCCGACGTCGGCGTCCTGCTCGAGCCGACCACGATCGTGGCGAAAGCTTGGGAACAGGTCGAGCGGATCGGGCAGCGCGCGTATTTCGGCCCGACGGTCGTGGCGGTGACCGGCGCCGGGCCGGTCGGCCTCCTCGCCGCGTTGCTTGGCGTGCAACGCGGTCTCGAGGTGCACGTGTTCGACCGCGTGACGGCCGGCCCGAAGCCCGGGCTTGTCGGCGACCTTGGCGCGCACTATCACGCGACTCCACTACCGGACAGCGGTGTGGCGCCGGACATCGTGGTCGAGTGCACCGGCGTACCGTCGGTCGTCGTCGACGTGATGACGCACACCGCGACGGACGGCATCGTCTGCCTGACCGGCGTGTCGTCCGTCGGCTCGAAGCTGCCGGTCGACATCGGCGACCTGAACCGCACCGCGGTGCTGAACAACGACGTGGTCTTCGGGACCGTCAACGCGAACCGTCGGCACTACGAGGCGGCGGCCGCTGCGCTTGCCGCCGCCGACCGTGCGTGGCTCGCGCGCCTCATCACACGGCGGGTGGCGCTCGATGAGTTCGCGGACGGCTTCGCCCGTCGTGCCGACGACGTCAAGGTGGTCCTGGAGGTTGCGACATGAGCAAGCCTTGGCGAGCGAATCATGAATGCAGCGCGTGTTGTGCCTCATGCCCGCCCGCAGTGAAGCGAGGACGGGCATGAGCAGCCCGATCGAGGACTACGCGCTGATCGGCGACCTGCACACCGGTGCGCTCGTCGGACGCGACGGTTCGATTGACTGGCTGTGCCTGCCGAATTTCGACTCGCCCGCGTGCTTTGCGGCGCTCCTCGACACGCCGGACGCCGGCCGCTGGCTGCTCGCGCCGACCTCGTCGCTGGCCGCCGCGCCGGCCGTCACGCATACGAGTGGCGTCCCGTACGGCGCGACCGCGACTCACGTACACGCCGTGTCGACCGCGAAGTGCACGCGCCGGCAGTATCACGGCGAGACATTGGTGCTGGAGACCGAGTGGCATACGCCGACCGGCCAGGTCACCGTCATCGACTTCATGCCGCCACGGAGCGCCGCGGTCGACGTGGTACGCATCGTGGTCGGTGTATCCGGCTCGGTCGAGATGCACTCCGAACTCGTGCTGCGCTTCGACTACGGCCGGATCGTGCCATGGGTACGGCAGAAGGCCGGTGGCATCGAGGCGATCGCCGGGCCGGACGCGGTCTGGTTCCGTACGCCGGTCGAGTTGCACGGCGCCGAGCAGACCACGGTGTCCACCTTTACCGTACGCGCCGGCGAACGCGTGCCGTTCGTGCTCACCTGGGCGCCCAGCCATCGCGGTGCACCGTCCCGCGGTGACGCCGACGACCTTGCCGCGCACACGATAGGGCACTGGCAGTCGTGGACGGACCGGTGCAACGTTCCAGGACCTTGGCACCAGGCCATCAAGCGTTCGCTGCTCACGCTCAAGGCGTTGACATTCCAGCCGACCGGCGGCATCGTCGCCGCGCTGACGACGTCGTTGCCGGAGCAGATCGGCGGGCCACGCAACTGGGACTACCGCTACTGCTGGCTGCGCGACGCCACCTATACGTTGCAGGCGATGCTCGCCGCCGGGTACGTCGACGAGGCGAAGGCATGGCGCAACTGGCTCCTGCGCGCGGTCGCCGGCGACCCGAGTCAGCTCCAGATCATGTACGGCCTGGACGGCACGCGACGCCTCACGGAGTACGAGATCCCGTGGCTCGCCGGCTACGAACGGTCGGCGCCGGTCCGGGTCGGCAACGCCGCGGCCGACCAGTTGCAGCTCGACGTCTGGGGCGAGGTGCTCGACGGCCTGTCGCTGGCGCGGCAGGCCGGTCTCTCGCATCACGACGACTCATGGGATCTGCAAGTGGCGTTGCTCGACCACCTCGAGGGCGCGTGGCAGGAGCCCGACAACGGACTGTGGGAGATGCGCGGACCGCGCCGGCACTTCGTGCACTCGAAGGTGATGGCGTGGGTGGCCTTCGACCGGATGGTGCGCGCCGTGCGCGACAGCGGCCTGCACGGCGACGTGGACCGCTGGGAGGCGATCCGCGACGACATCCATGCCGAGGTGATGGCGAACGGATTCAACGACGAACGCAACAGCTTCGTACAGTCCTACGACACCACCGAACTCGACGCCTCGCTGCTGCTGATCCCGCGCGTCGGCTTCCTGCCCGGCACGGATCCGCGCGTGCTCGGCACCATCGAGGCGATCCAGCGCGAGATCACGCAGGACGGCTTCGTGATGCGCTACCGGCCCGGACCGTCCGACGACGGTCTGCCGGGCGGCGAAGGCATCTTCGTCGCGTGCTCGTTCTGGCTCGTCGACGCGTTGCATTCGGCCGGCCGCGACACCGAGGCCGTGGAACTCTTCGAGCGCCTGCTCGAGTTGCGCAACGATGTCGGGCTGCTGAGCGAGGAGTGGGACCCGGTCGCGAAACGTCAGCTCGGCAACACCCCGCAGGCGTTCAGCCACTTCCCGCTCGTGGTCAGCGGCATCCAGCTGCAAACCGGCCGCCACCGCCGCAGCTTCCAGCCACTGCACGACTGACGGCGCCCGACCCGCGGCGGCGGGGGCTCACGAGGTGAGCGTCAGGACATCGCGGTAGGTCAGTACGTCCTCGGTCCGGTCATCGGTGCGACCGGTCGCAACTGCCACAACGGCCGCGACCGCCCGGCTCAACGCGACCCGAAATGGCCACGAGCCGGTGCTGATCCGAGCCACGCCGAGGTCGGCGAGGCTGGTCACGGTCTGCCGACCCGGCAGGAACAACACGTTAAGCGGCGCATCAACGCCGTTGACCACTGCTCGGATGTCGGCCGGGTCCGCGATGCCGGGCACGAACACGCCGTCCGCTCCGGCGTCCCGGTATTCCAGCAAGCGTTGGATCGTGTCGGCCAGGTCCGGCGCGGAGGGGTTGAGCCAGTGCGTGTCGGTGCGCGCGTTCACAAACAGGTGCGGTACGCGCTGCTTGATGGCACGGATGAGCTCGACCTGCGTACCGGCCGGGGCGAGCGTGCCGTCCGGTCGGCCGTCCTCGATGTTCACGCCGACGGCGCCGGTCGCCGCGAGGTCGTACGCGAGTCGGGCGACGTCGGCGGGCTGCGCACTGAAACCGGCCTCGATGTCGATCGTCACAAGGCAGTCCAGCCGACCGAGCCGCCGCGCCAAGGCGTACGTCTCGGCGCGGGCCAGACCAGCTGCGTCGGGCAGGCCGGCGGCCGCCGCGACACCGAGACTCGTGGTGCCGACGGCCGGGAATCCGGCGTCCACAAAGGCCGCCGCCGACGCGAAGTCCCAGGCGTTGGGCAGCAGCAGCGGCGCGCCCGGACGATGCAGGGCACGGAACTGGTCGAAATCCGCGGTCATGCGCCCACCCGTTGCGCGGCAAGGACCGCGGAGACCACGCCGGCGGCGAGCGCCATCGCGTGCTCGCGACCCGGGCACGGCCGGCGTCCGGCGCCGAACGTGAGATGCCGGTCGACGCCGTCGCGGGCCGGCTCGAACACCTCGGGCTCGCCGAAAACGGCCGGGTCCCGGTTGCCGGCCACCAGATCGAGGACCACGTGGGTACCCGGTGCCACCGGTGCCGTACCGATCGAGGCCGGAGCGACGCAGACGCGGCGCATCGCGGTCACCGGTGGGTCGAACCGGAGCGTCTCGTCGAGCAGGCGATCGGTCGGTGCCTCGCGACGGGCCGCCCACTTGAGCGCGTTAGTTATCAGCCCTGCGGTCGCGTCGCACGCCTGAACCAGCACCGCGATCCGAGCGGCCGTTGCCTCGTCCGCGACCCCGCCGCAGGCGGCGACCAACGTCGCCACGGCCGCGTCGGCATCTGGGCCGGCGTCGGTGCCGGGGTGATAGCCGCGCGCAACCGCCCGTACGGCCTCGGTCACGTCGGCGTCCATGCCGAGCATCTCGGCGAGTACGGCAACCGGCACGGCTCGCGCGATCGTGTCGGCCGGTTCGCCGACGGCGAGGCTCGCGGTGGCCCGGTCGGCGGCGACGTGCCGGAGCGCGGCGGGATCGATGCCGTCCAGCACCCGCATGACCCACGCGCGACGGCTGGCGTGGACGTCGCCGTTGGCGAAGCGGCTGACGTGGGCGCGCAGCCACATGATGCCGGGCGCGCCGTCGGACTCGGACACCGGTACGGATCCGGACACGGGTACCTCGAACGCGGCGTCGCTGAGCACGGCGAGGGCATCGGCGTACCGGCGCACGGTAATGGTCGTCGACATGCCGTCACGCTACGGCCGAGACGCTTCGGCGCCCGCCGAACTGTCACGGCACCGGTTCGACCGAACTCTTTGCGATCGGCGCGCGCGTTTGGTGTGCTCGACAGTGACACCGCGCGATGGTGCTGAGAGATTTGCGATAGTGGTCACGCAGCGATCCCGGGGAGACGGACATGCCGGAGCGCAAGCAGACGCCGAGCGGGCGCCGGGCGGAGCCGAAGCGATCCACCGCGAACGATGGCAAGCTCGCCGAATACCACCGCAAGCGGGACTTCACGAAAACACCGGAGCCGCAGGGCGGCGAGCGCCGCGACGGCGAGCCGGGCTTTGTGATCCAGCATCACCTCGCCACCGCCGACCACTACGACTTCCGGCTCGAGGTCGACGGCGTCCTGAAGTCGTGGGCGGTGCCTCGTGGCCCGTCCCTCGACCCGGCGCAGAAGCGGCTCGCCGTGCCGACCGAGGACCACCCGCTCGACTACGCATGGTTCGAGGGCACCATCGGCGAGGGCGAGTACGGCGGCGGAACCGTGATGGTGTGGGACGCCGGCTTCTACCGCAACACCACCGAGCACGACGGCGCTGCGCTGTCGATGGCGGACGGCATCGGTCGCGGCCATGTGACGTTCTCACTCGCCGGGACAAAGCTGGCCGGCGGCTTCGCGCTGACCCGCACCCGGACCGAGCCGAAGGAGCAGTGGATCCTCGTCAAGATGCGCGACGCGAACGCCAGCACCACGCGCGATCCGGTGAAGTCGGCACCGAAGTCCGCGCTGTCCGGCCGCACGATGCGGCAGATCGCGCACGCGTCCGGCGCCTGACTCGGTGCCGCGGCGCTGCGGTACGGACCGACGCGGCCGCCGCCGACGGTCCGCTGCGGGCGCCCGCGGCACGAGCAGCGGAGCAGTCCACCCCGACCCAACGCCACTGTGCCCGACACGACAACCCGTCACGGACGCGTGAGGGCCGCGCCGGTCCGGATGCCTGTTACCCGCCACCCGGCGTAACGAAACGACCGGAGCCGTGATCAGGCATGTGGTCGCGTGCGGTCCGGCGTTGACGCGTCGGAGTCCGCGGCATCCCACTCTTCGCTCGTGATCATCGCGTCGTCGCGGCGCCGCTCGACCCGTCGCCGCCGCACGATCCATACCGTCACCGCCACGATGACGATGATCGCCGCGATCGCCGCGGTCGCCGGGCCGAGGGCGCGCTCGATCGCCTGGTACGAATTGCCGGCGAGATATCCGACCAGCACCGCGAGTACGCCCCACGACACGCCGGCCACCACGTTGTAGACCAGGAAGCGTGAGTACTTCAGCTTCGCGGTACCGGCCAGGAACGGGGTGACCGCGCGCAGGAAGGCGATGTAGCGACCGGCGAGCACCGCCGGACCACCGCGGCGCTCGAGATATCGGCGGGCACGTTCGACGCGCGCTTCGCGGCGGCGCAGCACGCGGGTGCGCAACAACCGCGGGCCGTAGAGCCGACCGAGAAGGTAGCCGAGATTGTCACCGAGAATCGCCGCGAGCACGACGATCACGCACAGCACGATGACCGACGCGTTGCCGCGGCTCGCCGCGACGCCGCCGAGGATCGCCGCGGTCTCGCCCGGCACGATGAGGCCGACGAACACCGCGTCCTCGCCGAAGACGAGGAGCCCGACGGTCAGATAGATGGCTAGACCATGGAGTGCGAGCACCCGCTCGACGAGGCCGCTCATGGCGCCGAGAACCCTGGAGTCATCTCCTTAAAAGCTACCTAAGCGCGGGCCGATTTCGGCCGTCACGACGCGCCGCCGTGACGCGCGAGACAGCAGACCGCGCATGTGGCGCTTGGTCACGGCACGAGCAAAAGCTTGCCAGTGGTACGGCGGCCCGCTAGGTCCTCGTGCGCCCGTGCCGCGTCGGCGAGCGGATACCGACCGCCGATCCGGATCGACAAGGTGCCGTCCGCGACCCACCCCAGGACGTCGCCGGCCCGGCGCGCGAGGTCGGCCGGCGAGGCGATGAAGTGCGCCAGCGTCGGCCGGGTCAGGTAGACCGAGCCGGCGCCGGTCAACCGCAGCGGGTCGACCGGCGGCACCGGGCCGCTCGCGTTTCCGAACGTGGCAAGCACGCCGCGCGGCCGGAGACTCGCAAGGCTCGCGTCGAACGTCGCGGCGCCGACCCCGTCGTACACCGCGGCGACGCCTTCGCCATCGGTCAGCGCGCGCACCTTCTTGGCGACGTCGACGTAGTCCAGCACCTCCGCGGCACCGGCCTCCTGCGCCAGGTCTGCCTTCTCCGGGGTGGAGGCCGTGCCGATGACCCGTACGCCCAACCGTCGCGCGAGCTGGCACAGCAACAGTCCCATGCCACCGGCCGCGGCGTGCACGAGCACGGTGTCGCCTGGCCGCACTGGGTACGTGTCGTGCAGCAGGTAGTGCGCGGTCATGCCCTGCAGCAGCGCACCGGCGGCCAGATCTTCGTGGACGTCCACCGGCAGCGGTACGACGCGGTCGGCGGCGGCGATCGCAAACTCGGCATAGGCGCCGGCGAAGTTCGTCGAGCCGACGCGCTGGCCGACCGAGATCGCCTCCACACCGTCGCCGACCGCGACCACCTCGCCGGCTCCCTCCGAACCCAGCGTCAGCGGCAACGGCATCGGATAAAGACCGGAGCGGTGGTACGTGTCGATGAAGTTCACTCCGACCGCGGTCAACCGCACGAGCACCTCGCCGGGTCCGGGACGCGGCTCCGAAACGTCCTCGGCGACCATCACATCGGTGCCGCCGGTCTGGTGGATCCGTACCGCCCGCATGGTTTCTTCCCATCGTTGTCATGGATACGTGCCGCGCGAGTCCACTGTGCCACGTCATCCGCGCGGTTACGTTGGTGGCGCATCCGCCCGGCAAGCGCGACGCCTGCCGGATCCGGTGTCAGAGCCGCCGTTTGGGCGGTTCCGGCCGTTCTGGCGTCCCTTGTCCGGCGGCAGCGGCTGCTCGACCGACGCCCCACACGACTACCCGCCGTAGTGGCTTGCGCACTAATCGCTATTGTTAGCGGCCCAGAATGCGAGCGCGACCACAATTCGCCGAAATTGCGCATCGAGTCCGCGGCGCAAATTGAAACGTCATTTCTGCACGCTCTGTATTTGTACGACTACGTTGCGTATAGCCGCTCGCCGCATGCACGCTGAGCTGGGCGGATCTTCCCGATCTGAGCGTGGATCTCGGTGAGGATGAGCACGGCACTAGCTATAGCATTTCGGATAAATCCCAGTTTATGCTTGCTGCCATGCGATCGATATCCCCCATCACCGCGCATCAGAAAATCCACCCGATAATCCGTCGCCATTGGCGTGCGGGCCTCGCAGTTCTTGCGGGACTACTCGTGGTAATTCTCGCGACAGCGCCATGGCAAGGGAGCACCGCGCGTCAGCCCACCGCCGACGGCGCTGCCTCGTCGCAGCCGGCAACCGGCGGCTCTGCGGCACCCGCGACGCCGCCTGGCGGCGCCGCACCGAAGCAGAGTGCACCGGCCGCGGTGGCAGTCAACCGCCCGATCGACCTCACCACCCCGGGCAAGACCAAGATGCCGTGGCCAGCGAAGGGCCAGACCGCGATTGGCGTCGTGGGCGTCGGCAACTTCGGCCACTCCGGTCGCCAGGTGTCGATTCCGACCGCGAGCGTCGCCAAGGCGATGACCGCGTACCTGATCCTCAAGCACCACCCGATGAACACGCACTCGCAGGGTCCCGTGTTGCACGTCTCGTACCAAGAGGCTCGCGCGTTCAACCACCAGGTCGCGCTGGGCCAGTCGCTGGTACCGGTGCGGTCCGGCGAAGCACTGACCGAGCGTCAGGCATTGCAGGCGCTGATGCTGGCGTCGGCCGACAACGTCGCACAGATCCTGGGCCGCTGGGACGCGGGCAACGTGCCGGCGTTCCTCAAGATGATGAACGCGGAGGCCAGGAGCCTCGGCATGCTGCACACCCGCTACACGGACCCGTCCGGCTACGACAAGCGCACGCACTCCACCGCGGAGGACCAGATGAAGCTGGCCGCGGCAGCGCTGCGGCTGCCGAGCTTCCAGCAGATCACGTCGCAGAAGACCGCGGTGATCCCGGTAGCCGGCAAGATCAAGAACTTCAACGCCCTGCTCGGTGAGCCGGGTGTGGTCGGCATCAAGACCGGCTCGATGAGCGCGGCCGGCGGCTGCCTGTCGTTCGCCGCGAAGCAGAAGGTCGGCGGTCGCACGGTGACCATCGTCGGCACCGTCCTCGGCCAGCGCAGTGGCCAGATCGGCGACCTGCACCAGGCATTCGTGTCGAGCCACAACCTGCTGGCCGCCGCACGCCACGCGCTGAAGCCGGTGAAGATCATCAAAAAGGGTCAGGTCATAAGCGGCGTGCCGGGCAGCCGTTCGGTGCTCGTCGCAACGCGCAACGTGACCATTCCGGGTTGGGCCGGCATGGTCGTGCAGAGCCAGATCACCGCGTCGGTGAAGCCAGGCGTCACCAACGGCTCGTATGTCGGCTGGCTCAAGGTGGGTACGGTGGGTTCGACTCCGCTCGCGGTCACCAACCCGGCGTGATGCCCGGCAACTGAAACCCGGGAAGTTTTCCCCCCGATGAACTAGGCCCCGATCGCGATGCGGTCGGGGCCTAGTCATGCACTCGGTCAGGTCGCGGCCATTCGGTCAGGTCGCGTCCTCTCGGTCAGGTCGCCGCCTCTCGGTCAGGTCGCGGCGGCCACCGGCTCATCTGCAACAACGGCGACCGGCGTCTGGAGCGGGAAGTGGCATGCCGCGACGTGCCCTGGTCCGAACGGCCGCAAGGGCGGCTCGACGTCGGCGCAGATGTCTTGCGCGTAGCGGCAGCGCGTACGGAAGCGGCAGCCGCTCGGCGGGTTGGCCGGACTCGGTAGCTCGCCTTCGATCGCGGGCTCTCGCTTGAGCTTCTCGACCGGCGGGTCCGGCACCGGGATCGTCGCGATCAACGCAGCCGTGTACGGATGCGCGGCGCGCTGGTAGATGTCCTCACCCGACCCGAGCTCGACGAGCTTGCCGAGATACATCACGCCGATCCGGTCCGCCATGTACTTCACCACGGCCAGATCGTGCGAGATGACGACGTACGTGAGGTCGTGCAGCTTCTGCAGGCGCTTCATGAGGTTGAGCACCTGTGCGCGGATCGACACGTCGAGCGCGCTGACCGGCTCGTCGGCGACGATGACCTGTGGATTGAGCGTGAGCGCGCGGGCCAACCCGATGCGTTGCCGCTGTCCACCGGAGAACTCGTGCGGATAGCGCTGGGTCGCGGTCCGCGGCAGGCCGACCTCGTCGAGCAGCTCGGCGACGCGCTGATCCTGTTCGCGGCGTGTGCCGATGCCCTGCACGGTCAGCGGCTCGCGCAGGATCGCGCCGACGCGCATGCGTGGGTCGAGCGACGCGTACGGATCCTGGAACATCATCTGGAGGTCGCGGCGCCCGCGGCGCAACGCGGCACCGCGCAATGCGCTGATCTGCCGACCGCGCAACGTGACCCGCCCGAAGGTCGGGGTCTCGAGCGCGACAATCATGCGGCCGATCGTCGTTTTGCCACACCCCGACTCGCCGACGAGTCCGAACGTCTGCCCGGCACCAATGTCGAACGACACGCCCGACACCGCCTTCACCGATCCGCTGGCACGCAACAGGATGCCCTCGGTGATCGGGTATTCCTTGACGAGATTCTCGATCCGCAACAACGCGTCGGGAGGTGGCCCGCCGTTCGGCGCCGCGATCGCGTCCGGGACCGCGACCGGCAACCTCGGCGCGGGTACGGTGACGGCGGCCGCGCCGCCAACCAGCGCATCGGCCGGCGCTTCGTCCGCCTCGGAAACCGGTGCCGCGAGGGAGACGTCGAGCGGACCTGATACCGGGTGCCAGCACGCGAACACGTGCGCCGCGCTCAGGCCCTCGAGCCGCGGCTCTTCGGCTCGACACCGTCCGGTCGCTCGTTCGCATCGGGCCGCGAAGCGGCAGCCGACCGGCGGATTCGACAGATCCGGCGGGGTGCCCGGGATGCTGTGCAAGCTTCGAGTGTTGTCCTGCGCCAGCCGTGGGATCGAGGCCAGCAACGCCTGGGTGTACGGGTGCCGCATGCGGTCGAAGAGGGATGCCGTATCGGTCGACTCGACGATGCGGCCGGCGTACATGACGTTGACGCGATCGGTGTTGCCGGCCACCACGCCCATGTCGTGCGTGATGAGCAGCATCGCCATCCCGAGCCGGTCCTTGAGATCGGAGAGCAGCCGGAGGATCTGTGCCTGGATCGTCACGTCGAGCGCGGTCGTCGGCTCGTCGGCGATGAGCACCTTCGGTTCGCAGGCGAGCGCGATCGCGATCATCACGCGTTGCCGAAGGCCACCGGACAGTTGGTGTGGGTAGTCGCCGAGGCGTTCGCGGGGTCGCGGCAGACCGACCATGGCCAGCACCTCGGTCGCCCGGTCGAGCGCCTCCTCCTTCGTGGCGCGGCGGTGCAGCATGACGCCCTCGGCGACCTGATATCCGACGGTCTTCGTCGGGTCGAGCGACGTCAGCGGGTCCTGGAACACCATCGCGATGTCGTTGCCGCGCACCCGGTTCATCTCCCGGTCCGGCAACCCGACCAGCTCGCGGCCGGCCAGCTTCACCGAGCCGGACACCACCGACCCGCCCGGTGGCAAGAGTCCCATCAACGACAGTGCCGTCATCGACTTTCCGCAGCCGGATTCACCGACCAGTCCGAGCGTCTCCCCGGCTTCGAGATGGAACGAGACGTCGCCGACCGCGTGCACTGTCGACTTCGACAGTTCGATGTCGGTGGTCAGGTTCGTTACTTCCAGCAGCGCCACGCGACACCCCTCTTCGTCGTACCGACGGTCGTCGTACCCACCTCGGGCCGTCCGCTTATCGGGCTCATCGGCGCCGCAGCCGTACATCGAACGCGTCGCGCAGCGCATCTCCCACGAGATTGCACGCCATCACCGTCGCGACGAGGCAGATGCTCACCGGGTAGACGAGCCACCAGTAGCCGTTCAGCACTTCGGTGACGCTGTTGGAGACCTGCGTGCCCCAGTCGGTCTGCGGGAACTGGATGCCGAAGCCGAGGAAGCCCAGCGCGGCGACCGCAAGGATCGCGTTGGCGATCTCGAACGTGATGTTGACGATCACCACGCCGAGAGCGTTCGGGATGAGGTGGCGGTAGATCAGCCGCATCTGCGTGGCACCCATCACCTTGGCGGCCGCGACGAAGTCGCGCACGCGCAACGTCAGCACCTCGCCGCGAACGAGGCGCGCCGAGGTAAGCCACGAGAAGACACCGAGGATCGCGGACAACGTCAGCACCGAGGCGCCGTACTTGATCGAGACGATCAGCACGATGAACAGAAACGGGATCGACAGCAGTACGTCGACGATGCGCATCATGAACGCATCGAGGATGCCACCGACAAGGCCGGCGATCGCGCCCCACAACGTACCGATGACGGTGGCGATCGCGGCGGCGAGGAAGCCGATCTCGAGGGATGCCTGTCCGCCCTTCATCAACCGACCCAACACGTCGAATCCGAGATCGTCGGTGCCGAGCGGATGTCCGGCGCCGGGCGGCTGGTCGGTGAACAGAATGTTCGTGTTCGTCTGGTCGGTGTGGTAGACCAGCGGCCCGAAGAACGAGAACAACACGAAGAACAGCAGCGCACCGACCCCGACGACGGCGAGCCGGTTGGCGAGGAACTCGCGCACCGCCAGTCGCCAACCGCTCTGGAGCACCATCAGGTCGCCGCCCTCGGGCGGTGCGGCCGGCGCGGTCATCAGATCCATCTGAGTCATCGCTTGTGCCCCCTTAGACGAGCCGGATCCGCGGGTCGGCGACGGTGAGCGCGATGTCCGCGATGAAGTTCCCAAGCACCGTGAGCGCCGCACCGATCAATGTGTAGGCGAGCAGCACCTGGAAGTCCTGACGCTGCAAGCTGTTGACGAACAGCAGCCCCAGACCATTGATGTTGAACAGCGCCTCGATCAGCAGGTTGCCGGCAAGCAACGCCGGGATCGACAGCCCGACCAGCGTCACCATCGGCAGCGCGGCATTTCGCACCAGGTGCCGCATCAACACGAGCCGCGTGGACAGGCCCTTCGAACGCGCCACCTTGATGTAGTCCTGGGCGAGCACGTCGAGCGCGGACGAGCGTTGATATCGCGAGTAGCTGGCGACGTTCGTGGCGGTCAACGCGACGATCGGCAGGATGATGTCCTTGAAGTCCGCCAACGCGCCGAGCAACGTCTGCGACTGCGGCACGTTCGCGTCGACCAGGTTCAGGTTGAACACGAAGATCTGGATCAGCAGCACGCCGAACAGGAACACCGGCGTGGAGTAGAGCGTGAACGAGACCGCGGTCAGCACGTTGTCGCCGACCGAGTTCCGCTTGACGGCCTGGAAGATGCCGAGCGGGATGGCCACGAGAATGGCGAGCACCACCGACGTACCGGACAGGAATGCCGACAGTGGCGCGCGCTCGCCCAGGATCGCCGTCACGGACTGATTGAGTACGAACGAGAAGCCCAGGTTGCCATGCAGCAATTGGTTCAAGTAGTCGACGAACTGCACCAAGAACGGCTTGAGAAAGCCGTGCTGCTGGTTGTACGCGTGCACCGCCGCCGGGGTGGCTCGGACGCCGAGCGCGGCGCGGCCGGGTGACGGCGCGATGAAGTGCAGCAACAAAAACGTAACGAACGAGATGCCGAGCAGCACGATGATCGCGGTCAGCGAACGGCGGATGATGTATCGGGTCATGCGACGTGTCCTTGCCGCCTAGGCGCGTGATCCGCCGCCCGTGGCGTGTTGCCACGGACGGCGGACCTACGCGCTCGCCGTCACTGCTTGAGGAACCACATTTCCGGGGTGATGACGTATTGCGTCATGTTCGCGAACCCGTCCGGCGGACCGGAGATGGTGTTCTTCCACGCCCAGATCAGATCCGGGTTCGGCTGGAAGATGCCGGGCAGCTGCTGGGTGACGTACGCCGCCTCCTTCTGCACGGCCTGCGGGTCGGTGCCGTTGATGGAGTTGCTGATCAGCTGGTCCATCGTCGGATCGCTGTAGCCGCCCTGGTTGAACGAGCCACCGGTGTTGAACAGGTCGTTCGTCGACGGGTAGAGGCCCTCACTGAAGCCACCGAAGTCCTCGGCCGCCCACTGGTTGTTGTTCGCCGGCGCTTCGGGCACGCCGTAGTTCTCCACGATGAAGTTGAACGTCTTCGGCACCGTGTTGATGGTGATGCCGACCTGCTTCGCCGCGGACTGGATGGCGTTGACCTGCTGGCCGATGACGGCCGGCGAGTTCGAGTAGACGATGTTGAAGGTCAGCGGCGTACCGGCCGGAATGCCGTCGCCGCACTGGCTCGGACCTGAACCGGCACTGGTGCACGTCGTCGTGCCGCCCGGGTTCACCGTCCAGCCGTGGCTAGTGAGTAGCTGCTTGGCCGCGTCGATGCTGAACGGGTAAGGGTTCTGCTTCGCGTTGGCCGGTGCGAACGGACTGACCGGCTGCGCCGGCACGGGGCCGTACGCCTCGAACGCGGCGCCCTTGTAGAGCCCGGAGATCACGCCCGCCTCGTCCTGCAGGTGTGCGATCGCCTGCCGGACGTAGAGCTGCTTGACGATGTCGCTCCAGTGCCCGGTGGTGTCCTTGAAGTTGAAGGCGATGTAGTTGAAGCCGAAGTCCGGCAGGCCGTAGACGTTGAAGCCCTGCTTCTGCAGCGCCGGCACCTGCGGGATGTCGGACGGATCGACGAAGCCGACGTCGAGCTTGCCGCTGCGTAGGTCGTTGAACTCAGCGGTCGTTGACGTGTATGCCAGCTCGTCCAGCTCCGCGATGTGTGGCTTGTTGGGGCCGGCGTAGGCCGCGTTCGCCGTGAAGTTCGCCGCTCCGGTGTTCGCGTTGTACGACGAGATCTTGAACGGGCCGTCGACCATCTGCCACAGCGGGTTCGATGCGTAGGACTTGAGGTCCTTCGACTGCGTGACGAAGTAGTCGTAGATCGCCTTCGCGTTCGCCGGATCCGTGTAGTCGACCTGCGATCCACCGGTCTTCGTGATGGCCCAGGCGTGGGACGGGATCGGCACGATCTGGCCAATCTCGCTGAGGAACACCCACTCCGGGTTGTAGACCTTGTCGAACGTGAGCGTCACGGTGTTCTGATCCACCGCGACAGCGCTCGTCACGTTGTCCGGGAACTGGCCCGGTGTGTAGTTGCCGACGTTGGACGGGTTCTCCTTGACCGCCGCACGATAGATGTCAATGAAGAACAGGATGTCCGCCGACGTGACCGGCTGGCCGTCGGACCACTTGTATTGCCCGTTCAGCTTGATGGTGAACGTCTTGCCGTCCGCGCTCTTGCTCGGCTCGGCCGCCAGCGAGAGCGCGTCGTCGATCTGCGGCGACGAGCCCTTGGGCGCCCAATAGAGCGGCCGCCACATCAGGTTCTGGAACTGATAGGCCACATAGACCGACGAGTTCGCGGCCGGGGTGATCGGGAAGATCCAGTTCGGGTCGGCGCCTGGGCTTTGCGAGAACGTGATGGTCCCGCCGGCTTGGGGAGTGCCGGACTGCGATGGCAGGTTGCCATATCCCACCGCCTTGAGGTTCTGGTCCGCGGTCTTCTTGGTGGTGCCGCATGCGGCAAGCACCAGCAGACTCGCGGCGGCGAGGAGGATCGCTCGCCGCGCATTACTGCGCTGTGATGTCATGCTCCGTCACACACCCCATCCATGAGTCGTGACGGCTCGGTCCGCGCGTGCCGGACGGGCCGGGTCGTCGGTTGCATCTGACCTCAGTGACGCTCGGGTCATCGACAGGGTTCGAGTAAGAAATGTTTCAACTCAATAACCGCCGAGCGTGTCACGCATTGCAACTTTGGTTGTGACCGTCGGCGACGTTTCTCGCAGCTCAGCGGTCACAATGGAGGGTTATGTACGACATTCCGTCGACCATCGAAGTTCATCAGTGGCCGAAACGTCTCAGACGGCTCTCAGGTTCACGGCCACCGCGCGGTCGTACCCGACGCTTTCGAGTGACGTTTGTGGACCTCCGCTAGTCCGGTGTCACCGGCGTCCACAGACTCGGCAGGTTCACCACGACCGCCTCTTGACTGCTGCGCGCGATCACCACGACCGCCTCGTCATCGCCCGGGTTCTCCTCGCGGTGCGGCACGTAGGGCGGCACGAACACGTAGTCGCCCGGTGTGGTCTCGATGCGTGTCTCGGTTGGCGGGTCGACGGAGTGGTCCCCGAAGACGAAGACCGGTCGGCCGGACACGACGTATATCGCGGTCTCGGTCGGGCCGTGGTGGTGGTCGCCCGAGTTCGTGCCGGACGCCACATGCGTCCGGCCCATCCACACACTGGTCGACCCGACCGTACGACCGGAGATGGCCTCGAGCCGACGCATACCGCCGGTTTGTGCGGTGTCCCCGCTCAGCGCATCGGCGGGTACGTGTCGCAGCGGTGCGTGCCAGGCGTCGGACATGCGCTCTCCTCCGGCCCGGTCAGGTCGCGATGTCCGGGTGCGGCAGCGTGAAGTTCGCGAGCGCGGCACCGTAGGCGCGCTGATACGACAGCGGCTCCGGATGGTCGCGCTCGAACAGCGCGATGAACAGCGTGAGCGTGAGGAACGGATGCGCGCCCATCTCGAACAGCCGGACGTGGTCATGGCCGACGAGTGCGTCGCGCTCGGCGTCGGTGAACGACGTCCATGTGGTGCGCTCGGCGTCGACTCCGGTCAGGTCCGTGAGGTATTCCGCCTCCCACCGAGCCACGAAGCCGCGCGGGTCGGCACGGTAGGCCTCGACGAGTTCCGGGTCGCGGTCGACGGTGTAGAGGAACTTATTCAGCAGATACTTGCTCATCGCCCGTCCCCCGTTCATGCCTCGACGCCGTGCGGGTACCACGTGAAGTAGGCCTCCATCGTGTGGAACAGGTCGAGGTTGTCCGCGTAATCCGCGGGCACTCCCCCGGCGATGCCCATCATCAGCATGAAGTCCATGAAGCCGTGCGTCGCGTTGCCGGGATCACCGAGATTGGCGAGGCTCACATTGGCCAGCGCCGCGTCGATGTCGCCGCGCGCGATCCAATCGACCGCCCTGCGGTCGAACTCCGGATCCGGGCCGTGCGGACCGAACTGGCGAGGCCCGCCGAGCTCGAGCGACAAATGCCCGGTGCCGATCGCGGCCACCCGGACGTCTGGTGGGTACGACTCGATCAGGTCCCGCAACAGGCGGCCAATCTGCACGAACCGCCACGGCCGCGGCATCGGCGGGCAGAACACGTTGGTCAGCACCGGCACGATCGGCAGATCGTTCTGCGGCCGTACGGTGATGATCGGGCACGTGATCGAGTGGTCGATGCGCAGCTCGTTGGAAAACGCGAAGTCCACGCCGGCGTCGAGTCCGCCGCGCAGCAAGTGCGCCGAGAAGTCCTCGTCGCCACGCAGCAGCATGCGCGGCAGCCCGAATTCGCGCTCCTCGTTGTAGTAGTTCGCGTCGTAGAACGGCGCCTTGCCGATCAGGAACTGCGGCATGTTGTCCAGGAAGAACTGGTGGAAATGGTCGGCGCCGACCATGACCAGCACGTCCGGACGCGCTCGCGTCAACGTCTCGCGGTAGGCCTCGACCTTCGCAACCCACTCGTCGGCCTGCGGCAGGCGCTCGCCGGCCGGTGCCTGACTCGCCCGGTAGTAGAACGGGTGGTGGGTGCACGCGAGCACAGCGACCAGCGTTGCCATCGGACTCCTTGCGTGTCGGGCCGAACGTCGGACGATGTGTGGCGGATCGTGATGCGTGGCGGGATCGCGATCCGCTGGCGGCACAGCCGTCCAAAGACGGACGTCCGTCCGGTCAGCGGACGCCGCGCTGTCCCACAATGATCCGGACGCGATGAGCTGTCAAGGCTCGCACGGTCCGCCGCGTGCCGGCTGGCGGTCTATTGTTCGGGTGTCGGACACCACGTTCCGCCGGCGCATCGGCGCACCGTTAGGCGACCACATCGGAGGCGCGCATGGCTCGCCGGGGAGAAGGCCCGGACTTCATCGAGGCGCTCGCGCGTGGCCTCGACGTCATTCGCGCGTTCAGCGCCGACCGCCCGCGCATGACGCTCGCCGATGTCGCGGCGGCCACCGGTCTCGCCCGGCCCACTGTCCGTCGCATCTTGCTCACGCTCGATGAGCTCGGTTATGTCCGCTCCTCGGACGGCGGCTTTTGGCTCACGCCGCGGGTGCTCGACCTCGGGATGGCGTACGTCGGCGCGCTCGGTCTCTGGGACCTGGCCCGCCCACACATGCACGACCTGGTACGCCAGACCGGCGAGTCCTCGTCGATGACGCAGCTCGACGGCAGCGACATCGTCTACGTCGCGCGCGTCGCGGTACCCAAGATCATTGCGCTGCGCGTCGAGATCGGCACCCGCTTCCCAGTGGTACCCACATCGCAGGGCAAGGTGCTGCTCGCCGCGCTGGACCGTGATGAGGTGACGAGGGTGCTCGCGATTCCGAGCCGGTCGGGCATCACGCCGCGGGTCACGTACGGCCGCAGCGAGATCGACGCGATGCTCCGCGACGTCCGGGCGAAGGGCTGGGCGCTGGCCGACGACGAGCTCGCGCGGGGCATCCGGTCGGTGGCGGTACCGGTTCGCGATGGCACCGGGACGGTACGGGCAGCCATGAACGTGACCGTCCACTCCGCCGAGACGACGGTGAAGACGTTGTTGGAACGTCACCTGCCAGCGTTACTTCGGGCGGCGAGCGCGATCAGTGCGGACTGGGCCGTGTGGCAGTCCCGCCCACATGACGACGTCGTGCCGGCCGGGTACCTTCGGATCGGCACCTGACGGACACATGTCCGGCTGGCGGACACGACCAACGGACACGATTAACGGACACCGCTAACGGACACCGCTAACGGACACCAACCAAACCGGCAGCGCTAGCCGACACCAGCCGGCGGACACTGGTTCAGAAGCGAGGGTGGCGATGGCGACGGCACGATCAGCGCGACCGCTCGACGGCGTAGTCGTCGCCGACTTCTCCCGGGTGCTCGCCGGACCGTACGCCACGATGCTGCTCGCCGACCTCGGCGCCGATGTGATCAAGGTGGAGAGCCCGGCCGGCGACGATACGCGCACCTGGATGCCGCCGACCCGCGACGGCGTGGCCACGTATTACCTCGCGATCAACCGGAACAAGCGGTCGATTGCGCTCGACCTCGCCGACCCGGCCGATCTCGCCGTCGCCCACGACCTGTCCGCGCGCGCCGACGTGTTCATCGAGAACTTCCGCCCTGGCGGGCTGGCTCGATTCGGTCTCGACTACAGCGCGGTACGCGCGCGCAACGACGCGGTCGTCTACTGCTCGATCAGCGGCTTCGGCGGCGGTGCCGGCGCGAACCTGCCCGGCTACGACCTTCTCGTGCAAGGCGTGTCCGGCTTGATGAGCCTGACCGGCTCGCCGGACGGCCCACCGTTTCGCTCCGGCATCTCGGTGTTCGACGTGATGACCGGGTTGCACTCGGCGCTCGGCATCGTGGCCGCGTTGCACCACCGTGCACGCACCGGCGAGGGCCAACGCATCGAGACGAACCTCCTGTCCTCCGCACTGTCCGCGCTGGTGAACCAGACCTCGGCGTACGTCGCCGGTGGCGTCGTGCCGCACCGGATGGGCAACGCGCACCTGAGCCTCTACCCGTACGAGCCGATGCCCACCGGCGACGGTGAACTCATCATCTGCGCCGGCAACAACAAGCAGTTCCGGCTGCTTTGCGAAACGCTCGGCGTAGCCGAGCTGGCCGACGATCCGCGGTTCGCACGCGTGGTCGACCGCAACCATCGGCGCGACGAGTTGCGGCCGCTTCTCGAGGCCCGGCTCGCCACCCGGAGCGCGCAGGAGTGGTTCGACGCGCTCGTCGCCGTCGGCGTGCCCTGCGGGCCGATCAACACCATCGACGGCGGCGTGGCGCTGGCCGAACGGCTCGGCCTCGATCCGGTGGTCGTCGCGGAGGGCGACGCGACAGGCATCCCGACGGTACGCAATCCGATCGCGTTCTCCGCGACGCCTGCGCGATACACGTTGCCGCCGCCCGCCTTGGACGCGCACGGCGCCGAGATCCGCGCATGGCTCGGACATCAGCCCGGCGCCGAGGACGGCACAGCGATACTGACGGCGGCACATCATCCGACCGCGTCGCCGGACCAGCCGCCCGACGAGCACGCCGACACAGGAGACCAGTGATGACCGAACCGGACCACGGCGACGCTCCGGTGCCGACGTTTCTGACGTCGCTCGGCACGTCCGATGCCGACTCGATCACGCTGCTCGGCCGCGACCTGTCGGCCGAGCTGATCGGGCACATCGCATTCGGCGACCTGGCCTACCGGCTCATCACGCTGCACGCGCCGACACCGGGCCAACTCCGATTGTTCGAGGCCGTGCTGGTCGCGCTTGCGGACCACGGATTCACGCCGACCGCGATCGCCGCCCGCCTCACGTATTACAGCGCGCCGGACGCGTTGCAGGGCGCACTCGCCGCCGGATTGTTGGGCGGCGGCTCACGGTTCCTCGGCGTCACCGAGGACACCGGCCGGTTCCTCGCCGAGGTGCTGGCCAGTGCCGACGATCCGCTGCCCGACTCGGTGGACGGTTGGGACGCGCTCGCGCGCGACGCGGTGCGGCGCCAGCGCGAGGCCGGCCGTTTCGTACCCGGCCTCGGACACCCGGTGCATAAGCACGGCGATCCCCGGGTACCCGTTATCCAGCAGATCGCCGACGACGAGGGCGTGGCCGGCCCGCACCTGGCGCTGTTCGCGGCGATCGGCCGGGTGAACGGCGAGATCCTCGGACGGACCCTGCCGCTCAACGGCGCAGGCGTGTGCGGCGCCGCGCTCGCGGACCTTGGCTTGCCCGCCGATATGCAACGCGGCGTCGCCTTGTTGGCGCGCTGCGCCGGCCTGCTCGGTCAGCTTGCCGAGGAGATGCGTAGCCCGATCGGCGAGCGCGTCTACACAACCGTGGATCGCAACGCACGGTACCTCCCGCCCGGCGACTGACACCCCGGGTCGGCGATGCGGTCACAGCCGGGTCAGACCTTCCGCCCACGCGTCGACGGTGAGCACCTCGGCCTGGCGCGGAAACACCTTCTCGATCAGCACGCGGTGCACCTCCGGAT
>DATFRR010000194.1:0-6077 GCA_035263025.1 Micromonosporaceae bacterium
GCTTAGGTCGTGTTCGGTGACGAGCGCGAGGCACCGGTTGGCGTGGTGCAACGCCGGTTCGGCGCGACCGAGCACCGAGTAGACCCGCGAGCACTGCCACTCGCCACGTGCCCAATTCGTCGGCGTACCCACCACGCCCCAGTGGTGCCGGCTCGCGTGCGTCGCGTGGATCATCTCGTCGTCGTCGACGACGCTGCGCTCCGGCTTCTCGAGCAGCTCCCACGTGCGGTTGAACAACGTGGCGGCGAGCCGCCGCTGATCGTCAGGGTCGAGGGTGAAAGAGGCGCTCGGCATGATTTTCTCCCGTTCATTGATGAGGTCGTGTCCCTCGGCGAGCAACATGCGCAGCCGATGGGCGAGTCGTTGCAGCCGCCAGGCGGCCGCCTCGGTCCGGGCCAGGTGCGCTCGCAGTGCACGGTCCCGGTCGGCGTCCGAACCGGCCATGATCGGCGCGATCGCGGACAGCCCGACGTCCAGATCTCGGAGCGTCCCGATCAGCCGCGCGACATCGGTCTGATCGGGGCGGTAATACCGGTAGCCGGTCAGCGGATCGACGGCCGCCGGTTCCAGCAGACCGATCTCCGCGTAGTGCCGCAGCGCGCCGATGGACAATCCGGTGCGCCGGGCGAACCGCCCGATCGTGAGCATTCGCTCCGAAGACGTCTCGGAAGACATCGCGGACGCGTCCGCGTCGTCTGCCGGCTCACCGGTTCCCGCTGTGCTCACAGCCAGACGATAGGACTCTCCGGCAGGTGGAGACTCAAGTCCGGACCCACATAAGATCGGCGGGTGAGCGCTGAGCCGGTCCGCAATGTCGGCGAGACCACCGACCACGCCCCGGCCGCCGGGCGTCTCGACGCCAACGCCGCATCCGACGGCACGGCCGCACAAGCTCTGATCGACGACGGACTCGACCGTCTCTGGGCGCCGCACCGTCTGGCGTACGTGCAAAGCGAAGCGCAGTCGACCGACCCGACCGGACAGCGGTGCCCGTTCTGCCTCGGCCCGGACGGCGCCGGAAACGATCTCGTCGTCGCCCGCGGCGACCACGTGTTCGCGGTGCTGAACCGGTATCCGTACAACCCTGGTCATCTGCTTGTGTGCCCCTACCGGCACGTGGCCGACTACCCGGACCTCGACGCGGGTGAAACCGAGGAACTGGCCCGCTTCACGCAGACCGCGATGCGTGCGATCCGCGCCACTAGCGATGCACACGGGTTCAACATCGGCATGAACCTGGGGGCCGTCGCGGGCGCCGGCGTGGCCGCGCACCTGCACCAGCACGTCGTTCCGCGATGGCGGGGCGACACGAACTTCATGCCGGTGGTCGGACGGACCAAGGTGCTGCCCCAGCTCCTCGAGGACACCCGGGACCTGCTCGGGAAGGCGTGGGTCCAGGTCTGACGACAGTCCAGATCGCCAGTCCAGATCCCGGCCCAAAGCGGTCCAGATCACGTCTCACTCAGCTGGTATCCGCGTGTAACGTCGGGGAGAGATGCTTAGTTAGGTAGAAGCAACTAATTCCTTCCGCGCCATGGCGGCCAAATCACGCCCGCCGCCCGGCGGAACGGACAGTCGAAATGAAGAAATGAAGAGAGGGTCAGGCACTCGTGACAGCCGTAGATGAATCGGGGCCTGCGGCCGGCGCCGCGTCGGGCTACAGCGAGACACGTACGCTGCGATTCGACCGTGATCACCCGCGGTACAAGTGGATCGTGCTCACGAACACCACGATGGGCATGCTGCTGGCCACCGTGAACGCGTCGATCGTGCTGATCTCGCTACCGGCGATCTTCAACGGCATCCATCTCAACCCGCTCGCGCCCGGCAACGTGAGCTACCTGCTGTGGATGATCATGGGCTTCCTGCTCGTCTCCGCGGTGCTGGTCGTGTCGCTGGGCCGGCTCGGCGACATGTACGGCCGGGTCAAGATGTACAACCTCGGTTTCGTCGTGTTCACGTTCGCCTCGATCGCGCTGTCCCTCGATCCGCTGGACCAGGGCGGCGGCGCGATGTGGCTGATCCTGTGGCGTGTCGCGCAGGCGATCGGCGGCGCGATGGTGTTCGCGAACTCGACGGCGATCCTGACCGACGCGTTCCCGGCCGAGCAGCGCGGCATGGCGCTCGGCATCAACCAGGTCGCCGCGATCGCGGGCTCGTTCATCGGTCTGGTGCTCGGCGGTGTGCTCGCCGAGTGGGACTGGCGGTCGGTGTTCTGGGTCAGCGTGCCGATCGGCGTGTTCGGCACGCTGTGGTCGTACCGGTCGCTGCACGAGCTTGGCACCCGTCGCGCCGGTCGGATCGACTGGTGGGGCAACGTCACGTTCGCGGTCGGACTGTCCGCGATGCTGGCCGGCATCACGTACGGCATCCAGCCGTACGGCGGGCATTCGACCGGCTGGACGAACCCGTGGGTGCTCGCCGGGCTGATCGGCGGTGCGGTGCTGCTGATCGCGTTCTGCGTGATCGAGACGAAGGTCGCCGATCCGATGTTCCGCATCGCGCTGTTCAAGAACGCCACCTTCGCGGGCGCGAACCTTGCCGGGCTGCTCGCCTCGATCGGTCGCGGCGGCCTTCAGTTCATGCTGATCATCTGGTTGCAGGGCATCTGGTTGCCGCTGCACGGCTACAGCTACGCGTCCACTCCGCTGTGGGCCGGCATCTACTTGCTCCCGCTGACGTTCGGGTTCCTGATCGCCGGCCCGCTGTCCGGGTATCTGTCCGACCGGTTCGGCCATCGCTGGTTCGCCGTCGGTGGGCTGGCCGTCGTCGCGGCGACGTTCCTCGGTCTGCTGCTGTTGCCGGTGAACTTCCCGTATTGGGCGTTCGCTCTGCTGATCACGATCAACGGCGTCGGGTCGGGCCTGTTCAGTTCGCCGAACACCTCGGCGGTGATGGGGGCCGTACCGGCCGACCAGCGCGGCGTCGCGGCCGGCATGCGCGGGACCTTCTTCAACTCTGGCTCGGCGCTGTCGATCGGCGTGTTCTTCTCGCTGATGATCATCGGCCTCGCCGCAACCCTCCCGCACACCCTGACCTCCGGTCTGGTGGCACAGGGCGTACCTAGCGGAGTCGCGCAGCAGGTGGGCAACCTGCCGCCGGTCGGCAGCCTCTTCGCCGCGTTCCTCGGCTTCAACCCGTTGCGCGAACTGCTCGGCCCGTCCGGTGTGCTGAACCAACTGCCGGCCGCCAACGCGGCGAACCTGACCGGCAAGTCGTTCTTCCCGCACCTGATCTCCGGTCCGTTCCACCACGGCCTCATCGTGGTGTTCATCGCCGCGGCGATCATGATGCTGGTGGGTGCGGCGGCGTCGCTGATCCAGACCAAGCCGGCCGCCGCGACGCCAGGAGGCCCATCCTCGGCCGCCGTGGGCGGCGCGGGGTCCAAGCAGGAGGCCACGGGTACGGCGACGGTGCCGGCGACATCGACGGTCGGCACCGCAGCAACGGGCGGTTCCGCAGCGACCGGTGCCGCGGAAAGCGACGTGTCGGCGAACGGGCATGTCGCCACCGACGCCGCGAGCAGCCGGGTGGCCGGCCAATGAACCGGTCCAGCACGCTCGACGGCGGAGCGAGCATCTCGCTACCTGACGATGACCTCGCCGGCCGGCTCTACGTCTCCATCGCGCGGCTCGTCCGCATGCTGCGCCGCGGGGCACCGGTCGCGCTGAGCCTTGGCTCCATCACGGCGCTCGGCACGGTTGTAAACGACGGCCCGATCCGCGTCGGTGATCTCGCCGCCTTGGAGGGCGTACGAGCGCCGACCATGACGCGGATCGTCGACGGACTCGTCGCGGACGGGTACGCCGAGCGAGTGCCGGATCCGGCCGACGGTCGGGCGTGCCTGGTGCGGGCCACACCGGCCGGCGCCGACATGCTCGCCGGTGCCCGGAGTGCTCGGGCACGCGTGCTCGCGGACAGCCTCGCGCGGCTGTCGCCTCGGCAGCGCGCCTCGATCGGTGCTGCGCTGCCGGCGATCGAGGCGCTGTTCGGCGAGGATTCCACGGCGTCCTGAGCCGTCTTGGCATCTGGCCCGACGTTCGTCGGTCGCGTGGAACCTTTCGCGACGCCGCAACGTTCTAATCCTCGGGCGAGGGAGGCGGCGTGGGCGACGACGAGTTCGCGGCGTTCGTTCGCGGCGCGCAGCGACGCCTCGTGCGCTACGCCGACATGCTCTGCGGCGACCGTGGTCGGGCCGAGGATCTCGTCCAGCACGCATTTCTGAAGACGTATCTCGCCTGGCGCCGGGTGGCGTCCGGCAACCCGGAGGCGTACGCCCGCGCAGTGGTCAGTCACGCGTACATCGACTGGTGGCGGCGCAGGTCGTGGCGGGAGACCCCGTCCGGCGAGCTGCCCGAGCCGGCGACGCCGCACGTCGACCACGCGGACACGCTCGCCCGCCGCGACGTCGTGATGCGGGCGCTGTCCCAGCTGAATCGCCGCGAGCGGGCCATGGTGTCGCTGCGCCATCTTTACGATCTGTCCGAGGCGGAGGTGGCACGTGAGCTCGGGTGCCCAATCGGCACCGTGAAGAGCGGCACCGCCCGTGCGCTTGCCAAGCTCCGCGCGGATCCGTTGCTGCGCGCAGAACACGCGATCCTTGCCGATGAACCGGAGCCAACACGATGATCGATCTCGACTACGCCGATCCGGCGGCGCCTGCCATCGCACCGGAACACCTCGTGTCCCTCGGCCGCCGCGTGCGCCGCCGTCGTCGCATCTTCGGCGGCGGCTCGATGGCGTTGGTGGTCGCCGCGATCGCGTGGACCGCGACCGTGATGCTTCCGCAGGCCGGCTCCGCGCCGGCGGCGCCCTTCGATCCGGCGCCGGGCAAGCATCGGGCGTCTGACCCGGTCGTCATCGTGGGTACGCCGATCGCCGGATGGCATGCATTTGTGTTCCAGGCGACCGATGGCAGTCTGTGCACCGGATCGGCAGCGTTTAGCGGACCAGACCGCGGCCGCACGTCCTACGGATGCGTCGGGTCGGCGGACCCGCCGGTCGTCCCACCCGGCGTCTGGGTGCAAAAGCCGGAGTTCGAGGGCGCTCCGACGGTGAGTGGATACGTCCTCGCCATCGGCCTGGTACGCGGGCCGGCCAAGACGGTCACGCTGACCTTCCTCGGCCGGCCGGCGACCGCCCCGGTGGTGCCGGTGCCCGAGCCGGGCTGGGAGGGACTCGGCGCCTACTGCATGTGGCTGCCGACAAACGGCGCCACGACCTATGGCACGGCTAACGTGACCGACGTGCGGGCGTTGGACGCCAACGGGTACGTCGTGACATCGCTTCCGTAGTGGTTAGAGGGACCTCCATCTCGCCGTGAAGTCGACTGGTGGAAGTACTAGCCGCGGGATGCGGCGTGCTCCTTGCGGACCTGGTCGGCCAGGTTGCTCGGCATCGGGTCGTGGCGTACGAACGACCGGGTGAACGTACCCGTGCCGGACGTCATCGACCGCAACTCCACCGCGTAGCGCACCAGTTCGGTCGCCGGCACCTCGGCGTGCACGATGGATCGCTCGGCGGCGTCGGGCTCCGCGTCGGTGCCGAGCACGCGGCCGCGGCGGGTAGACAGATCCGAGAGCACGCTGCCGACGAATTGGTCGGGTACGTGGATCGCCACCTGGTCGATGGGCTCCAACAGGTTGACCGTCGTCTTGTCCGCGGCGTCCTTGAGCGCGAGCGAGCCCGCGGTCTGGAACGCGGCGTCCGACGAGTCGACCGAGTGCGCCTTTCCGTCGAACAGCGTCACGCGCAGATCGACCACCGGGAATCCGGCGACGAGGCCATGCTCCATCTGCGAGCGGACGCCTTTCTCCACGCTCGGAATGAAGTTGTGCGGCACGGCGCCACCGACGACCTTGTCGACGAACTCGAATCCGGTGCCGCGCGGCAGCGGCTCCACCTCGATGTCGCACACGGCGTACTGGCCGTGGCCACCGGACTGCTTCACGTGCCGGCCATGGCCCTTCGCGGTGCCGCCGAACGACTCGCGCAGCGACACTCGTACCGGCTCGGTGTCGAGCTCGACCCCGCCGGACCGCAACCGTTCCAGCACCACGTCGGCGTGCGCCTCGCCC
>DATFRR010000195.1:0-19244 GCA_035263025.1 Micromonosporaceae bacterium
AGGGTATAGATCTGCCGTGCCATCGCCGCCCATTCTTGACGCACCCGGCGTGCAAGCGCAGGCTGAATTAGTGATCTGTCGCGCGTGTCGCGCGAAGCGGCACGACAAGTGCCCGGGTCGGGCGTGGTGTGACTGCCAGCATCGGCCGCCGGATCCGACGCCACCAACCACCGGAGCGCCGGGCGAGTAACACGTTCGCCACGGTCGGTGGCCGCTGGCACAATCCGCGCATGCCGAAGACTGCGTTGATCACCGGAGTGAGCCGTCGGATTGGCATCGCGTACGCCGTGGCACGCCGACTCGACGACCACGGATGGCAAGCGTCGCTGTCCGGCTGGCCGGCACACGACAACGAGCAGCCGTGGGGCGGCGACGACGAACCCGGCGGCCCGGCCGGCATGGTGTGGCAGGCCGCCGACCTCGCCGACCCCGACGTACCCGCACGGCTCGTTGCCGACCATGTCGCGCGCTTCGGCTCGCTCGACGCGCTCGTCGCGGTTCACGCGCGGTCGAGCGATCAGGATCTCGCCTCCGTGACGGCGGCAGAGATGGACGCGTCATTCGCGGTGAACGCGCGCGCCACCGTGTTGCTGGTGCAGGCCGCCGCGCGGGTCGGGGTACGCCGTGTCGTGCTGTTCACCACCGGCGTGCACCAGTCGCCGATGCCCACCGAGATCCCGTACGTCCTGAGCAAGGCCGCCATCCAGGGCATTACCGCGACGCTCGCGGCCGCGCTCGCGTCCACCGGCGCCACCGTGAACTGCGTGAACCCCGGGCCGGTCGACACCGGGTACGCCGACGACGATGCCCGCGCGTGGGTCGCGTCGCGCATGCCACTCGCGCAGCGATGGGGTCAGCCGGACGACGTGGCCGGTGCGGTTGCGTGGCTCCTGTCCGACGACGCGTTCTGGATCACCGGTCAGACCATCGACGTGGACGGCGGCTGGGGCATCCGATCGGGAGTGCCGCCACGGTGATCGGCCGCGCGGCATCCAGCGCTTGACGCACACTATTCATTGGGTGAATAGTGTGCGCCGTGTCCACCGCACACGTGCTGCTCGGCCTGCTCAGCAAGCACCCACAACACGGGTACGAGCTTAAGCAGGCGCACGACGCGGTGCTGCCCGGCGCCAAGCCGCTGGCCTTCGGTCAGGTCTACGCGACGCTTGGCCGGATGGAGCGCGACGGCCTCGTCGCGCCGGACGGCGCGGAGCGGGTCGGCGGACCGGACCGGACCTCGTTCCGGGTCACCACCGTTGGACGGACGTCGCTTGACGCGTGGCTCGACGAAGTCGAACCGCCGGCGCCACATGCCTCCAGCGCGTTGCTCGCCAAGGTGGTCGTCGCGCTGCTCGCCGCGGACAGCGATCGGGCGCGGCGATATCTGACCGCGCAACGCAAGGCACACACCGATCGGTTGCGCGAGCTCACCCGCGTCAAGACCGATCCGCACGCCGGTGTCGGCGCGGTCATCGCCGCCGACTACGCGATCGTCCACCTCGACGCCGACCTACGGTGGCTTGCCACCACGCTCGCGCGCGTCGCCGACCTCGACGAGGAGATCCGCCAATGACCGAGGTACTGCTGGCGGCGCGTGGCGTCGTCAAGTCGTACGGGAACTCGCCGGCGCTGCGTGGCGTGACGATCGACGTCGGCGAGGGCGAGATCGTGGCCGTCACCGGACCGAGCGGCTGCGGCAAGTCGACGTTGCTCTACTGCCTGTCCGGCATCATGCGACCGGACGCGGGCGAGATCAGCTACCGAGGCGCCCGTCTCGACACGCGCCGCGAATCGGAGCGCTCTGCGCTGCGGCGCGGCGACTTCGGCGTGCTGTTCCAATTCGGCCAGCTTGTCGCGGAGTTGCCAGCGGTCGACAACGTCGCGCTGCCGCTGCTGCTGCGCGGCACGCGTCGGCGTGAGGCACGCAGCGCCGCGATGGTCTGGCTGGACCGGCTCGGCGTCGCCGACGTCGCGCGCGACCTGCCCGGCGAGATGTCCGGCGGCCAAGCGCAGCGGGTCGCGCTCGGTCGTGCGCTCGTCACCGAACCGCACGTGCTGTTCGCGGACGAGCCGACCGGTGCGCTGGACACCCTCACCGGCGAAGCGGTGCTCGGCCACATCGTGCGCGTCGTGCGCGAACAGGGGACGGCGGTGGTGCTCGTGACGCACGAGGCCACCGTCGCCGCGCACGCCGATCGCGAGGTGGCGCTGCGGGACGGCATGCTCGACCCGACCGGGCTGGGCTTCCCGATGGCGTCGCCGGCCGCCGCTGGCGCCGGTCCAGCAGCGGCCGGACCGCGACACGCCCGGACGAGCGGACGATGAGAGCCTCGACGCTGGTACGGCTTGCCGTGTCCGGTACGCGGACGGACAGCGTACGGCTTCTGCTGACCGCGTTCGGCTCGGCACTGGCGACACTCGGCTGGCTCTGCGCCGCGACGGTAGCGGCGCTCGGCTTCGCCGGCTCGGACCTGGGTTCGGCGGCCGACGACAACCGCTACACGAGCGCTCTGTTGCGCGAGCCCGGGCTGCGGCCCGGTGTGGTGACCGCCTTTGTGCTGTTGACCATCCCGGTGCTTGCGTTTGTCGGTCAGTGTGCGCGGCTCGGCGCACCGGCGCGCGACCGACGCATCGCCGCCATGCGGCTGGCCGGCGCGACGCCACGCCAGGCGGTCGCCATCGGCGCCGGTGAGAGCGGCGCGTCGGCATTGCTCGGCTCGGCGCTCGGCGTCGCGTCGTATTTCGTACTGCGGCGGGTGCTCGACAACGTCAACGCGCACGGACAGCGGACGCTGCCGACCGACGTACTCCCGAGCCTTTGGGTCATCGTCGTGGTCGCCGTGGCCCTGCCGGTCGTCGTCGCGCTCGCGTCCGCCTGGTTGCTGCGCGCGGTCACCACCAGTCCGCTCGGCGTGGTCCGGCGCGGCCCGCGCCGACGGCCACCACGCGTCTGGCCCGGCATTCTGATCCTGATCGGCCTTCTGACCTTCGCCGGCTTCGCGCCGCTGGTCCGGTTCCTATCGCACCATCGCATCGCGATCCCGGCCTCGTTGACCCTCACGATCTTCTACGTCGGCGTCCTGATGACCGTGCTCGGCGTGGTGGTCGGCGCCGGGTGGATCGCGTACGCCACCGGTTGCGTGTTGCGGCGAGCAAGTCGACGAGCGGCCGGCCAACTGGCGGCGGCGCGGCTGATCGCCGACCCGTGGCAGGGCAGCCGCGCCTTCGGCGTGCTGATGGTCGCGGCGGTGTTCGGTGGCGGTACGGCCGTCATATACCAGCACTTCGTGTCGATGACCGCGACCACCGAGGCACAGAACCGGCTGGTGGCGACGCTCATGCACCAGCCATACGAGGCGTCACCGCCGGACTCGTTCTACACGAACGCCACACTGCTCGTCGCGATCGCGGTTCTGCTGGCCGCGGTGATCGGCGCGCTCGGCCAACTCGTCGCGATCAGCGAGGCAATCGTGTCGCGCCGCCGTGCGTACGCGGGACTTGTCGCGGCCGGCGTACCCCGATCGGTGCTCGCCCGCGCCCAGCTGTGGCAGAGCCTTGCGGTGGCCGTACCCGCGCTGACCCTGGCCACCACGGCCGGACTGTTGATCAGCAGATTTGTCACGGGTACGTCGGTGCATGCCGGGGCCGGCTCAATCCAGACCGGCGACGGGCCGGTGATCAAGATTCCGGACGTCGTTGGTGCAGTACCGGTGCCGTGGGCGAATCTCGGCCTGGTCGTCGGTGTGTCGGTCGGAGCGGTGGCGCTGACCGTCGCGATCGGCCTGCTGTTCCTGAAGGCGAGCACCAGCGTCGACGAGTTGCGTACCGCGTGACGGCGTAGCGTGGTGCGTCGTGGCCGACGAGCATCGCGCAGCACCCGAGGATGCCGGAACAATCGAGCTGAACGTCAACGGTGCCTCGGTCCGAGTCGCCGTCGATCCAGTGACCCCGTTCCTCGAGGTGTTGCGTAACGACCTCGGGCTGACCGGCGCGAAATACGGGTGCGGTGTCGAGCAGTGCCGAGCGTGCGCGGTGCTCGCCGATGGCGTCGCGGTGCCGACCTGCGCGACGGCGGTGGGCAGCTTCGTCGGCCGGCACGTGGTGACCGTCGAGGGCTTGTCGCGCGGCAGCGACGTGTTGCATCCCGTACAGCAGGCGTTCCTGGAAGAGGAAGCGGCGCAATGTGGCTTCTGCATCCCGGGCATGGTGATCGGGGCGGTCGCGCTGCTCGATCGCACGCCCGACCCCACCGATGCGGAGATCCGTGACTCGTTGGCGCCGCATCTGTGTCGCTGCGGATCGCACGCGCGCATCATTCGAGCCGTACGTCGGGCCGCCAACTCGCTGGCCGAAGCACGATCGGTGGCGCCGGCGGCCGGCGGGCGCCCGCGATGAGCGCCGACATTGTCCTGCCGGCCAGTCTCGACGCGCATCCCGATCTCGACACCTGGCTCCGCGTGGATCCGTCGGACACCGTCACGGTGTTCACCGGGAAGGTCGAAATCGGCCAGGGCATCGTCTCGGCGATCGCGCGGATCGCGGCCGAGGAACTCGACCTGGCAATGGACCAGGTACGGGTGGAAACCGCGGACACCGTGCACGGGCTGAACGAGGGCCACACCGCCGGCAGCATGTCGGTCGAGCAGAGCGGCGCGGCACTGCGGCAAGCGGCGGCCGAAGCGCGGGCACACCTGTTGGGGCTCGCGTCGGCAGCGCTCGACGTACCGGTCGATGCGCTCGTCGTCCGCGACGGCACGATCAGTGTCGACGGTCCGGCAGACGCGGCGAGTCACGGCGAGCCGCCGTGGACGAGTGGTGCCGCCGGGCGGAGCGTGAGCTACTGGGACCTGTTGGGCGGCCGACGATTCGACCGCCGCGCGTCCGGACGGGTACGCCCGAAGAAACCATCCGCGCACCGCATCGTCGGCCGACCGGATGCCCGTCGCATCGACCTACGCGGCCTCATCACCGGCGACACGCGGTTCGTCTCCGATCTCCGGCCCGACGGATTGGCGTACGGCCGGGTGGTCCGCCCACCGACCCGCACCGCGAGTCTCGTGGACGTGGACGACGCAGCGGCCCGCGCGGTGTCCGGCGTGATCGCGGTCGTCCGCAACGGCAGCTTTCTCGGCGTGGTCGCGGAGCGCGAGTCGCAGGCCGTCCGGGCTGCCGATCTGCTGCGTCGGCGCGCCAACTGGGCGGACGGCACGGCGCTGCCGGCGGCCGGCGACACCGCCACGTGGCTGCGCGAGCAACCCGGACGGGCGTTCCTCGTCGTCGATGGCACTCCGATCACCGAGGTGGACCCGGCCGTCGACGCGGTCGAGCCAGAAACCGACGGCGCAGTCGAGTCGGCCAGCGGCGAGCCCTGGACCCTCGAGGCGTCATATTCGCGGCCCTACCTCATGCATGGATCGATCGGGCCGTCGGCCGCCGTGGCGCGGTGGGATGACGGCCGGCTCGATGTATGGACCAGCAGTCAAAGCGTCTACACGCTGCGAGCCGCGATGTCGATCGCGCTCGACATGCCGATGGAGCGGATCCGGGCGCGCCACGTCGTCGGCGCGGGGTGCTACGGGCACAACGGCGCGGACGACGCGGCGTTCGAGGCGGCACTGCTGGCGATGGCGGTGCCGGGCCGACCGGTACGCCTGCAATGGTCCCGCGCCGACGAGCACCAGTGGGAGCCGTACGGTGCGCCGGCGTACCTCGAAATGCGCGCCACTATCGACGGTGACGGCCGCGTTTCGGACTGGTGCCACGACGTATGGGGCACGTCGCACCTGTCCCGCCCGCTGGCCGGCGGCCGGCCGAACTTCGTTTCCGGACCGCTGCTCGACCCGCCGGTCGCGATGCGGGTGCCGGAGCCGACGCTCGGCAAGGAGGTCGGCATCCATCGCAACGCCGCGCCGATCTACGACTTCCCCCGGCAGCGGATCGTCAAGCATTTCGTCGCGGCCATGCCATTGCGTACGTCGTCGTTGCGCAGCCTCGGCGCACACGCGAACGTGTTCGCGATCGAGTCATTCATGGACGAGTTGGCGGTTCTAGCGCAGGTCTCCCCCATCGACTTCCGGCTGCGCCACCTCGGCGACGAGCGCGCGTGCGCCGTTCTGACCGAGGCCGCGCGCGCCGCGGATTGGCACGGCGAGCGATCGACGACGTTCGGCCACGGCACCGGCATCGCGATCGCCCGCTACAAGAATCGGGCCGGTTATGCGGCGGTGGTCGCACGCGTACACATCGACGACGCGACGTCACGCATCGTCGTCGACTCGCTCACCATCGCCGCCGACTGTGGCGAGATCGTCGACCCGCGCGGGCTGGTGAACCAGCTCGAGGGTGGCGCCCTCCAGGCGACGAGCTGGACGCTGCGGGAGCGCGTCGAATTCGACGAAACGATGGTCACGAGCGTCGACTGGGAGACCTACCCAATCCTTCGCTTCCCCGACGTGCCGAGCGTCGAGACCGTGTTGCTCGATCGGCCCGGCCTGCCGTATCTCGGTGCCGGCGAGATCACGCAAGGCCCGACGGCCGGCGCGATCGGCAACGCCGTTTTCGACGCCATCGGGTACCGGTTGCGCGACATGCCCCTGACGCCGGACGCAGTCCGTCGCGCCGCGGCGACGACCGACTCCGCCTGGGCCGCGGCGCGATAGTCGCGGGTACCCGTCTGATTTGTGGTTTTCGTCCGCAAGGGTGAGCCGCACCGCGAACCTGGCCCGCGACGCGCGGGCGAAGCGCTCGGTGGCCGTGCCGGTCATGGGGCACGATGGCACGGATACGAACACGCGATCGAAGATCGCGCTGTCACGCAGCGCCCTGACACGACGCGTTACGCACCGCCGTTATACAAAGTGGAGCGGGTGGGAGGTCGTCACGCATGGACGAGCCGGTCGGACGGGTGCTCGGCACCGCCGATGCCACGCCGTTGCAGTTCTGGGTCGCCGTAACACCTGGGTCGTATCTGCAGCTTGACGACGTGGTGGTCACGCATCGCCAGGTGCCCGGACGCGAGTCGGTGGCCATCTCGGGTGTGGTGACACAGGTCCGCGCGCGGCACGAGGGCGCCGAGTTCGAGTCTGACGTGTTCGCCATCTCGGACGGCACGCTGCCCGCGCACGTGCAGGAAGCCGCCGAGATCACGACCACTCGCGTCGAGCCGGAGGTGTACGTCCCCCCGATGCCGGGTGCGCTCGTCAAGCGCGCCGCTGGCGACGAGCGCAACGCCGCGCTCTACTTCGACCGGATGGCGCGGCAGGTGCCGATCGGCATCGGCCGCGACGGCGAGCCGCTCTTCCTGAACTTCGACTTCCTCGGTGGCGACAGCGGCGCGCACGTCTCGATCTCCGGCGTCTCCGGCGTGGCCACCAAGACCTCGTTCGCGACGTTCCTGCTCTACAGCATGTTCACCTCCGGTGTGCTCGGCGCCGAGGCGGCCAACACGAAGGCGCTGATCTTCAACGTGAAGGGCGAGGACCTGCTGTTCCTCGATCACCCGAACACCCGTTTGGACACGGCGACGACATCGGCGTATGCGAAGCTCGGCCTACACGCCGGCGCGTTCCCGGACGTGGCCGTCTACGCGCCGCCCCGCGCCGGTGACGTGTCGGGCACTCCGGATGTGTCGAGCCGGCTCGCCGGTGTGGACACGTTCTACTGGACGCTCGCCGAATTTTGCACCGACCGATTGATGCCCTACGTGTTTGCCGACGCCGACGAAGAGAAGCAGCAGTACACCATGGTGGTGCACGCGGTGACGGCGCATTTGGCGCGGGCCGCGCAGCCGGCCGACGGCGGCGTGACGATCGACGGGACGCGCCTTGGCAGCTACTCCGACCTGGTGGACTTCGTCGTCGCCGCGCTCTCCGATGACACGACGCGGACTGCGTGGGCCGGCACCGCGGTCGGGCTCGGCACTGTCAACGCGTTCGCGCGCCGGCTCATCGCGTCGAAGAAGGACCTGGCTCGGCTAGTGCGGGGCGACCTTGGGAGCCGCGCCATACAGCACGGTCGGGGCGATCTGCCGTCGCGGCGCGTACACGCCGTCAACACCGCCGAATCGGCGCAGGTCACCGTCGTAGACCTGCACAACCTGCCGGATCGCGCGCAGCGCTTCGTGGTCGGCGTGACACTGCGCACCGAGTTCGAACGCAAGGAGCGTGCCGGCACGGCGAAGCCGCTGCTGTTCGTGGTGTTGGACGAACTGAACAAGTACGCACCACGGGAGGGCTCGTCGCCGATCAAGGATGTGCTGCTGGACATCGCGGAGCGCGGCCGATCGCTCGGCGTCGTGCTGATCGGCGCGCAGCAGACCGCCTCGGAGGTGGAGCGGCGCATCGTGGCGAATTCGGCGATCCGCGTCGTCGGACGCCTGGACGCCGCCGAGGCATCCCGAGCCGAATACGGCTTCCTGCCGCCCGCGCAGCGCGCCCGCGCGCTGATCGCCAAGCCGGGCACGATGTTTGTGGGCCAACCGGAGATACCGGTGCCGCTGGTCGCCGATTTCCCGTTCCCCGCCTGGGCGACGCGAGCCTCGGAGGCCGGCGCGCCGCCGAGCGCCACGATGCGCTCGATCACCCAGGCCGCCGACCCGTTCGACGTGGTCGCGCGCAACCGGACCGGCGAACTGGCCGGCGCCCGGTCGGGACGTCGCGCGGGCGACCGCGACTCAAACGGACTCCGTGACGGTAACGGCGCCAGCCACGGCAACGGCAGCGGTGGCGCGACGCTGTCCGACGACGACATCCCGTTCTGACTGTTGCGGTGTCGAGGATCTGCGGCGTCGACGATCCATTGCAGCGTTGATCGACGCGTACCGAGTGGCCGAGGAGGCCGAGTGACCGTGAGGAGCCGGACCGCATGAAGATCCTGCACACCTCCGACTGGCACGTCGGCAAGGTCCTCAAGGGACGCGGCCGTGTGGAGGAGCACATCGAGGTGCTCGCCGAGGTCGTCGCGATTGCGCGCGACGAGCGACCGGACCTCGTCATCGTGGCGGGCGACCTGTTCGACACCGCGGCGCCGACCCCGGACGCGAAGCGGATCGTCACCCGTGCGCTGTCCGCGCTCCGTGCCACCGGCGCGGCGGTGATCGCGATCGCCGGCAACCACGACAACGGCGCCGAGCTTGACGCGTTGCGCGCATGGGCCGAGGCGGCCGGCGTGACGTTGCGGGGCACGATCCGGGACCGGGCCGCCGATCATGTGGTCTCCGGGACCACGCCGGCGGGCGAGGCCTGGCGGGTGGTCGCGCTTCCGTTCCTGTCCCAGCGGTACGCCATCCGGGCCACCGAAATGTTCACGCTGACCGCCGCCGAGGCGAACCAGACGTACGCGGACCACATCGCGCGGCTGATCGCGGCGCTGACCGCGGATCCGACGCCGAACACGATCAACGTGGTCACCGCGCATCTGACCGTAGTGGGCGCCACGCTCGGCGGTGGTGAACGCGAGGCGCACACCATCCAGTCGTACGCGGTGCCGTCCACCGTGTTCCCGCCGAGTACGCACTACGTGGCGCTCGGCCACTTGCACCGCCGGCAGTCAGTGCCAGGGCCGTGCCCGGTGCACTACAGCGGTGCGCCGATCGCGGTGGACTTCGGCGAGGAGGAGAACACCCCGTCCGTGACGATCGTGGAGTTGACCGCGTCGACCGCGGCACGCACCCGCGATGTGCCGATCACGTCCGCGAGACCGCTGCGCACCGTGCGCGGCACACTCGACGACCTCGCACTGATCGCGAAGGCCGACGGCGTGGGCGACGGCTGGCTGCGTGTCTTCGTACGGGAGCGGCCGCGCGCCGGACTGCGGGAGGCCGTGCAGGAGATGTTGCCGAACGCGCTCGAGGTGCGCATCGACCCGGACATCCTGGCCACCATCGACCCGGCGACACCGAAGGCGCCTCGGCAGGCCGGCCGTACGCCGGGCGAGCTGTTCGCGGCCTACCTGGTCGCGCAGGGCCACGCAGACGACGACGTGGCCGCGCTGTTCGAGCGGCTGCATGCCGAGGTGGAGTCGGCCACCGGATCCAGTGCTGCCGATGTGCCGGCGGCGGTGCGCTGATGCGGCCACTGCGACTGGATATGGTGGGCTTCGCCGCGTTCCGCGAGCCCACCACGGTCGACTTCACCGATGCGGACTTCTTCGCGCTCATCGGCCCGACCGGCTCCGGCAAGTCGACCGTGCTCGACGCGATCTGCTTCGCGCTCTACGGAACGGTGCCGCGGTGGAACGACCGTCGCGCGATCGCCAACGCGTTGGCGCCGTCCACCGCCGAGGCACGCGTACGGCTGGTGTTCGAGTCCGCCGGCGTACGGTACGCGGCGACCCGTGTGGTACGCCGCGACGGCAAGGGTCGCGTGTCCACCACGCACGCCGGGCTCGAGCTGCTGCCGCGCGGCTTCGACCTCGCCAAGCTCGACAGCGGGCTGGACGTCGGCGACCTCGGCGATCCGCTGGCCGGCACGCCGGCCGAGATGGACGCCGCCGTCCTCGATGCCGTCGGGCTTCCGTTCGAGCAGTTCACCAGCTGTGTCGTGCTGCCGCAGGGCCAGTTCGCCGAGTTCCTACACGCGAAGCCCGCGGTGCGTCAGCAGATCCTCGTCAACCTGTTGGGTCTGTCGGTCTACGAGCGAGTACGCGAGCAGGCGACCACACTCGCCGCCGAATCGGAGGCGCACCTAGCCGTCACTGACGGCCAACTCGCCGCGCTGGCCGACGCGGAGGCGTCGGCGGCGGACGCGGCGGCGCGACTGAATGACCTCGTGCGACTCGCCGCCGACATCGATCGGGCCGTACCAGCCTTGGACAAGGCGCGCCAAGGGGCCGACCAGACACGTACTGCTCTCACCGCCCTCGACGCTGAGCTAAGTCGGCTCATGGCGGTCACGGCGCCGGCCGATGCCACCGACGTCGCGGCCGCTGCGGCGGCCGCTCGCGCCGCACAGGTGGCCGCGGCGGCTCGGGTGCTCGCCGCCGAGGAGCAGGAAGAGAAACTACGCGACGAATTGGCGAACGCTGGTGATGCGACCGAACTCCGCCGGCTGCTGGATGCGCACGCGGAGCAGGCCCAGCTGACGGAGACGGCCGCGCAAATCGAAGAGACGGTCGCGGCGGCGCGATCCGAGCACGAGAAGTCGGCGGCCGCACTGGCCGCGGCGACCGCCGTCGCCGAACGCGCCGACACGGCGCTGCAGGCGGCCGAGGCGGATGTGGAACACGCGCGCACCGCCGACCGAGCGGCGACGCTTCGTCCCCATCTCGTCGCCGGACAGCCGTGCCCGGTGTGCGAGCAGGTCGTCGTGAAGGTTCCTCGACAGCCGAGCGCTCCGCTGCTGACCGCGGCGAACGCCGCGCACGAAAGGGCGCGAGCGGCCTCGCGTTCCGCCGCGAGTGACGTCGCCGCGCGGGACCGCGCGGTCCGCGAGTTGGATCGCGCCCTGGCCGGCGTTGAGGCGCAGCGCACGCAGATGAGCACGCGACTGGCGAACATTGCCGCTCGGCTGGCCGGCGCGCCGGGACCGCAGGCATTGCGGGACGAACTCGCGACCATCGCGAAGCTGCAACGCGGCGTCGAAGACGCAACGGCGGCGGTCCGGTCGGCACGCGACGTCGCCCGCCGAACGAGCGCCGAAGCGCGACGGGCCGAGGAGAGCATCCATGGTGCGTGGCGGTCGTTCGACGCGATGCGGGACGGCGTGGCGCCGTTCGGGCCGCCCGCGACGAACCGCGACGACCTCGCCGATGCATGGCAGGCGCTGACCACTTGGGCGGCCCGCGAGGCGGCCGACCGTAGGAGCCGTCGCGCCGACACCGAGCAGGCGGCGCGCCGGTCGACCACCGCGGTCGAGGAAGCCGAGCAGGCGATCGTTGCACTGTTTGCAGCGCTGGACCTCGACGCGGCGGCGGGCGCGGACCACGTACGAGCGGCGACCGTTGCGGTAGAGCAGGCGCGTGCGGTTCACGCCCGCCACGTGGAACGGCACCAACAAGCGATCGCGCTCACCGAGGCGCGTGGCGGCCACGAACGCGACGCGCGAGTGGCACGCGCGCTCGCGCTGCACCTCCGCGCGAACAACTTCGAACGGTGGCTGCTCGCCGAGGCGCTCGACACGTTGGTCGACGGCGCGTCGCGGATCCTTCGCGAGCTGTCCGCCGGTCAATACGACCTCGGCCACGACAAGGGCGAGTTCTACGTCGTCGATCACCACGACGCCGCGCTGCGTCGACCGGTCCGAACGCTGTCCGGCGGCGAGACGTTCCAGGCGTCGCTGGCCCTCGCGTTGGCATTGGCGGAACAGCTCGCCGACCTGTCCACCGGCGCGGCGAGCCTCGATTCGATCGTGCTCGACGAGGGCTTCGGCACGCTTGACGCGACGACACTCGACGCGGTGGCGGCGACGCTGGAGAACCTGGCGGCGCGTGGCGACCGTACGGTCGGCGTCGTGACACACGTCGCGGCGCTGGCCGATCGCATCCCGGTGCGCTTCGAGATCCGCAAGGATGCCCGTACCGCGTCCGTGACAAGGCTGGGATGACATGACGCTGCCTGACCGGAGGCTCCGTGACCTTAAGCTCGGCACCGATTCGCCGGACGCCCTCACGCTGCTCGAGCCGATGACGCGGATCGTGGTCGACCCGTGGGAGCCGAACTACGGTACGTCGGTCGGCTTCGACGAGGACGGTCCCGACCAGCGCAGCCCAGCCGCTCTGGATAGCGACCTCGAGATGCCGGCCGACGAGTGGCGCCCGATCGGTCCTAAGCCGGGGTTGCGCGCGCCGGACGTCGTGTACTTCGTCGACGGGGTACGCCGGCTCGACGCGCGCGTCTGGCTCGAGGACGCCGAGCAGACGTACGCCGGGATCGCCGCCTCGCTGGCCGCCGGTGTAGTGCGGTGCGACCGTACGGCCGGCGTGGCCGAAGTGCTGACGCCACAGGTCGAGCGAGGCATCTTCACGGCCGCCCCGGGGGTTACGGCGCTCGGTGAACGACCGACCCGATACGAGGCGCGCCGCGTCGAGGTACGTGATCCGAACCGGCTCGTCAACGCCGTACAGTCCCGGCTCGAGGCGCTGGAGTCCGAGGTTTCGGCGGACGTGGCGCGCGATGGCGACCTGCTGGTCGCGGACGGGCGGCTGCGCGGCCGGGTACGGTTGCCGAACGTGGTCGGCTACGTGAAGACGCATCACAGCCGCTATCTGCCGGAACGCCTGACGGCCGTGGTGACCGGCCTGCACCCGGGTCAGCGCACGCCGATCTTCACGATCGGCAGCCAGTGGCCGGTGCACACCTGGTATGCGCGTCTGCCGGGGCCGGGCGACTCGGCGTGGGCGGGCATGGTGCGCGTCGAATGCGATGCGGCGCTCGCCGCCGACGCCGCGATCGCGCTCGCCGACCTCACCATCGTGACGCTGCCCGATTACGCCTCGACGCCACACAAGGATCCCCGAGCGCCGCAGAACCTCGTACCCATCTCGGGCCTGGAAAGGCGCCTGCGGTCGGCGCTCGGCGACGCGCGGCTGCTGCATCGCACGCTGGTCCGCCTCGCGGCGGGCGCCGCGCCGGTGCGGGGTTAGGGTGCACGAATGACGGCGCCGACCGCGACGCGAACGCGACGGCTCGCCGTTCCGGAGCACTACGATCTCGCCGGCACGCTCGCGCCGCTCGTGATGAACCGGCATGACCCGGTCGCGCGAATCGGCGGTCACGCCGCGTGGTGGGCGGCGCGCACCCCGGACGGCCCGGGCACATTGCATCTCGCTCGCGAGGGCGGCTCGTTGACGGCCACCGGCTTCGGCGCCGGCGCGTCGTGGGTGGTCGATCGCGCGGACGCGGTGGCCGGACTCCGCGACGACGTGTGCGGCTTCGCAGCGCTCGCCGAAACACATCCCGCGGTACGCCATGCCTGGCACCACCACAGTGGTCTGCGGATGACCGCTTCCGGCCGCGTCTTCGCGTTGTGCGTGCCGGTGATCCTGACGCAGAAGGTGACCGGTCTCGAGGCGTCCCGCGCGTGGCTCGCCATCGCCCGTCGATTCGGCGAGCCGGCACCCGGTCCGCTCGACGGGCTGCTGCTGCCGCCCGATCCGGACGCCGTCGCCGCGACGCCTTACTGGGAGTTCCACCGGTACGGCGTTGAGCAGCGCCGCGCCGACGCGCTCTGCCGCACTGCCGTGCTCGCCGCGCGCCTCGACGCGGCGCCCGACGCGGCCACCGCGACGCACCTACTGACGTCGATCCCGGGCATCGGCATGTGGACCGCCGCCGAGGTGGTGCGCGTCGCGTACGGCGACCCGGACGCCGTCACGGTCGGCGACTATCACCTGCCGAACCACGTCGTGTACGCGATGACCGGAGCGGTACGGGCCGGTAAGCGCGACGGTTCGCCGGGCCGGATCTCCTCGGCCGACCTACGCATGCTCGAGGTGCTCGAACCGTTCCGGCCGCAGCGCGCCCGGGTGGTGCAACTGCTGTTGGCGAGCGGGGCGGGCGCACCGCGCTTCGGTCCGCGTTCTCCGGTCCGCTCGTTCGCACGCTTCTAACCCTTGCGTGAACGCGCCATCTCGTAGCGAGTGCCCGCTCGGTCGCGGACCAGCACACCCTCGTCGACCAGGAGACGGCGAAGCGCGGCGACGTCGTCGGAGACCACCGCGAGCCGGGCATTGATCTCCGCCTCGTCGACCGATCCCTCGAAGTCGATCAGTCGGCCGAGCAGCCGAGCGAGATCCGGACCGTGCTCACGCAGATCTGGGTAGGCGATCAGCCGGCCATGGGAGAACACACCACGAAGCCGTGGCATGTCGGCGAGCAACGCGGCCACTGGATTCTCGGCGTCCAAGTCGTCGGCTGCCTCGCGGAGCGTCGACAGCACGGCCACGTATCCGTCGCCCTCCCGATCCAGCAACCCGAGCGCGTAGAGGCGCGACACGGCGTCGCCGGCCGTCCGGATGGGTACGTTCACCGCCGCCGCGATCTCGGCGAGCACCAGCGGTCGCCCGCTGTCGGCCTGGCGACGGGCAAGCTCGGCGACGATGCCGAGCCGCAGCGGATGCGACAGTTGCGACAGCATCTCGGCGGCGCGCGCGTGGGCAAGCGTGGTCATGGCATCCTTCCAGCCCGACCGCTCGTGTGCGGCAGCGTCGGGGCGCCCGTCACCGTATCGGCGGGGACGCCGGTCGGTCGCGCGAGTTTCCCGGCACCAACCGTTGGTTTGCGGCCGTCAGCCGCTCGCGAGCACGTCGGCGATGTTGAAGCTCACCGGCCGGTCGAGCTGGTCGTATGTGCACGACTCGGGCGTCCGGTCGGGGCGCCACCGGACGAACTGCGTGGTGTGCCGGAACCGCGGCCCCTCCATGTAGTCGTAGCGCACCTCGACCACGCGCTCCGGGCGCAGCGGGACGAACGACAGATCCTTGCCGGCATTCCACCGACTCGCCTCGTTCTTGCGCGGGGTGCGCTCGCCCGCCTCCTGCTTCGCCCAGTCCCACGGGTGGCCGTCGAACGTCGTGACGAGCGGCTGCAACTCGGTGAACAGCTTCTTGCGGGTGGCCATCGGAAACGCGCCGACCACGCCGACCGACGCGAGCGAGCCTCGATCGTCGTAGAGCCCGAGCAACAGCGACCCGATCGCGTCCGACCCGGACTTGTGCACGCGGTAGCCGGCCAGCACACAGTCCGCCGTACGCTCGTGTTTGATCTTGCTCATCACCCGTTTGTCCGGCTGATATGTGATGCTCAGGCCCTTGGCGATCAGGCCATCCAGCCCGGCGCCCTCGAACTGCTCGAACCACTGGCGAGCGGTGTCTAGGTCACGGGTCGCGGGCGTGACGTAGACCGGCGGTTGGGCATCGGCGAGGGCCGCCTCGAGGCGCTCGCGCCGCTCCGCCATCGGCCGGCCGGTCAGGTCCTCGTCACCGAGAGCGAGCACGTCGAACGCCACGAAGCTCGCCGGCGTCTGCTCGGCGAGCATGTTCACCCGGCTCGCCGCTGGGTGGATGCGCTGTTGCAGCGACTCGAAGTCGAGCGTGTTGCGCGCCATGTCGGCGAGCACGATCTCACCGTCGATCACGGCGCGGCGCGGGAAGTTCGCCAGCACTGCCGCGACGACCTCCGGGAAATATCGGGTCATCGGCCGCTCATTGCGGCTTCCGATCTCGACCTCGTCGCCGTCCCGGAAGATGATCGACCGGAAACCGTCCCACTTGGGTTCGTAGAGCTGGCCGGCCGGAATGTCGGCGGTCGGCTTGGCGAGCATCGGCGAGACCGGCGGCATGACGGGTAGCTTCACATCTCCATTGTCGCCACGACACTGACATTTGTGTCGGTCGGGGCGGCTTCACGCGTCGACCGGGCGGCTCTTCCGGTGTCGGGTCGGGCGGTTGTTCCGGTGTCGGTCGGGCGGCAGTGAGCGACGCCGTGACCCGATGGTGACCCTCGGGCAAGGGGTCAGCGGGTCAGAGTCCGATTTGACCCCGTACGCTCGACGTGTGCGTCGTGCGACGGACACCACCGAAGCGGAGATGGACAGATCCGGAATGTGCAGATGAAGCGCCGCATGGCGATGGTGGTGACCGCTGCCCTGTTGCTGGCGCTGGCCGCATGCACCTCGAAGTCGACTCCGGTCACCGCGCTCGGCCACGTGAAGACGTCCGGGACTGGGGGAACCATCTCCTGGCAGCCATGTAACGACGTGGCCCAGCAGGTCATGAACAACCAGCCGGTGAGCGGCTACACGTTCTCCTGCGGCTCGGTCAAGGTGCCGCAGGATTGGCAGCACCCGAGCGACGGCAAGACGTTCCAGATCGCGGTGGTCCGCGTGCACAACAACGCGGAGACGTCGCCGCTCGGCTCGTTGCTGGTGAACCCGGGCGGACCGGGCGCCTCCGGCGTCGACGCCGCGATCCAGCTGACGCAGGAGATGCCGAACGCGATCACACATCGGTTCGACCTGATCGGCTTCGACCCGCGAGGCGTCAGCCGGTCCGATCCGGTGGAGTGCCTGTCGCCAGCCGAAGAAGACGCGACCTACGCAGCCGAGCCGGATCCAGTGTCACAGTCCGCGTTCAACCAGCTCGTCACGCTGACCAAGCAGCTGGAGGCGGCGTGCGGCACGAAATACGGCGCACAGCTCAAGCTGTTCTCCACCGAGCAGGCCGCCCGTGACATCGACGCGATCCGCATCGGGCTCGGCGAACAAAAGATCAACTTCTTGGGCTACTCGTACGGCACGCTGCTCGGCGCCGTCTACGCGGAACTATTCCCGCGCAACTTCCGCGCGATGGTGCTGGACGGCGCGATCGACCCGACGCAGAGCCTGACCGCCCGGTCGGAGAGCCAGGCGCTCGGCTTCCAACGCGCGTTCAACGACTTCGTCAACTGGTGCAAGTCGAATCCGATCCAATGCCCCATCTCCGACAACCCGGCCGGCGACGTGACCGCGGCGATCCAGCACGCGCGCACGGCTCCGCTCACCTACACGGACGGTCGGAAGGTGACCAGCGGCTGGGTCTACCTCGCGGTGATCCAGTCCATGTATCTCAAGGCCTTCTGGCCGATCCTCGGTCAGTCGATCGCGCTGATCTCGCACGGCAACCCGGCCGGTGTCATGCAACTCGCCGACGAATACGCCGAGCGCAGCCCGGACGGCAAGTATTCCAACCTGCTCGACGCGAACCTCGCAGTGAACTGCGCCGACTTCGCCTCGGAGCCGACCGTCACGGAGATCCGCAAGCTTCAGTCGCAGTGGCGCGCGAAATACCCGATGTTCGGGGCGCCATCCGCGCTCGGCTTGCTGAGCTGCGCACCCGGCGAATGGCCGGGCGGGGACGACCCGTATCCGGTCGGGAAGGCCTTGGGCGCGCCGCCGATCCTCGTGGTGGGTACGCGCAACGACCCGGCAACACCCTACGAGGGCACCGCGAAGCTAGCCAACATGCTGGGCGTGGGCGAGGTGCTCACATGGGACGGCGACGGCCACACTGCCTACCCGCAAACTCCGTGCATCACCAACGCCGTCGACAACTACCTGCTGAACCTGACGATGCCCCCGCAGAACACCGAATGCCCACCGTCATAACGCTCCGGCGCCGCGCTGAGTTCGTCGCGCATGCCGCGCCGTCCGGCGATCATGTGTTGGGCGGACGCGCGCGGCTCGGCTGCACCCGCATCGGTTCGCCCGGCATCTTCGGATATTCCGGCGGGTAGGGCATGTCGCCGAGCCCGGCGCGCTCGTCGCGCTCGACCCAGTCGAGCAATGGCGCGAGATCGTGCGCGACATTGTCGATCGCGGCGTGCGCGTCGCCAACCTTGGCGATCCTCGCCGGTACGGTCGCGAGGTCGAAGTCGTTCGGCTCGACGTCCGGCAGTTCGTCCCAGCTGACTGGCGTCGACGCGGTAGCACGCGGGTTGGCACGCAGCGAGTAGGCGCAAGCGATCGTGCGGTCCCGGCACATCTGGTTGAAGTCGAGGAACACGCGCTCGCCCCGCTCCTCCTTCCACCATGCGGTGGTGGCCAGGTCGGGGCGGCGGCGCTCGACCTCGCGCGCGAGCGCGATCACGGCGCGCCGAGCCTCGATGAACGTCCAGTCGGGGCGGATCCGCACGTACACATGGATGCCGCGGCCCCCGGAGGTCTTGGGGAAGCCGACCCAGCCGATCTCGTCGAGCACGGCCTTGACCTCGGCGGCGACCGCGACCGCGTCGGCGAAGTCGGTGCCGGGCTGCGGATCGAGGTCGATCCGCAGCTCGTCCGGGCGGTCGGTGTCGGCGCTGCGGACCGGCCAGGCGTGGAAGACGATCGTGCCCATCTGCGCGGCCCACGCGACATGCGCCAGGTCCGCCGGGCACAGCTCCATGGCCTTGCGGCCGCTGGGAAACGCGATCTCCGCGGTCTCGATCCACGGCGGTACGCCCCGGGTCGGGATCCGCTTCTGGAAGAACGCCTCGCCGTCCAGCCCGTCGGGGAAGCGCTGCAGCGTGGTGGGCCGGTGGTGCAGCGCCCGCAGGATGCCGTCGCCGACCGCCTGGTAGAAGTCGAAGACGTCGCGCTTGGTGAAGCCGCGGGCCGGGAAGTAGATCTTGTCGGGGCTGGTCAGCCGGACGGGCCGGCCGGCGATCTCCACCTCGACCGCGTCGCTGGGCTTGGCCATGCAACGGACTCTAACCGCACTCACCGACGCGCACAGGCAAGAGCTTTGCCCAAATCGTACCCAAAAGGGTGATTTAAGGCCGAGTGCGCCAGTTT
>DATFRR010000196.1:0-20756 GCA_035263025.1 Micromonosporaceae bacterium
TTCATGAGGCCTCCGGACGGGATCTTCCCCGTCAGGACGGCGCGACATCGGCAGTCGCGTGGCTTCGGGACCTGCTGCGCATCGCGGGACCTCAGGCGCGCCAGGTCGTCACGCTCGGTCAGGTGATGGATGCCCGACCAGCGTTGGCCGACGCGGTCATCGATGGCGCGGTCAACGCAGCACAGGCGGCAGCGATCGGGCAAGCGCTCGCCGACGTACCGTCCGACGAGGAGCCGGCGTTGATCGCCAAGGTCGAAACCATCTTGATCGGGCACGCCGCTCACTTCGAACCGACCATTCTCCGCAGGCTCGGCGAGCGGGTCATCGCGCATGTCGCCCCCGACCTAGCGGACGATCGACTGCGCGATCGTCTCGAGCGCGAGGAGCGCCGCGCGCGCCAGCGCCGTGCGTTTTCCATCTTTCCCGACGGGTTGGGCGCGATGCGGGTCACCGGTGTGCTCGATGTGGAGGGCGCGGCGATCGTCTCAGCCGCGCTCGAACCAGTGTCAGCACCGGTACGTGGCGTCGACGGTCCGGATCCGCGTACGGCGACGGCCCGACGCGCGGACGCGTTAGTCGAGGTTTGTCGCGTCGCATTGGCCAGCGACGGGTTGCCGGACAATGGCGGCCAGCCTCCGCAGGTCACCGTCACAGTCGACTTCGACGAACTCCGACGGTCCGTGGCGATCGGTCAGTTGGACAGCGGTCTGCAATTGTCGCCATCGGCCATGCGGCGCCTCGCGTGCTCCGCACAGATTCTGCCCGCCGTGATGGATGCCGCGTCGGTTCCGATCGATCTCGGACGCGGTCGACGCCTGTTCACGGGGGCGGCCCGTCAGGCGGTCGTCCTGCGTGACCGCGGCTGCGCATTTCCCGGCTGCGAACGCCCGCCGCGGTGGACGGATATCCACCACATCATCCCGTGGTCGGAAGGCGGACGGACCGATCGCGACAACGGTGTCGCACTCTGTGGGTTCCATCACCGGCTGATCCACCACAGCGACTGGACGGTGCGGCTTGGCGCCGACAAACATCCCGAGTTCATTCCTCCGGCGCATATAGACCCGGGGCGACGGCCGCGACGCAATCCGTATCACCCGCGCAAATAGCCCCCCGGCCGACTGATCCGAATCGCCACGCTGCGTCCCGCGACCGAATCTCGAAGATGCAGTCTGGCTGCCCATCGGCGCGGGGCTAGTGTGTGATGCCGCTCAACTGCAAGCCGACGACGCCGGCTATGACCAGGATGATTGATGTGATCTTGAGGAACGATACCGACTCGTCCAGCCAGATCATGCCGACGATCGCGGTGCCCGCAGCGCCAATGCCGGTCCATACGGCGTAGGCCGGACCAACCTCCAACGCCCGGAGGGCCAGCGTCAGCAGGCCGAAGCTGCCAAGCGCAAAGATCATGAACAGAACTGTCGGCGTGATCCGACTGAAGCCGTGACTCTGCTTCAGGCTGATCGCAAATCCCGTCTCGAGCAGACCCGCGATCACGACCAACAGCCACGCCATGCCGGCCCTCCGAATCAATGGTCTCGTCGCCGTGCGCTCACGTGTGTGTGCCACCGCACCAGAATGACCCGTACCCGTCGGATCTGACACTCGAATGCTCCCTGGGTATGCGGCCCGTCGCGCGGGCTGTGTGTCAATCGCGCAGGCTGTGTTCGCGTCGAGGCCGCCCGCGGCCACCGTTGTTGCTTGGTCCAGCCAGACCCCACCCCTGTCAGGTGGTTCGGTCAGCCGGTCCTCTCAGGCGGCTCCTGTCGACCATCCTTTCAGGCGAGTCCGGTCGGCAGATCTTGTCAGCCGATCCGGTCAGCTGGTCTTGTCGGCGGTCGTCGGCATGATGATCGCATGACGACCATCGGAGCGGTGTTTACGCCCAGCCTGCCACCCGAACGATTGCGCGCTGTTGCGCGGACCGCGGACTCGGCAGGACTCGACGAACTCTGGCTGTGGGAGGACTGCTTCCGTGAGGGTGGCGTGTCGTCGGCCGCGGCCGCGCTCGCTTGGACCGATCGGTTGCGCGTGGGCGTCGGCGTGTTTCCGGTGCCACTGCGAAACGTCGCGCTTGCCGCGATGGAGATCGCGACGCTCGACCGGATGTTTCCGGGCCGCGCCATCGCAGGGATCGGGCACGGTGTGCAGAGTTGGATGGAGCAGGTGGGCGCGAAGCCGGCGTCGCCACTCACGTTGCTTCGCGAATACGCGACAGCGCTCCGCTCGCTCCTCGCCGGCGAGCGACTCACGGTTCACGGCCGCTACGTTCGCCTGACCGACGTTGCGCTGGACTGGCCGCCAGCCTCGACGCCGGCAGTGCACGCCGCTGCAAGCGGTCCACGTACGTTGCGGCTCACCGGCGAGATCGCGGACGGTACGGTGCTCACCGGCGGCTCGCCGCCGGACGCCGTACGAGCCGCAGCCGCTCTTATCGCCGACGGTCAGCGTGTCGCCGGCCGGACGGATCCGCACCACATCACGGTCTACCTGCCGGTCGCCATTGGACCGGACGCCGCCGAGCAGCTGCGCACCAACGCGGAATATTACGGCGAGTCGGATCTATTCGGTGCCGGCGGGGATCCGCCCGCCGTGGCGGATGCCGTGCGCGCGCTCGCGGACGCCGGCGCCACGGCCGTCATCCTGCAGCCCGTGCTCGACGCCGACCCAGAGTCGTTCGTCCGGTTCGTCGCCGACGAGGTGCGCCCCTTAATCGACTAACCGGGCGTGATCGCGCGCACGTCGGTCCGATCCCGCGCGTTGCTCGTGGCCGGACGGCCGTCTAGCGCTGTTGTGGTGTCGCCGGCGACGACGCGCAGGAAGCCCTCGAACAACCGCCAGTCAGTCATCTGCTCGGGGTGCCACTGGACACCGACGACAAACGACTTCGACGGATCCTCGACCGCCTCGACGAGCGCTTCGGCCGGGGCCAAGTCGGCTGCCGCCGTCTGGTCGGCGGCGACGTCAACGGCCCAGCCGGTGGCGGTCAGCGAGCCGACATCCGCGACTCCCTGGTGGTGCAACGAATTCACCGTCGTCCGCTCGCCGAGCATCGCGGCGCAGGCCGAGCCGGCCGCCAGCCGTACGTCGTGGGTGCCGTACCCGACCGAGGGCCGGTGTCGGTCGTGCCCGAGTACGTCGGGCAGGTGCTGATGCAGCCGGCCACCGTACGCGACAGTCAGCAACTGCATGCCGCGGCAGATGGCGAGCACCGGCATGTCCCGATCGAGTGCCGCGCGGAGCAGCATCATCTCCGAGTCGTCGCGGGCCGGCCGAAGGTACGTGCGCGGATGTGGCGTCTGGCCGTAGTACGACGGCTGCACGTCGGCTCCGCCGGTGAACACGATGCCGTCGAGCGCGTCGAGCACATCCGCACCCGGATCGTCCTCGGGTAGCAACACCGCGCGGCCGCCGCTGGCCTGCACGGCGCGTACGTATGCCATCGGCAGTGCGGCGGCGTACGTCTCACCGGAACCGAACGGCATCGTCTCGCCGTACGTGGTCAGGCCGATCAGCGGGCGTACCCGAAGATCATGCGAAAAAGCGCGGGAGGTCACGGCCGCAACGCTATCGCGGCGCGGCTAGAGCGGTGTGACATAGGCACCAGTGAGGCCGCCGTCGACAACGAAGGTGTTCGCCGTGATGAACGATGCATCGTCGCTCGCGAGGAAGGCAACCGCCGCGGCGATCTCCTCAGGCTCGCCGAAGCGGCCCATCGGGATGTGTACGAGGCGGCGTGCCGCGCGTTCCGGGTCCTTGGCGAACAATTCGCGCAGCAGCGGCGTATTGATCGGTCCGGGACAGAGCGCGTTGATCCGGATGCCTTCGCGGGCGAACTGCACGCCGAGTTCGCGGGTCAGCGCGAGCACGCCGCCCTTGCTCGCGGTGTACGAGATCTGCGACGTCGCCGCGCCCATCAGCGCGACGAACGACGCCGTGTTGATGATCGAGCCCTTGCCCTGTGCGCGCATGTGACCGATCGCGTATTTACAGCACAGGTAGACGCTGGTCAGATTCACGCGCTGCACGCGCTCCCACACATCCAGGTCGGTGTCCAGGATCGAGTCGTCGTCTGGTGGCGAGATGCCAGCGTTGTTGAAGGCCACGTCCACCCGGCCGTGCTCGGTCGCCACGTGAGCGAACAGCTCTCGTACCGCTGCTTCGTCAGTGACGTCCGTCGCGACGAACTCGCCGCCCACCTCGTCTGCCGCGGCCTTTCCGGCGTCCACCGCGACGTCCACGATCACGACGACCGCGCCCTCGTCCCGGAAGCGGCGCGCGGTGGCCAGACCGATGCCGCTACCGCCGCCGGTGATCACCGCGACGCGATCCTGTAAACGCCCTGCCACGTTGCCTCCAAGACGAAGACCAACAGACGACTAACGACCGGACTACCACAACGATGATGACAAACCACGATACAAACCGGTTGGATAGTGTCGCGACGACCTGAACGTACGTCTCGGACTAGGGATCGGTTGCGATGAACACGTTCTTCACGTCGCTGAACGCGTGCAGCGCGTCGGGTCCCAACTCGCGGCCGAGACCCGATTGCTTCATCCCCCCGAACGGCGTCCAGTAGCGCACCGACGAATGCGAGTTGACGCTCAGCGTGCCGGTCTCGACGGCCCGCGCCACCCGTAGCGCGCGCCCAACGTCGCGCGTCCACAGCGACCCGGAAAGGCCATAGTCGGTATCGTTCGCGAGCCGCACCGCCTCCGACTCGTCGGTGAACGGCAACACCGACACCACCGGACCGAAGATCTCCTCGCGCCAGTGCGCCTCATCGGCCGACCCGGTCGCCAGCACGGTCGGCGGGAACCAGAACCCCTCGCCCGCCGGGCACGAGCCGCGGAACGCCACCTGCGCGCCGTCGACATATGACTCGACCACGTCGCGCTGTGCGCCGGTGATGAGCGGACCCATCTGCGCCGTCTCCAGGCTCGGATCCTCACACCGGTACGCCTGGACCGCCGGCTCGAGCAGCGCCATGAATCGGTCGTACGCGGACGCCTCGACGAGGATTCGTGATCGCGCGCAACAGTCCTGGCCCGCGTTGTCGAACACGCCCGCCGGCGCGGCCGCGGCAGCCGCCTCGAGATCCGCGTCGGCGAACACGATGTTGGCCGACTTGCCGCCAAGCTCCAGCGTGACGCGCTTGACCTGGTCGGCGCACCCGGCCATGATCCGCTTGCCGACCTCGGTCGAGCCGGTAAAGCACACCTTGCGGACCGCGGGATGCGTGACGAACCGCTCGCCGACCACCGATCCCTTGCCGGGTACGACGGAAAAGACGTGCTCCGGCAAGCCGGCGTCGAGCGCCAACTGCGCGAGCCGCAGGGCGGTCAGCGGAGTGACCTCGGCCGGCTTGAGAACCACCGTGTTTCCGGCCGCGAGTGCCGGGGCGAAACCCCAACCGGCAATCGGCATCGGGAAGTTCCACGGCACGATGATTCCGACCACGCCGAGCGGCTCGTGGAACGTCATGTCGACGCCGCCGGGCACCGGGATCTGCTTGCCGTGCAGGCGTTCCGGCGCGCCGGCGTAGAAGTTGAGCACGTCGCGTACGTTGCCCGCCTCCCATCGGGCATTGCCGATCGTGTGCCCGGAGTTTTCCACCTCGAGTGCCGCGAGTTCGTCGATGTGCGCGTCCACCACGGCCGCGAAACGGCGCAGGAGGCGTGCCCGATCACCGGGCGAGACACGACGCCAACCATCGAACGCCCCCCTCGAGCGTTCGATGGCGGCGTCCGTCTCGTCGAGCGATGTCGGCTCGACGTCTGCGATGACCTTCTCGTTGGCCGGGTTGATCAGTTTCATGACGTTCCCGCGCACCATGCATCGGCACGGACCGCACCGCGTCGGACCAAATGGCGTTCCAGCGCACCGCGTCGGACCACGCCGCGTTTCAGCGCGCACTGTCGGACCACGTCGCGTCGGACCACAGCGGGAGTGGTGTGGGAGCCTCCCCAGGACCCTTCCCCCCACCCCTGACCGCGAATGCGGCCAGTTCGCGCCGCCAGCGGGGCGCGAGTCAAATTCCGCGAGCTCGGCCCGGCGCCGGGCGATCCGCGTCGGCTCGGTTGGTTGCCGCCGGCCAGGACCGCCCGCGCCCCTGCCGCCCAGGTGTCACAAGCGCTCGAAGCCACGCGTCAACTCCCAGTCGGTCACGGCCGCGTCGAAGGCGGCGAGCTCTACACGCGCGTTGTTCACGTAATGCGCGACTACGTCGGCGCCGAACGCGTCACCGGCGATCGCCGACGATTCCCACGCGGCGAGCGCCTCGCGCAAGGTGGCCGGCATCCGTGGCCCCTCGGTGTCGTCGTACGCATTGCCGGGGTATTCGGGCTCCAAGGTCAGCTGGCGCTCGATGCCGTACACCGCGGCGGCGACCATGCCCGCAATCGCGAGGTACGGGTTCACGTCGCCGCCGGGCGTACGGTTCTCCACCCGTACGGAGTCCGGCGAGTGGCCGACCATTCGCAGCGCACAGGTCCGGTTGTCGCGTCCCCAACGCACCGCGGTCGGCGCGAATGAGCCGGGCTGATAACGCTTGTAGGAGTTGATGTTCGGCGCATAGAGCAGGCTGAAGTCGCGCATCGTGCCCAACAGGCCAGCCACCACGGACTGCCCGAGCGACGACAGGTGCGCCGGGCCGTCGCCGGCCATCGCCGCGCTGTAGTTAGCCCCCGTGCCGCCAGCCCCCGTGCCGCCAGACCCCGTGCTGCTAGACCCCGCAGCCAACGACCCAGCGCCGTCGTTGGCCCGCAACGAGAAGTGGATGTGACAAGAGTTGCCCTCACGCTGGTTCGGCTTGGCCATGAACGTGAGCGACATGCCGTCCTGCGCGGCGATCTCCTTGGCGCCGTTCTTGTAGATCACGTGATGGTCGGCACACGTGAGCGCATCGGCGTAGCGGAACGCGATCTCGTGCTGGCCGAGGTTGCATTCGCCCTTCGCGCTCTCCGGTGTCAGGCCGGCGCCGGCCATTTCGTTGCGGATGCGGCGCAGCAACGGCTCGACGCGCGCCGTGCCGAGCAGCGAGTAGTCCACGTTGTAGAGGTTCGCCGGTGTCAGGTCGCGGTACCCACGCCGCCAGGCATCCTCGTACGAGTCGCGGTAGACGATGAACTCCAGCTCGGTGCCGGCGTAGGCGGTCAATCCGTGCGCCGCCAACCGGTCGAGTTGCCGGCGCAGGATCTGACGCGGCGATGCCACCACGTCCGTACCGTCCAGCCAGGCGACGTCGGCGAGCACCATCGCGGTACCCGCTTGCCACGGCACGACCCGGAGCGTCGCGAGATCCGGGCGCATCGCCAGGTCGCCGTACCCTGCGGACCACGATGACATGGCGTACCCGTCAACGGTGTTCATGTCCACGTCGACGGCGAGCAGGTAGTTGCAGCCCTCGGTGCCGTGCGGCAGCACTTCGTCGAGGAAGAACCGAGCATGGCACCGCTTGCCCTGCAGCCGCCCCTGCATGTCGGTGATGGCGACCACCACGGTGTCGATCTCGCCCGCGTCGACCCGCCGGCGCAGTTCCCCCACGCTCAGGCTCGGGTTCATCCGCGGTCCACCCTTCCACTTCGGTTCCACATACGGCGCCCACGGCATGGCGCTACGCACGAGCGCGCTCGACCACTTCGGACACCAACGGAGACCGCGGCGAGCAGTGTCCGCAAGAGGTCAGTCGCACATTAGGCCAGTCACTTTAGGTCAGTCGCACATTAGGTCTACTGCCGAACCATTACGTCGTCAATCGGCGCTACCGGTGGAATCCATGCGGGCCGGCGCTAGCCGAGCAGGCCGCGGAGCAACTCGGCGGTGCCGTCGCAGTGCTCCTCCATCGCAGTGCGCGCCGCCTTCGGGTCACCGCCCAGGATCGCTTCGACGATGCGCCGGTGCTGTGCATCCGAGTGCGCGAGATTTCGTTCCAGCACCGGGATCAGCGCCAACAACCGATCGACGGTGACCTGGACATCCGCGACCGCGGCGGCAAGCGACGGCGAGCCGCCAGCGGCGGCGATCGCGAGGTGAAGTCGGGAATCCGCGACGCGGCGATCGGCCGCACGGCGGTCGGCAGCCGCCGCAAGGCATGCCGTCAGGTGAGCGCGTTCCGCTGCGGACAGCGACCGGGTCGCCGCCAGCGCCGCTGCCCCCGGCTCGACGACGCGGCGGAAGTCCAGCGCGTCGTGCAGCTTGTCGCCCATTTCGCGGGCCAGCGCCGCGGCCTCGTCCGGTCCCGCCACCGGCCGGGCGCTGTCGCGATAGACGACAAACGTGCCACCGGCTCGGCCGCGCCGCGTCTCGAGATAGCCCGCGTCCCGCAGCGCCGCGATCGCCTCGCGGAGCGTGACGCGGCTGACCTGCAGGCGTTCCGCGAGCTCGCGTTCGGGTGGCAGTTGATCGCCGGCCGCGACCATGCCGAGCCGGATCGCCTGCGCCAGGCGGGCCACCGTGATCTCGAACGCGTTGCCGCCGCGCACCGGCCGCCACACGGCCGTACCGCCCCGTGCGGCACCCGCCACCCGCGGCGTCGCGGCCGTCGCCGCCAGAGTCGTCACGGCCGCCGGCGTCGCGCCGCCCGCGTCCAAGGCGTCAGTGTCCAAGCCGTCTGGGTCCGAGCCGTCTGGGTCCAAGCCGTCTGGGTCCAAGCCGTCGGCATCCGTAGCGTCCGCGCCGACATCGGGCACGACGGGGACGGCCAACACGGCGCCAGCCTCCGCACCGGTACCCGCCACGGCGTCGACCGGTGCCGTGGCGCGCGACCCCTCGACCGCCGTTCGGCGGTGCCGCCGACTCGGCCCGGGCGGCCCGCCGGCGTCGGCGATCGCTAGCTCGGTCATGATCCCCCGCACTTTCCGGCGCTGGCCCGGCTGGTGCCCGTGAGCGTACGCGCACCAACCGGGCCAGACCTGGCGGACTATTCCATTGGCTCCTCGGCCCTGGCGACCGCGGCACCGTCAATAGTCGACGTCAGGTCGGCAGCGCGCGGACCGGGTACGCCAGCCACGCTATCGATGTTCTGGCGGGGACCGGTGAACCACCGCTTCGCGGATACCGCCCACCACAACCACGCGCCACCGACCACCACGACGACCGCGACGATCGTGTAGTTGAAGTTGCCGGCGTAGCCGAACGTGATCGGGTAGCCGATCGGGAGGATGAACAGGATGCAGATGACGCCGACCCAGATGACCGCGGTCCAGCCGATCGGCTTGCTCCACCGGCCGAGGTTCCACGGCCCGACCTTGAAGTTGGGATCGCGCAACCGGAGATAGACCGGGATGACATACGCGACATAGAGACCGATGACCGCGATCGCGGTGGTCGCCGCGTACGCGACGATGCTGTTCAGCGACGGCAGCACCAGGATGGTGGAGCACACCACGCACAGCCAGATGGAGTTGGTCGGCGTACCCGTGCGGGGGTTCACCTTGCTCCACCACCGCGAGCCCGGCAGCGCGCCGTCGCGGCTGAACGCGAAGGCCATGCGCGAGTTGGCCGTCACCGACGCCATGCCGCAGAAGAACTGCGCGAGCACACAGATGAACAGCAGGAACTCGCCCATGTGCCGGCCAGCGGCGTCGATGAAGATTTGTGCCGGCGGGAACGCGGCGGCCAACTCGCCGTTGTAGTCCTGGATCGCCCACGTGACCGCGAACAGCAGGAAGAACCCCGCGATGACGGAGACGACGACCGACATGACGATGCCTTGCGGGGCCCGACGCGAGGCGTTGTGCGTCTCCTCCGACAGGTGCGCGCTCGCGTCGTACCCGGTGTAGGTGTACTGCGCCATCAGCAGGCCGATCAGGAACGCGTAGATCGCGGCGCCGGCACCGTGCAGCCCGGTGCTATTGAACGTGCCGACGAACACCTGCCCGATCGGGTAGTGGTGATCCGGCACAACCGCCAGCACGACGAGAATGAACGCGACGCCGGCGAGGTGCCACCAGACGCTGACGTCGGACAGTAGCTTGACGAGGTTTACGCCGAACGTGTTGAGCAATCCGTGCAGCGCGATGATGACCACGAACACGATGAACGTGTTGAGCAGCGTGTACTTCAGGCCGAAGACAAGCCCAAGGAACACCGTCGTCGTCCACGCCGCGCCATAGTCGATCGCGGCAGTGACCGCGACCTGGCCGAGGAAGTTGAACCAGCCAGCGAACCACGCCCAGGCCGCCTTGTTCCTGGTGGCCACCGCATATGCCCACCAGTACAGGCCTCCGGCGGTCGGGTAGACCGAGCAGACCTCGCCCATCGCGAGCGCGACGAACGTGACGAGGGCGCCGACGAGCAGCCAGCCGATCGTGATGGCCAGCGGGCCGCCATTGTGCATTGCGATGCCGTAGGACGTGATGCAGCCGGCGAGGATCGAGATGATCGAGAACGAAACCGCGAAGTTCGAGAAGCCGGACAACCGGCGGTGTAGTTCCTGCTTGTAGCCGAGTTCGGCGAGGCGGGCCTCGTCGTCAACAGCGGCTGTGGCCATTGCGGATGTGGGATCGCTCATCTTGGGACTCCAGACGCCACAGATGGGTATGCGGACGCGAGTGATCCACGTCACTGTGGCCGATGATCGGTCCCGGCCGAAATGCGTGTCAATGCGTGCTGACCATAAATCCGTCAGAAGTAGACCATTAGCCGATGCCGGCGCGATGCACTGAGTCAGCCGATGACGGCGCGATGCACTGGGGACGGTGCGACCGCCGAGCGCTGTCAGAACAGGACGGTCGCGAACGTGCCGACCTGACGGAACCCGGTGCGCGCATAGGCGCGCCGGGCCGGCTCGTTGTAGTCGTTCACGTAGAGGCTCACGGTCGGCGCGACGCGTCGCAACGCATCACGAACAACGGCCGCCATGCCGGCAACCGACAAGCCGTGTCCGCGGTACGCCGGATCGACCCACACGCCCTGCACCTGCGCGGTGTGCCGGGTAACGACCGCGAGCTCGGCCTTGAACACCACACGACCGTTGATGATCCGTGCGTACGCGCGTTTGGCGTGTACGAGGTCCGCGATGCGCTGCCGATACCGGCGCTCGCCGCGATCCGCCAACGGCGAGACGCCGACCTCCTCGGTATACATCGCGACCGCGGCGGGGAAGAGCACATTGATCTCGTCGGGTCGGACCAGGCGTACCGCTGGGTCGGCCTGTGTCGCCGGCGGCGCGTCGACGGCCAACAGCGGCTGGCATGGGCGTACGTCCCGTGCCGGGCCCCAGACCGGTGCGACGCGCTCCCAGAAGTCCAGCACGGCATCGGCCGGTCCGACGATCGACGAGCACTGACGAGGATTGATCGCGGCGAGGTCGGCGAATGCCGCAACCGCATGTGGAGTCGCCTCGACGGGGATCAGGTTCGCACCGAGCCAGCACACCGATTCGAGCTGCCGACGGGAGCCGTACCCGAAGACCCGCGCCTCGGCCCGCCACCATTCCAGGCCGTGCGCGGCGACCTGCTCCGCGACCGGCGCCGCCGCGTACGGCGCACGATCCAGCACGCGTTCGACCGCGACCCGCTCCGCGTCACCGAGCAGCCGCACGTCCGCCGTCAGCACAGTTCAAGCGTGCCAGACCGACCGGCTCCTGCGCACTAGCGTGTGCGGCCGATCGTGACATCGGGCATGCGGCGCGCTGCCGCCGCAGAGTCCCGCAGCGTCCCCCGAGCCGGCTGCGTTTCCAGATGGCCTTGACACCGATACGTTGCCGATATATCGTCGACACACACAAGAACAGTCGAAGATAGCTCGCGACGTTCCTGGCGTGTCTCAGCCGGTGTCGCGACACATTTGGGGGGTTAAACCATGGGTAACGAACACATCCATGATCCACACGAGTTCGTGCACGAGTTCGGCCGACGGATGCGGCGCGGCGGATTCCGCCCGCCGTTCCCGCCGGGTCCGGGCTTCGGGCCAGGCGGTCCGGGCTTCGGGCCACACGGCCATCACCGCGGTCACGGCCGGACGGGCCGTCGCGGCAACGTCCGCGCCGCGATCCTTGCGCTGCTCACCGAGCGCTCAATGCATGGGTACGAAATGATCCAAGAGCTCGACCAGCGGACCGGCGGCGTGTGGCGGCCCAGCCCCGGCTCGGTCTATCCGACGCTGCAGATGCTCGAGGACGAGGGCCTGATCCGTAGCGTTGAGGGCGGCGGACGCAAGGCGTATTCGCTGACCGAGGCCGGTCAGGCAGAGGCGACCACGGCCGCGGCGAACGCGCCGTGGGCGGAGTTCAGCGACGAGACCGTGTCGACCGGGCACGACACCCGCGAGGCGGTCACCGGCATCATGATGGCGCTGCGCCAAATCGGGTTCGAACGCGATCCCGAGCAGTGGAGCCGCGCGGTCGCTGTGCTCAACGAGACCAAGCGCAAGCTCTACGCCATCCTCGCCGACTCCGAGTAGGACTGGCCACATACGAAGCGCCCACCCCGATATTCGGGGCGGGCGCTTCGACTCCGGGTGGTCCGCTCAGCCCACGGTCACCGTCGGGCCGCTCAGACCACGCAGCTCCTCGGGCAGGTCAACGCCCATGTCGTCGGCGAGGCGCAGCGCCTCCTCGACGAGCGTCTCCACGATCTGCGACTCCGGTACGGTCTTGATGACCTCGCCCTTCACGAAGATCTGGCCCTTGCCGTTACCGGATGCAACGCCGAGATCCGCCTCGCGTGCCTCGCCCGGTCCGTTCACGACGCAGCCCATCACCGCCACCCGCAGCGGCGCCGGGAATCCGTCGAGTGCGGCGGTCACCTGGTCCGCGAGTGTGTACACATCGACCTGCGCGCGGCCGCATGACGGGCACGACACGATCTCCAGACCGCGCTCGCGCAGCCCCAGCGATTCGAGAATCGCCGAACCGACCTTGACCTCCTCGACCGGCGGCGCGGACAGCGACACGCGGATCGTGTCACCGATGCCCTCGGCGAGCAGCGCACCGAACGCGACCGACGACTTGATGGTGCCCTGGAACGCCGGGCCGGCCTCGGTCACGCCGAGGTGCAGCGGGTAGTCGCAGGCCTCGGCGAGTTGCCGGTACGCCCGGATCATCACGACCGGGTCGTTGTGCTTGACCGAAATCTTGATGTCGCGGAACCCGTGCTCCTCGAAGAGCGAGCATTCCCACAGCGCCGACTCGACGAGCGCCTCCGGCGTGGCCTTGCCGTATTTCTCGAGCAGCCGCGGGTCAAGCGATCCGGCGTTCACGCCGATGCGAATCGGCACCTTGGCGTCCATCGCGGCCCGCGCGATCTCACCGACCCGGTCGTCGAACTTCTTGATATTGCCCGGGTTCACGCGCACCGCGGCGCAACCGGCGTCGATCGCGGCGAACACGTACTTCGGCTGGAAGTGAATGTCGGCGATCACCGGGATCTGCGACTTGTGCGCGATCTGCGGCAGCGCGTCCGCGTCGTCCTGCGACGGCACAGCAACCCGGACGATCTGGCAGCCGGCCGCGGTGAGCTCCGCGATCTGCTGGAGCGTCGTGTTGACGTCGGACGTCAGTGTCGTGGTCATCGACTGTACGGAGACCGGGGCACCGCCGCCGACCGGCACCGTACCCACCATGATCTGGCGGCTCTGGCGGCGCGGAGCAAGCGGCACCGCCGGGCTCGCCGGCATGCCGAGGTTGATGGCAGTCAAATCGAGATCACCCTCACTGCATGATGTTGATCGGGTTGATGATGTCGGCCAGGATTGTGAGCAGCGAGAACGCGCCGAGGATCACGATAACCGCGTTCGTGATCGGCACCAGCTTGTAGTAGTCCACGCGGGCCGGCTCGGGCAACCGCCGTCGGCGGGCGAGCCAGGCACGGAACTTCTCGTACCACGCGATGGCAATGTGGCCGCCGTCCAGGGGCAGCAGCGGGAACAGGTTCAGCACGCCGACGAAGAAGTTCAGCGCGGCGGCGAGCAGCAGGAAGAAGCCCCACTCGCCGAGGGCGACGGTCTGCCCGCCGAGTTCGCTTGCGCCGACGACGCTGATCGGACCGTTCGGATCGCGTGGCTTACCCTGCAGCGCGTTCCACAGCCCCGGGACCTTGCCGGGCAGGTGCTTGAGCGCCGTACCGATGCCGACGAACGTGGTCGCGGTGTAGGTGCCCGCGTGCGAGATGCCGTCGATCGGACCGTACGCGATGTTGAACGGCTCGCTCGGCGGCAGGCTCGGACTGACACCCAGCGCGTACGTGCTGACCGCGTCGGACTGCGGAGCGTCGAGCGGCGGCCTCGACACGGCGGCCAGCGGGACCGTCACGGTGTGCGTCTGACCGTCGCGAACGTACGTGATCTTGGCGTCCGGCGAGTTCGAGGTGTCGGGCTTCGCGGTGCGTACCAGCGTGACCAGGTCGCCGTACGTGTTGACGGCCACGCCGTTCATCGAGGTGATCAGGTCACCATTGTGCAGTCCGGCTCGCTTCGCCGCGGCGGCGGCCGGGTCGCAGGTCGTGCTGGTGGTGGCGCGTGGCAGACAGGACGCGACCTGAACGTACGGCTTCGAGGCGTTCAACGTGGCCTCGTCGGAGTTGAGGAACGTCTCCCACTTCGGGTTCGGCAGCCCGATGAAGGATGCCGTGATCCACAGCAGCACAAAGCCGATGACGAAGTGCGTGACCGAGCCGGCGCTCATCACGACGGTCCGTTTCCACACCGGGAAGCGCCACATCGCGCGGGGCTCGTCCTCAGGTGCGACGTCGTCGTCCTGCGGTGTCATCCCGACGATCTTGACGAAACCGCCGAGCGGCAGTGCCTTGACGCCGTATTCGGTCTCACCGCGACGGAACGACCACAGCGTCGGTCCGAAACCGACGAAGTAGCGCGTCACCTTCATGCCGAAGCGCTTGGCGGTGAGCATGTGGCCCGCTTCGTGCAAGCAAACCGAACCCAGGATCAGCAGGGCGAACAGAACGACGCCGAGCGCTTCCAACGATTCACGACCCTTCTGTCACGGCCGCCACACGCGTCCGGGCATGCGCCCGCGCCCAGGACTCGGCCGCGAGGACGTCTTCGACGGTACCTGGTTCGTCGTAGTCCGGCGCGTCGGCCAATATCGACTCGAGCGAGTCGACGATGCCGAGGAACGGCAACCGGCCGTCGGTGAACGCGGCCACCAACTCCTCGTTGGCCGCGTTGTAGATGGCCGGACGGCAACGGCCGGCGAGTCCGGCGGCCTTGGCCAGGCGTACCGCCGGGAACGCCTCGTCGTCGAACGGCAGGAACTGCCACTCGTGGGCACGCGTCCAGTCCACCGCGGTGGCCGCCGAGTCGACCCGGTCCGGCCAGCCGAGCGCGAGCGAGATCGGCAGCCGCATGTCGGGCGGGCTGCACTGGGCGACCGTGGATCCGTCGCGGAACTCGACCATCGAGTGGACGACGGACTGCGGGTGAACTGTGACGGATATATCACCGTACGGCGTGCCGAACAGCTCATGTGCCTCGATCACTTCGAGCGCCTTGTTGACCATGGTCGCCGAGTTGATCGTCACCACCGGACCCATGTTCCAGGTGGGGTGCTGCAGAGCCTGCTCCGGTGTCACGGCACCGAGCTCGGCACGGCTCCGGCCGCGGAACGGCCCGCCGCTGGCGGTGAGCACCAGGCGCCGCACCTCCCGGGGGGCTCCGGACCGGAGGCATTGGGCGAGCGCGGAGTGCTCCGAGTCGACCGGCACGATCTGGCCCGGCTTCGCGACGGCGCGGACCAGCGGACCGCCGGCCACCAGCGACTCCTTGTTCGCGAGCGCGAGCGTGCGGCCGGCACGCAACGCCGTCAGCGTGGGTGCCAGCCCGAGTGACCCGACGACCGCGTTCAGCACGGTGTCGCACGGCCAGTCGGCAAGCTCCGCCATCGCGTCCGGACCTGCGATGATCTTCGGCAGTCGGTAGTCCCCGCTCGACCAGCCGCGCTCCCGCGCGATCGCATAGAACGCGAGCTGCAGATCCTGCGCGGCCGACGCACGAGCCACGCCGACCGCCTCGACGCCGAGCTCAAGGGCCTGGGACGCGAGCAGTTCCACGTTGCTGCCGCCGCTTCCGATCGCCACCACCCGGAACCGCTCCGGGTTGGCGCGGACGATCTCGACCGCTTGGCTGCCGACCGATCCCGTGGAGCCGAGCAGGACGATCTGGCGCGGGATGCTCACGCGAGCATTCTCTCCTATGAGCCGCTCGGCCTGAACGCCCCGGCCGCGTTGTCGTGTCGAGAGCCGGCCCAAGCAGCGGAACCGCGCGGAGACCATCGGCGTCGAACCAATATGCGCACCATTGCCGCCGCGCTTGTCGTCGCGGGTCTCGTCGCGGCGTCATCAACCGCGTGCGCGCGGGCCACGATCGACCGGCCAGGGTCGCCGTTGGCGTCGCCGGGCACATCGGGCACGCCAGCATCGGACGCCGAGATCGCAAGCGGATCGGCGGCGTTCACCAAGCGCGCTAAGCAGGTGGCGCAGCAGTGGGCCGCGGCCGACCACGGTGACGCGTGGCGAAACGGCTTCGTACCGCTGCAAGACCTCACCGTGCTGCCGGCCGGCTTGTCCGAGGCGACGCGACAGGCAATAGTGTTCGCCGGTTCGTTCCTGATGGTGTCAAAACTGCCCGCGTCGCCGGGCACGGGTCGCATCGCGTTCCCCGGTGGCGGCACGATGACCGTACCGCTGCAGCCGTCCCAGTTCGCGTACCGGCAGCTCGCGGACGGCCATCCGGTCGCATGCCCGCTGACGAATAAGGTGCCCACCGGCCCACTGCCGCCGGTGCCGACCGGCCCGGACGCGGAGCCCACCGGTACGGTCGCGACCAGCCAGCCGTCGATGTGCCGCACATACCACGTGACGCATGTCGAGCTCGGCACCACGAAGCTCTGGACCAGTCGTGGACTCGCGACCGTGCCGGCATGGTTGTTCACCTTCGACACGCTGCCCGGACCGATCGCGCGCGTCGCCGTGGCCACGTCTGCGATCACGCAACCGCCGACGGTACGGACGTCGTCGGGCGACCGTGACATCGCCGCACACCACGTCGCCGGCGCGGAACGCATCGCGTCGATCGACGGTACGACGATCAGGTTCTACGCGGTGGTAAGCCCATGCGACACCACGACTCGCGCGCTCGTCTACGAAGACGCCGGCACGGTCGTGCTCGGGGTGTTCTCGTTCGGTACGGCGACTGTCTGTGTTGCGATGGCCAAGATCGTCACGTTGACCGTACGGCTCGGCGCGCCGGTTGGCACCCGCGCGATCCTCGACGTCTCGACCGGAGACGCGCTCCAGATCCGCAACGAGCCCTGAGCCGCCAGCGAGGGCCGGCGCACCAGTCGACCGCGCCGCCCCACTGTCGCCGTCCGGCGGTCGCCTAGGCTTCCTGGGTGCACGACGTGTTGCGCACCGTCCCGGGCGCGATCGGTGTGTTCGCCGCCACGAATGTCGACGACCTCGTCGTGATCACCGTGTTGTTCCTCGCCGCACGCACGACCGAACACCAGTTGCGAGGCTGGCACGTCTGGGTCGGTCAGTACATCGGGATCGGCGTCCTCGTTGCCATCTCGGTCGCCGCCGCGGCCGGGCTACGGCTGGTGCCGGATCGCTGGGTCGGTCTGCTTGGTGTCATCCCGTTCGGACTCGGACTCGTCGGACTGATTCGCGCATGGCGTGACCCGGACGGCGAGGAGCCACCGGTGGTGGCTCGCGGCCTCGTCTCGGTGACGGCGCTCGCCATCGCCAACGGCGGCGACAACGTCGCGGTCTACGCCCCGACGTTCCGAGCCATCGGATGGACGAGCACAGCCATCTCCGTCGTGGTGTTTGCGGTATGCCTCGCCGCCTTGTGCGCCGTCGGCGAGTGGCTCGGCGCCCGCCGGCCGATAGTGGCGCTCGTGGAACGGTGGGGTCGCTGGCTCGTACCCCTGGTGTTCATGGTCATTGGCGTCGCCATCTTCGTCGAGACGCTGCCCTAATCGGCGCTGCCCTAATCGACGCTGCCCTGACAGACGCCGCCGACCGCCTTAGCCGGCGCAGTCAACCGCCCATCGCGTCGATGCGCTTGACCTCGTCTCCGCTGAGCGAGAAGCCGAACAAGTCGAAGTTGGACACCACACGCTCGGCCTTCGACGATCGCGGAATGACCGGGATCTCGTGCTCGAGGTGCCAGCGCAGCACGACCTGGGCCGGCGTCACGCCGTGGTCACCGGCGATCTCGACCAACGTCGCGTCCCGAAGGTTGGTCTTCTTGAGCGGGCTATAACCCTCCAGCACGACGCCACGCTCGCGGTGGCCCTCGACCAGCACCGGGTCGAAGCGGGTCGGACTCCACGAGATCTGGTTGACCGCCGGTGCCTCACCGGTGGCAGCCGCGAGTTCGTCGATGAACCCGAGGTCGTAGTTGCTTACGCCGATCGTCGTGGTCAAGCCGGCGTCCCGTTGCTCGATGAACTCGCGCCAGGTGTCCACCGCGGCGGTGCCGCTCGGTGGCCAGTGGATCAGCCAGAGGTCGACGTGGTCGAGCCCGAGCAGGCGCAGGCTCTGTTCCAGCGTGGACCGCACCCGGTTGACCCGGTCGGGTGGCAGCTTGGTCGTCACGAACAGTTCGTCGCGCGGCACCCCGCTGTCCCGGATCGCGCGGCCGACGTCGGCCTCGTTGCCATATAGCGTCGCGGTGTCGATGTGCCGGTATCCGGTATCCAGCGCGACGCGTGTGGCGTCGTACGCCTCGGTTGCGTTGAGCTGCCACGTGCCGAAGCCGACCATCGGCAACGACAGGTCGGCGGTCAGCGGCACGCGGGGCATCGGATCGGTCATGGGGCGATTATCCCCACGGCGCCGGGCTGTCGCGGCGCTACGCCGGTCGGTAGCACCGAATAGCCAGCTCACCGCGCCGGCTGCGCCGAACAGCGAGCGCTACGCCGCGTCGCCCAGCGTCTGGTCCAGCCGGGTACGTAGATCCGCCAGCGACAGTCCAGCGTCGGTCAGGATCTGGGCGGCGAGTCCCTCGCCTTCGCGGATCAGCCCGAGCAGGATGTGCTCGGCGCGAATCTCGTGGTCATTGCGGTAGATAGCCTCCCGCAACGACAACTCCAACACCTTCTTCGCGCGCGGTGTGATGCGCGGATGCCGGCGCGTGCCCATCGGCTCCCGACGGCCGCGGCCGAACAGCCTGCGGCGCCCGCCGCCCGGCTCGTCGGGCTCGTCAAGTGCTCCCTCGCCGAAGGCGGCTTCCACGCGCGCGATCACCGCGTCGAGATCAATCCCGATGGCGCGCAGTGCTTCGGCGTCCCCCGGACCGAGCGGATCGGCCGCGGGTGGGATGCGCCTGTCCAGGTCGGCCCGGACGGACGCGGCCGTCACACCGGCTTCGGTCAGCACCCGGTATGCCGGCCCGCGATCGACGTCGAGCAGCGCGATCAGCATGTGCTCCGTGCCGACGTAGGTGCGACCGGTGGCGATCGCCTCGTCGCGTGCACCCATCACCGTCTGCCGCGCCGATGTGGTGAACCGTTCCAGCATGGCTAACCCTCTCCCTGTGACGGGCCCAGTGACGGACCGTCGGATCGACCGTCTCCTGCGGTGCGGCGCTCCCCACGCGGCCGCCGCGGCTCTCGTCGCTCCCACACCTCCCGCGCCTGGCGCGCCGCCCGCGCATCCGGCGGCGGCGTATCCGGCGTCGGGGTATGAGCCGCGTGCTTCTGGTGCACCGCCTGCTTGCTGACTTCCAACGCGTCCGCGATCTCCTGCCACGACCAGCCCTGCCGGCGGGCGTTGCCGACTTGCAAGCGCTCGAGACGCTCGGCGAGTCGCCGTAGCGCGAGCGTGGCGCGCAGACCGGCTCGCACATCGGTGCCACCGGCCGCGACCGCGAGATCGTTGACCTCCGTCATGCCGTCAAGGTTAATTGACACGACCCACGTCGTCAAGAGGAGTTGACGAAGGCGCCGTAGGTTCCAGGCCGGCAGCGCTCCCGCTCCGGGCGGACGAGAGGATTCGCACAACCTCTCGCGTCGAGACCACATGGTCCCCGACGATCAACCCATGACGTCGCGTCGGTTGACACCGCGAGCGGTGTTGCGGCGCGCACGCGTCGGCATCACGCTCACCTTCGCCCTCGCCGCCGCGATCAGCGCGGTTTGGGTGGTACGCACGCCGGCCCTCGTCGCGAAGTTCAACCTCGACGCGGGCAGCGTCGGCGTCGTGGTGCTGTGCTGGGGCGGTGGCGCGCTGATCACCATGCAAATCACGCAACGCATCGTGGCCAGGGTCGGCACGAAGAACGCGCTTCGGCTCGCCGGCCCGGCGGCCACCTTGACACTCGCGCCGGTTGGGCTGGCGAACACCTATCCGTTGCTGCTGGCCGCGTCCGCGCTGTTTGGCATGGCGTTCGGGATCCTCGACATCGCGATGAGCACCCAGGCGGCCGCGCTCGAGCGGGCGTACGACCGGCATCTGATGAGCGGCATCGCCGCCGGTTGGAGCACGGGCGCGGTGCTTGGCGGCGCGGCCGGTTCGCTCACCGCCGCCGCGCATCTGTCGTTCGGCGCTTCGGTCGTCGGCGCCGCCATCGTCTCGACACCGATCGCGCTCGCGCTCGGCCCGACGTACCTGCCCGCGGGTGCCGAGGAACGCGACGCGCCAGCTCGGGCCGGACGGCTGCCGAGGCTCGCGTATTTCGTCGGCCTGATCGCGTTCGCGGCGTTCATGGTGGAAGGCTCCGTCGCCGACTGGAGTGGGCTGCATCTGAACGAGGATTTGCATGCCAGCCAGGCGCTCGCCGCGCTC
>DATFRR010000197.1:0-2844 GCA_035263025.1 Micromonosporaceae bacterium
CTACATCGAGCACGGCGAGCTCACCGAGATCTCCGAGATCGTGGAGACCGGCCACGTGATGCTGTTCATCGGCAAAGACTTCGTCATCACGGTTCGGCACGGCGCACCGACCGAACTCGCTTCGCTGCGGGCCGACCTCGAGTCGGATCCCGACCAGCTCGCCGAGGGCCCGTGGGCGGTCGCCCACCGCATCTACGACCGGATCGTCGATACGTACGTTGAGACGGCCGGTCAGATCGAACTCGACATCGACCAGCTCGAGGACAGCGTGTTCGCCCGCGACCGACGCGGTTCGATTCAGCGGATCTATCAACTGAAGCGCGAGCTGGTCGAGTTCAAGCGAGCGGTGCTGCCTCTACAGCGGCCGGTCGCGGACATCGCCGGCGGACATATCGCGGACGTACCGCTCGAGTTGCAGCGATACTTCCGCGACGTCAACGACAACCTGAGCCGGACGGTCGACCAGGTCGTCTCATTCGACGACCTGCTGAACTCGATCCTGCAGGCACGACTTGCCCAGGTGACCGTCGACCAGAACGACGACATGCGCAAGATCGCGGCGTGGGCCGGTATCGCGGCGGTCTGGACCGCGGTCGCCGGCATCTACGGCATGAACTTCGCCTACATGCCGGAGCTGAACTGGCGGTACGGCTATCCCGCCGTACTCGGGCTCAGCCTGCTCGCCTCGATCGTCCTCTATCGCCAGTTCCGCAAGTCCGGCTGGCTGTAAGTCTGGCTAGCTTTAAGTGTGACTGCCGGTAACTCTGACTGGCTGTAGGCCCGCTGGTGGGAAGTGCCCGCCCGCAGGCGGCAGACATCGCCCACCGGCGACAGATGCCGCAGGTGCCGGCTGTTACGGCAGTCGACCGCTACCGACGGTGGCGGTCCTTGGAGGAACGCAGGACGTCGTCGACATCGTCCGCGGTCGCGCCGGTGGCCGGGTCGCTGGACTTGCCGGACGACTTCGAGCCTCGACGAGTCGAAGCGTCATTCAACTTGGCGTCGGCCTTGTCGGCTAGGTGATGCGCGGTGTCGCCGCCCCGAGGCTTCGGCTCCGACATGGCGTCGCGCATCTCGTCGGTCATATCGCCCGGCATGCCGCCCATCCCGGTCTCGCCCATCCCGGTGTCGGTCATCCCGGAAGTGCGACGCCCGGTGTCGCGCATCGCGTCGCCGCTCACACCAGCCCCGCGCGACCCACCGCCACCGCGCGCATCCTGAATACGTCGTTGCACGCTGTCGACCGACATGCCGTGGTCCCTGGCCCAGCCGGCCATCTTCGACGCAGCACGCGGCCGGCCGTTGCGTTCCCGGTTGGCAGCGCGGGTCTCGTCGACCAGCGCGTCCGCCTCGTCCTGCAGCGCGGACGGCTCGTATTCGGCCCACCGTGCGCGGTTCCGCTTGCGTGCCACGAGGGCCCCGGTCGCGCCGATAGCGGCGCCCGCCGCGACGATCGAGGCGACTGTCGCCGAGGTGCGGCCGCCACCGTTGCCGTTTCCGTTTCCGCGGCGCTTCTCGGCGTCCGGCAGCTTCGTCGCCCGGATCGCACCCTGGCGGGCCGCGTCCGCGATCGGCGTCACGAACGCGATCGTGGTATCCCATCCTTGGGAGGCGGCACCGCGAAGGCGTTCGGCGCCTGGACCGACGTATTCGCGGGCCGAACCCATCCGGCCACGCGCCATGCCCATCCGCGGCCCGACCGTAGCGCCGATCCCGCCGGCGGCGTGCGTCGCGGCCAGCCGGAAGTGATCCATGCTCTCCCCGAATTCGGCGCGGGCGAGATCCTGCCGGGTCTGCGCCTGACCGCGTCCAAACACGTGCCCCACCTCCCGTTTGGTGATCCACCGAACGTGGCACTCACCGAACATCCTGCCCGTTCAAGGCTGGGCGCATGGGCAGAACGGACAGATGGCAGGATTGCAGCACACCGACCAGCGACCACCGTGATTCCCGAACCCAGGCATCGCTCGCAAAGCACCACTGAAGCAACAGTCCGGTCGTACGACCCGTTGAGCCTTCGATGCACTTTCCGACACACGTTCCCTACTGACTCAAGGAGCCCACTGTGGCTGAAACGACATTCGCCACCATCCACACGAACGCCGGTCCGATCCGCGTGGAGCTGTTTGCCAACCACGCCCCGAAGACGGTCCGCAACTTCGTCGGCCTCGCAGAGGGTACGCAGGACTATCGCGACCCGAAGACCGGAGCGCCCGGCACCGGGCCGTATTACGACGGCACGATCTTCCACCGCATGATCAGCGGGTTCATGATCCAGGGCGGCGACCCGCTCGGGCAGGGCTACGGCGGTCCGGGCTACCAGTTCGGCGACGAGTTCCACCCGGAGCTGCAGTTCGACCGGCCGTACCTGCTCGCGATGGCCAACGCCGGGCCGGGCACGAACGGCTCGCAGTTCTTCATCACGGTCGGCCCGACGCCGCACCTGAATCGCAAGCACACCATCTTCGGCGAGGTCGCCGACGCAGACAGCCGAGCGGTCGTCGACACGATCGCCGGTACGAAGACTGGCCGTAACGATCGTCCGGTCGAGGACATCACGATCAACTCGGTCACGGTGGAGCCGGCAGGGAGCTAAGTCCTATCGATGTCTGAAACGCGCGCATCCGTGCCCAACGAAGAGCACGGAGAGGGCAGCGGTGTCCCGGCACCGGAGCCTATGTCGCGCTGCTACCGGCACCCGATGCGTGAGACGGGAGTCCGCTGCGTCCGGTGCAATCGCCCGATCTGCCCGGAGTGCATGCGTCCCGCGTCCGTCGGTTTCCAGTGCCCCGACGACGTCAAGATGGGACGGGTCAGCCAGCGGGCGCCGCGCACCGTCGTCGG